>JARBUO010000050.1 GCA_029239605.1 Bacillota bacterium | reverse complement strand
GCACGCCGCATTTCTTCCATTGCCTGCCCTCTGCTCTTCCATAGCAGCGGTCTGTAATTGGGGTCATAAGATATGATGCAGTGTGCTTCCCTTGCTTTTTTCAGCGCATAAAAGGTAGTCTCCCGGCTGGGGCTGTCAGTCAGAGACAGTGATCCGAAATGAAAGAACCTGCTCTCTCTGAGAATGGACAAATTCACATCTTCCTGACACAATTGTGTATCTGCACCAGGCTTTCTTGCAAATGCAAAGCTTCGCTCTCCACCATCTCCGAGGCTTACAAAGGCCATGGTCGTAAAAAATCTTTCGTCACTGACTAAACCACATGTATCAATCCCGGCATCCTGGAGGGTCTTCCTTAAGAAATCTCCCTGCGTATCCGTGCCGATTTTTCCAATGAAGGCGGTTCGATATCCCAGTCTGGAAGCACAGGCCAGTACGTTGGCCGGAGCGCCGCCCGGATTTTGTTCGAATAGATCCATGCCTGCAGAAGATTTTCCTGCAGGAGTGAAATCGATCAAAAGCTCGCCCAATGCAGTGATATCATACATATTACTTTGCCTCCGGATATTCATTGCAGAGGAGATACTCTGCCGGTTCGTCTTCTTCAATGGTGGTAAATCTCTCCTGAGTTTCATAGAATCGATTGTCCGTAAGGTCGTCGTTTACCATGGAAACCTCCCAGGCCAGAACCCGCTCTTCTTTTGCGGTAAAAAGGTGATAAATTCCGGGAGTCAGTGTGATGCTTTCCCCCGGCGCCAGAAGAACCGACCCTCCTGCCGGTACGGTACATACCTTTCCGTCAATTCGGACAGTGACATCTGTATCCGCTAATGCTTCCTTCGATGTGGCATTCCAGAGCTGAAGAAACAGTTTGCCTCCGCCTCTGTTGATAATGTCCTCCATTTTGTTCCAGTGAAAGTGATTGGGGGAAATCTGATCAACTTGTGAAATTAACATTTTTTCAGCATAAGGCTTTGCAAATTCAGCCTTGCTCAGATTTCCATTTCTTATGGTGAATAATAGAAGTCCAACGTCATCAAAATTACCCTGGCCGTAATCCGTAACATCCCAGCCTAGCATGTTTTCGCGGATTTCATCATATTCATGCCCCTTTTTGGCCCATTCTGCCGGGGTCCAGTAAGCAAAAGGCGGAAGAAATACATGCCTTTCCTCAAGCCATCCAACGGTACTCTTTATCAGTGCATTAATTTGAGAGCGTTTCAAAATTGATCACATCCTATTGATTATTATGATTCTGAATTATATAATAAGTATAATTTAGTTGCATCCACTTTTGATCATAGTACAAAATTATATGTTGGGGAGGAGGGAAGATGGAACCGATTAACTGGAGGGATCCGCCCTTTGACGATGGATTCCGTATCATCCAAACGGCTGAAGTGCTTAACATTCCAGGCCTGCGCATGTTTGGCAAACACAGTGTGACGAAGGCAATTCCGGCGCTGTATCCTCATTTTCATGAAAATGCATTTGAAATCACATATCTGTGCAAGGGGACCATGACCTTTATCAACGATGATCAAATTCACCACCTCTCGGGAGGGGATGTCTATATCTCACCGCCCGGAGAAGCGCACAGCACAGGCGCTGTGCCAATTTCCCTCAATGAGATGTACTGGTTCCAGCTGGATATTACAGCGCAAAATTTCTTGCACTTGGGTGCGGAGTGGAAGAAACAGCTGATCAGCGATCTGAAAAACCTGAATTCCCGCCTGATCAATACTAATACGGGGGAAATGCAAAGACTGATGAAAGAGTTTTTTCGGCTGACTTATCATCAGGACGGAAGCAAGAAATTTCATGCCTCATCCATTCTGATTTATTTTCTCAATCAGCTCATTGCCTACTCTCAGAAGCAGGAAAAGGTCATATCCCAGGATATTCAGGCAGCCGTGGACTACATTGCTGAAAATATCTGTGAAAATATTCCCCTTGAGATTCTGGCAGAGGTGTCCGGGCTGTCCCTCTCCCGGTTTAAACAAAAGTTTTGCCAGCAGCTGGGATTTACCCCAAGAGAGTTTATCAATTTTCGAAAGATAGAGCGGTCAAAGGTTTTACTGTCCCATGGAAAAAGCGTAACAGAAGCAGCTTTGGAACTTGGTTTTTCCACGCCGAACTATTTTTCTTCGGTATTCAAGCGATTTACCACTGCATCTCCATCAGACTATTTCAGGCACAAGAAAGTGGATTGAAGGAGATTGCATTAGCAAATAACGGGAATCATATTTCTTAGACATTCCTATGGATAAAAGGAGGATTTTTTATGAAGACCATCAATGCTGCTGTCATCGGCTACGGACTGGCCGGAAGGGCATTTCATGCCCCGATTATTAATTGTCTGGAAGAGTTTCATCTAAAGGCAATTTACACCAAGAACAAGACAAGTGGAGAGGAGATTCACAGAAGATATGAAAATACAGCCGTTGTTACGGATGTAAAGGATATCTTTGAGGATGAAACCATCGAACTGGTGGTAATTGCAACACCCAATGAGTTCCATTATCCGCTGGCTGCAGAAGCTATTGCTGCCAATAAAAATGTTGTGGTTGACAAGCCTTTTACCATCACCTCTCAGGATGCGGATCAGCTCATAAAACTTGCACAGGAAAAAAATACAGTCTTATCTGTCTACCAAAACAGAAGATGGGACAGTGATTTTCTGACGGTGAAGAAGCTTATTGAGAGCGGTATGCTGGGAAAACTTGTTGAATTTGAGAGTCATTTTGATCGCTTTAAGAATACGACGAACCATAATTGGAGAGAGGAAAGCGGTCCCGGCTGCGGCATGCTCTATGATCTGGGGCCTCATCTTATCGATCAGGCGGTGAACCTCTTTGGACTTCCTGAAGCTGTAACTGCAGATCTTCGCAATCAGAGGGAATGCAAGCAGACCATCGATAATTTTGAACTGATCCTCCATTATCCCAACCTTAAGGTTACCTTGAAATCCGGAATGCTTGTAAAAATACCAACCCCCAGATTTACACTGCTGGGTGACAGGGGCTCCTTTGTCAAATATGGCCTCGACGTACAGGAGGATGACCTTGTGAGCGAATTAACTCCGCTGAACAAGTCCGATTGGGGAAAAGAGCCGGCATCTATATACGGAAGAATTTCAACAGAAATCGGCGGATTAAATATGGACGGAATCGTTGAGAGTGAACGGGGAGATTATCGTCAGTATTATCTCAGCGTATATAAAGCCCTGGTGGGAGAAGCGCCCCTTGCCGTTACTCCCCAGCAGGCGAGAAATACCATCAAGCTCATTGAAGAAGCCATCGTCAGCAGCGATACGAAGCGTACAATCGATCTGAAAGAAAGTTTTATTTCATAAATCATTTAACCGCTGCCATTAATTAAAATGCGGTTTGCAGGAGCAGAAACAATGCGGCTAACAGGAGCCGGTTTGTTCTTTACCGATATCAACAGCCCAGTGTCATAGAAATTGCGATACACTGGGCTGTTTCTTGTCTAACGTTTATAATTCAGAATGGAATAATTATCAGAAAAGTTCGAAAAAAGTGTTGTAAGCAATACTGACTCATGATAATATGATGATGAAAATGTAATCAATTACATTCGAATGTCCAATTAGTATGAAAGGAATCATTCTGTTTACTATGCCATATTAATGTAATTGATTACGAGAATATTTGCGTAGAATATTGAAAGGAGAATTACCATGTCAAAAGAGATGACCAAAAAAGCGGTGGTCGAAGAAAAAGATTATCCCCTGAGCCATGTACCGCCGGAAGCCAGAACGGGCCTCCTTGCAGTAACTGGTGTGCTGATCGGATTTACATTCTTTACGCCCACTATGGCGGCAGGTGCCCGGCTTGGCGCTGCATTCCCCTTTTCGGAATTGATTTGGATTCTGCTGGCAGGAAGTGCAATTCTCGGCTTCTATGTGGCAGTGATCTGCTTTATCGGAGCCAAGACAGGCTTGACTTCCGTGCTTCTGGCCCGATATACGCTGGGCAGCGCAGGTGCGAAATGGGCCGATATCATCCTTGGTGGAACTCAGGTTCTCTGGTACGCAATTACGGCAGAGTATATGGGTATCCTGTTTTCCAAAGGGCTCGGACTTCCGGGCTGGGAGGTCTTCTTCATCATCTTCTGGTCTGTTGTAATGGGTGCCACAGCTTTGTATGGCTTTAAAAGCATGGCGATTGTTTCATATGTTGCAATGCCGCTGATGGTGGCCCTTGTGGTTATCGTCACCTGGATGGCTTTCAATGAAGTAGGCAGCATGGAAAATCTCTTTGGGATGCAGCCCACTGCAACCATGTCGGTAACCGTTGCCATAACCGTTATCGTAGGTACGTTTGCCTCCGGCGGAACCCAGGCTGCAAACTGGGCCCGGTTTGCAAAGAATGGAAAAACGGCATTTATCGCAGCGATATTGTCCTTCCTCGTCGGTAATGGCATCATGGTTTTCTCTGGAATGGTAGGCGGCTTTGCGTTCCAGACGGGGGACCTGATTGAGCTGATGATCACCATGGGCCTAACCTTCTGGGCATTGATTATCCTGACCCTGAATATCTGGACCACAAACAATGCGACTGCATATGCCTTCGGTGTAGCGGGAGCGGAAATGTTCAATAAGTCTAACAAGGCTCCCTTTGTAATATGGGGCGTCGTCATAGCAACAATTGTAGCGGTAGCTGGTGTTGGGGCATACTTTATTCCTTTGCTGAATCTTTTCGGAACCTTCATACCTCCTCTCGGCGGCGTAATCATAGGAGACTATTTCTTTACATATAAAACGAAGTTGCCGATGCTGGATGATGTCAAGTTCAGGAAGCTCCGCATTGCACCTTTGATTGCATATCTGATCGGCTGTGCTGCCGCATATTTCGGCGGAATATTTGAGGTAGGGGTGCCATCCCTGCAGGGAATTATCATTGCTGCGCTTGCAGTGCCTGTCATCAATGCTGTTTTTGCATCAATGAAGATCGATGATTCCCATAAAGTGAAAAAGGACGCAAAGTACGTTTAGGGAAGCGCTGATTGAACATCTGCACACGATCCATTAAACCAGCGATTCCTTAGAAATAGCAACAGGAGGACGGAACAATGAATTCACTTTTAATAAAAAATGCAAAGCTCAGAGGGCAGGAAGAACTGATGTGCATCCTCATTGAGGATGGCCGTATCAGCCGTATTGAGGAAACCATCACAGCAGATGTGCCAGAGACTGTAGACGCAGGGGGGAATCTTGTAATCCCGCCCTTTGTTGATCCTCATGTTCATCTGGATGCAGTGCTTTCTGCGGGTGATCTAAGCAGACCCAACAAATCGGGAACCCTGCTGGAAGCCATCGATATCTGGGGAGAAAGAAAGCCTTTCCTGACGAAGGAAATTCTGAAAGAGAATGCCCGGGAAGTGGTTAACTGGTACATTGCAAACGGAGTTCTTCGGGTAAGAACCCATGCAGACTGCTCTGATCCGACACTGGTAACCGTAGAGAGTCTTGTGGAATTAAGAGATGAAGTAAGGGATCTGATCGATATTCAGGTTGTTGCCTTCCCTCAGGACGGCATCTTTACCAAACCCGATGGTGAGGCTTTGCTGAGAAAAGCACTGGAGATTGGTGCAGATGTGGTAGGCGGAGCGCCGCATATTGAGTATACGCGGGAAGACGGCGTCAAGGATGTAGAGACAGTTTACAAGCTGGCGGAAGAGTTCGACAAGCCTATTGACATCCATATTGATGAGACGGGGGATCCCCATTCCCGGTTCATCGAGGTCATGGCCAAGGAGAATATCAACAGAGGCTGGCAGGGGAGAGCCGCAGCCAGCCACACCACTGCAATGCATAACTATAATAACGACTATGCCTTTAAACTGCTTGGAATTCTGAAAAAAGCCGATATGAATATGATTACCAATCCATTTGATAATTCCGTTCTCCAGAATCGTACCGATGGATACCCCAGAAAGAGGGGGCATACCAGGGTGGATGAATTGCTGGAACGGGGCGTCAACGTATGTATCGGACACGATTCCATTATGGACCCATGGTATTCCATGGGGAAGGGAAACATGATCGCCGCAGCAAATTTGCTGGCCCATACTGCGCATATGAACGGGCATGATCAGATCTCGACATTGATGGAGATGATTACCGTAAGGTCAGCGAGAACGCTGAACGTAGAAGATTCCTACGGATTGGAGGCTGGAAAGCCTGCGGATCTTGTAATACTGGATGCCAGAAATGATGCAGAGGCGGTTCGGCTGACCAGTGAATGTTTGTATGTAATCCGGCGGGGAAAGATTATCAGCCGCACAGAGCCCGCAGTCAGGACCTTGTATATAAAAGAGACCCCTGAAACAGTTGACTTTAAGTTAAGAAAACGCTGATTCATTCCAGGCGCGCCTTTGGTCGGTTAAGTTCCATCTGCTTACTAGTTAGCCGAAAAATTTATCAATCATTTGCGCACCTTCCATTCAATCAGCACTTCTCGAAAAAGAAACACTTCCATTGGGGAGGGGATCGGCGTTCAATCGTCCCCCTCCTCTTAATTTTGTTTTTCATCGGACAGCGGGTATGCTATACTACAGGCATAACATCATTTGTCTTCATAACAGGAGGAGTCTCCCTTGAATATTAAATCCGTAGCAAAAAAGGCCGGTGTTTCCGTTGCCACCGTATCCCGGGTTCTGAATCATCCCGATGCGGTTGCACCCGATACAAAGGAACACATTCTCAGTGTAATGGAAAGTCTGGATTACAAACCCAATTGGATGGCGAGAGGCCTTAAGTTGAACAGAACCGGAGCAATTGCATTATTGATTCCTGAAATAACAGATTTCGGATATATGGAAATTGCCAAGGGCGTTGAGGATGTGGCTCATCAAAAGAGCTACAACATTATGCTATGTGCAACAGAAGATGATAAAAACAAGGAAAAAGGCTATATCGAAAACTTTATCGATCGCAGGATAGATGGAATGATACTGGTATCCACCTATTTAAAGAAAAGCGATCTGGTTCAAATCAGGAAACAGGATATTCCTGTGGTGTTGATCGGAAAAAATGAAGAACTGGCTGAGGAAAATCTTGTTTACACGGACTATCGGGCCGCTGCAGCCGAGGCGACCCGGCACATGATTGAGATTGGACATAAACGAATCGGCGTAATTTATGGAATAAAGCCAAAGCTTGAAAACGAAGATAAACTGGAGGGGTTTCGGAAAACCATGGAGGAGGAAGGTCTACCCAGCCCGCACGAGTATTTTTTTGCTGAAGAGAACAGCCTGGAAGGAGGATACCTTGCGGCAAGCAAGCTTCTGAATCTGGAGGAAAGGCCCCAGGCAATCTTCGTGACCTCTGATATCATGGCAATCGGTGCGATGGAAAAAATCAAACAATCCGGTTTAAGTATACCAGAGGATATGGCGGTTGTGGGCTTTGATAATTTAAAGCTTTCAGGATATCTGGAACCCAAGCTTACTACGGTGACAAAACCGATGTACCGGATGGGATTGATTGCTGCCAGGCTGCTTTTTGACCTCATGGAAGAATCGCAGGAGGACGCGGAGCCGCAGGAAATACTGATTCAGTCCAAACTGAAGGTCAGAAAATCATGCGGGCATAAGGACAGGGTTAAGGAAATCTTCTGATAACAAGGAGGAAGAAACGATGACACTTGCTATTGATTTTATGGGCTTGAAATTGAATAACCCCATTATTGTTGCCGCCGGTCCATGGTCCAGAAACGGTGACATGATCAGAAAAGCAATCCTTGCGGGAGCAGGGGCTGTAGTAACGGAAACCATTGTCAATGAAGTAAATATCGATGTCAGACCGAGAGTTGCCTATCGGAACAACGGGGTACAGAATATCAGACTTTACAGCGATATTCTGCTTGAGGAATGGGAGCGGGAGATCGATAGCGCAAAAAGCAACGGCGGAATCGTGATTGCAAGCATTTGTGCCCAGACTTCCTCTGAGATCAGCTTTATCGCAGGGAAAATGGAAAAGATAGGCGCCGATGCCATCGAGCTTGGTTTGGCTTCTCCTATGGGAGAGGGTCTTGAGGTCATGGCTGCAAGCGCAGAACGAATTTACGAAATGACCAGAAAGGTTGTCAGCAGCGTCGATATTCCGGTTATGGTAAAACTGTCACAAAATGTGACCAATATGTCAAAGGTAGCCTGCGCAGTGGAAAGAGCCGGCGGAAGTGCTATCAGCGCCATCGATACGGTACGCTGTATTCTGGGAGTGGATATCAAGAGCCGAAAACCCTGCCTTCCTACCTACGGGGGGTATTCCGGAAACCCCATCCGTCCGCTTGGTTTGGCTTCGGTGGCGACCATTGCCCAAAGCACTAAGCTTCCGGTCTGCGGAATCGGCGGAATTGAAACCTATGAGCACGTGTTGGAATACATGATGCTGGGTGCTTCTGCCATCCAGATTGGAACTGCACTGATGCTGAACGGCTTCGGTCATATCCAGGGGATTAAAAACGATCTTGAGCGGTGGATGGAGGCCAACGATATACAGAACCTCTCTGAACTTAGGGGGGCTGCGCTCAGCGGAATCAAGTCTTTTGATGAAATTCAAGTAGAACCGAAAATCTCCCATCTGAAGGATGCATGCAGCAGCGGGGATTGTCATAAGTGCATCTCTGCATGCATTTACGGAGCGCTTACCAAAAACGCCGGAGAAGTTTTCCTCAGTCCCGAGCTATGCAGAGGGTGTGGTCTATGCAGTGATATCTGCCCCGAACAAAATCTTGAACTGATCTGGCCGTAATTCGGTGCGCACTTTTCATAGTGCAAATCACGCTTCATCTGTGCGATCATTCCTTCTATGCACGAACATTCTTCACATACACCATCAATGGCAGCGGAACCACCGCTGCCTTTTTTTTACCTCCTGATAGGCTTGACGAAAAAAGTCGAAGACGATCCGTTGTGCAGTGTTAATGAATGGATTAAAATGGTAATTAAGTGTATCATTATTAAAACCAAGGAGGATTTGTATGAGGGCAAAGAAGAGAATTTCTGTTCTTTTAACAGTATGCTTAGTCATGACCATGCTGCCCGTTTTTTCTTTCGGAGCAGAAGCATCCAATCAGGAAGGATCAGTTTCCGTTGCAGAATTGACAGATATTACCGGACATTGGGCAACCAAGGCGATTACGAGATGGGTTGACTTTGGCGTAATCAAAGGAGATTCGCGGGGATTTCGTCCTGATGCGCCCATAACCAGAGCGGAACTGGCAGTTATGTTGGAGCGGCTTATGGGATATCAGAAGAGAGCAGAGAATCACTTTTCCGATGTGGGTTCAGGTGACTGGTTTGCTGATCCGGTACTGAAAGCTCAGGCTGCCGGTATTCTTACCGGCGATGGAAAAGGACATGCAATGCCTTCCTCCAATGTAACGAGAGAACAGGCTGCGGTCATGCTGTTTCGGGCATTTGGGGCAGAAGCTGCACCCGGTGGAAATTCCTCGTTTGTCGATACCGACAACATTTCTTCCTGGGCAAGGACTGCTGTATTCGGGCTGGAGGACAGCAAGTTTATTGGCGGTATGGCAGACGGGAGTTTCCAGCCCAAGGCTGATATCACGAGGGCCCAGTTTGTTACCATGATCGATAATGCCGTCTGCGGCTACTATAACAAACCCGGAACCTATACCGATGCAGTGTCATCCTTTGGGGATCACAGTATCGCTGTGATCAATTCGGACGGAGTAAAACTAAAAGGAGTGACCATAAAAGGTGATCTGATTCTTGCCGAGGGCATCGGGGAAGGGTCAGTAACGCTGGATGCAGTGCACGTTGACGGCAGGCTAATCGCCAGAGGCGGAGGGAAAAACTCAGTTCATATCATCAACGGAAGTCAGGTAAATGGAAAAGTAATTGTGGAGCGCACTGACGGCGCGGTTCGTATTGTATCAGACGGAGTAACCATAGCAACACTGGATGCAAATACCGAAGTAATCCTTGAGGGAAGCTTTGCTGACGTTACCGTCTTAGACGGAGCCAAGGTTGAGGTCAGAGGCGACGTTAAAACCCTGTCTGTAGACGCAAAGGCAGAGGTTAGCGTCACGGAGAAAGCCGTTGTAAATACGCTTTCTATTGATAAAAACGCAGGAGGTTCATCCCTTACTGTTTCAGGAACGGTAGGCACCATTTCTGCAGCCGCGCCGGATATGAAGATAAAAGTCGGAGACACAGCCAAGATTAAGAAGATTGATCTGGCAAAATCTGCTGAGGGAGCGGAGCTATCTCTTGGTAAAAAGGCCGAAGTTGCAACGCTGAACAGCGATGCAGGAATTACCATATCGGGAAGCGGCACACCGGGGAGTATCACTGGTGCCGGTACTGTAAAGACAAAAGAACCCGCAGCGGGCGGCGGAGGAGGCGGCGGAGGTGGCGGCTCCGCTGGAGGAGGAGATTCCGGTGGGCAGCCCGACACCGTAAAGCCTTCCCTGACAACGGGACAGGCAGTGCAGATTGGTGAAACCCAGGCTTCGATAACCTTTAAATCAAGCGAAGCGGGAACCTATTATTACCAAGTAGTAGATCTTAATGCCAGTGAGCCTGCCATTAGTACGTCTGTAAATGGTACTGCCTGCACCACAGCGGAAACCTCCATTACAGTTTCAATTGTGACGGTTCCCAGAGACATCTATATCAAAGTAAAAGATGCGGCAGGCAACGTAAGTGATTCTCTTCGCATGGTTGTGCCAGGAAGACAGCTGGCTCCTACCGGGCTGGAAGGAATCGCCCCCACCAGCTATATGGCGGACAACGGCAGGATTACCGGAGTAAACACCACAATGGAATATAAGCAATCCTCAGACTCAGAAGCTGAATACCAAGCCGTCGAAGGAAGCAGCGTTGAGGGTCTGGCACCGGGCGAGTACGATGTGCGGTATAGCAAAAAGACAGATTATTTCGCGGGTGCCGCGGCATCGATTACTGTTCCGGAACCGGACGTTACCTATATGTGTGCTGTTGTATTAGGTTTTGCTGAAGGAGATGGATTCGACGATTCAAGGGTTAGGCTTTTCAATGAATATGGATTTACCCGGACTTATATTCTGGCAGAAGATGCCGCTATTGACGCAGAGCCAGGGCAAATAGCAGTCTGCGTTCTTAATACGAGGGACGAGATAGAATTGCTGGCACAGCCAGAGAGTGCCGCGACTTCCGACATAACTCGAATTTCTAAGGATAGCATCGGCTGGACACTGTCGGCTGGCGATAAGGAGTACGGCATTTTGAATAATGCGGTGGTCTTTACCTATGGTGATGCTCTGCCGGGAGAAGCGGGATGCCGGTACAATATCAGTACCATGGAGTATCTGAAATATGGGACCGGGATCTTAAAACCTGTCAGTTATCTCTTTGCAGAGGAAGGAGATGAGGTATTTCTGCTCTTGATTCCAGAATCTGAGGTGACGGTTTCCGCTCCTCAGAATTTGAAAGGAATCGCGCCTACTTCTGTTGATGGAAGAGACGGACAAATCACAGGCGTTACAGTTGCCATGGAGTATAGGGCTGAAGATGAGGGTGAAAACGATTATAAACCGGTGAAGAGTGGAAGTACTGTGATCGAAAGCCTTGTATCCGGAATCTATTATGTTCGTTATGCTGAAACAGAACAATCCCCGGCAGGACCCGATACAGAAGTAGTGGTACCGCAATTTGTTGTATCGAATCAATACGGTCTTGTGACCGTGGTAAAAGCAGCGAATGCCTTCGACAACATGAAACTCAGACTGCTTAAGGCTGATGCAACCCAAGTCACACTTTATTTGGAAGATGGTGAGACGGCAGAATTGAAGGCCGGACAGCTCATTGCTTATGGAGTAAGTGAGGATGGATTTAACTGGTCCATAGATGATTCGAAAGAGCCGATTGTATCCTTTGCCTCCCAAAATATTACCGTCGACAATGGAGGAATGACCATGACCGACGGCAACAACATATATGATATTGCAGACGACGTAGCTGTATTTACTTATCGTGGACCAGCTCCGGGTGCCGAAGGCCAGGATTACTATGGCGCCAGTACGATTGACTTGGTAAAATCCAGTATCAGTTCCGGTGGGACAGCCGATTTTCCATTCATAATTTATCTCGATGAAGAAGAAAAAGTAGCAGCCATGTTGATTAGTGAAAGCTTCCTGGTTGATGAAGAGGATCAGGAGGTATACGGCGTATTCAATACTAGAGAGAGAATAAAAACTGATGGTGTCACAATTTACAGATTCACTGGATTCATTGACGGAGCTGCCTTTACAAAGAATACAGACAACAATGATATTGAATTCAATGGCAAAGCGGGAGTATTCGGGGTTTATAAGATCATAGTAGATACCAACGACGTTATCACAAGCGTAGCGGAGCTGGACTCTGCTCCGGTGATTTCTGGAACAAAAGCAAGCGGAATCGTTGCAGCCGATAAGGTTATCAATGACATCAACTCTGACAGAACTGTTATTACAGCGGGGTCTGACCGTTACACCATCGCTGATAATGCGATAGTTTACAAGTATGATGCGGTTAACGACAAGTTTTCGGTAGATGAGCTATCCAGCCTGAAAAAGGATTATACTGTAAGTCTTTATGATACTAAGGGTGCTGCTGCTGATGGTGTCGTGTCCGTAGTAATCTACATTGAGAATGAATCAAATCCACTTTAAGATAAAGTTTACCCTATTCGAAGGACAGAGCAATCTGTCCTTTGTTTTTGTCTCTCTGAGAAATTGGATTCAACAATAGCATGCACAAAGATCGCACAGCGTTGTGAAGAGAGCCATGATAGGATGAACACCCGGATTGGATTAACAGTGGTGACAACTGAGCTGGCATTGTATATAATTGAAACGATAACAGGAAAGCAAGGGAGCGTTATGGAGAAAGAGAAGGATTTAATTCAAAGCCAACAGGATGAAAATCTCACACAAAAAGCTGAGACCCTCACACTGAGAGCCGAAAACCACGCGCTGAAAGCCGAGAACTTTGCGCTAAAAGATGAGAACCTTGCGCTTAAGCTTGAAATCGAGGAGGTCCACACGGAACTCGAGCATCTCAAGCTTGAAAAAATGACGGCTTTGGTTCTGGGTGACGCCATTGATGACGGAATCTGTATCGTTGATGCCAATGGTTTTGTAACGAATATCAATCGCTGCTATACAGAAATTACTGAGATCACAGAGGAAGAGATTGTAGGAAAATCCATCGAGGAACTGCTGGAAAAGAAATACTTCTCCGAAGCGGTATCCCTTGAGGTACTTAAGACAAAGCGAAAGGTCTCTGCCCTTTCAACGATATATCGCAATGACAAGAAGGTTCTCATCGTCGGAATTCCTTTCTTTGATGCCAACAAAGAGGTGCTTAAGGTCATTACTGTAATGAGGAACATGACTGAGCTTATCCGGCTGAAAGAAGACCTTGAGAATTCCGAACTTAAAAAACGTCAATATAAGGAAGAGCTGAAATCCCTGAAGAGAGAGCGGGCAGAAAACGGATTCATGGGAAGTGATCCAAGCATCCTGCGGGTGAAAGAGCTCATTCAATATGTTGCGCAGACAGATGCCACTGTACTGATTACCGGTGAAACCGGCTCCGGGAAGGAAGTGGTTGCCCGTGAAATCTTCAAGCAAAGCAAGCGGAAGAATGGCCCTTATGTCAAGGTGAATTGCTCTGCTATCCCTGAAAACCTTTTGGAATCGGAATTATTTGGATATGTAAAGGGTGCGTTTACGGGGGCGGACAAGAAGGATAAAAAAGGACTCTTTGAAACCGCTAATCATGGAACCATTCTCCTGGATGAAATCAGCGAGATGCCGCTGAAGCTGCAAACCAAGCTACTGCGGGTACTGCAGGAAAGAGAACTGACCAGAGTGGGCGGCACAGAGAGTATTAAGATTGATACCAGAGTGATTGCTTCTACAAATAAAAGTCTGGAAGAGATGGTGAAAGACAACACCTTCCGCGCGGACCTTTATTATCGGCTGAATGTTTTTCCAATTGCACTGCCGTCGCTGAGAGAGAGGAGAAATGACATTCCGGAAATCGCCTCAGGGTTTCTGTCGAAATTTAATCGCTTCTATGAAAAAAATAAGGAATTCTCCGGTCATGCTATTGAAGCACTGACGGATTATGAATGGCCCGGCAATGTACGGGAGCTGGAGAACATCGTGGAGCGGATGGTGATTATTTCCTCTAGCCGCGTTCTGGATCGAGAGGATGTGGAACGGATCATTTATATGGGTGAGAAAAAACCCAGTGCCGTAGAGACCAGTGATATCAGCAGGATCGGGCTGAAGCAGGCTGTTCAAAACTATGAAAAGGAGATTCTGGAACGGGTTCTGAAGGAGTGCGGAAATTCCTATGCTGCTGCGGACATTTTAAAAACGACACAGCCAACCATCGTAAGAAAGGCGCAGGCGCTAGGCATCTCCTTGAGGAAAAAAACGTAACGCTGGTTGTAATCTAAATTCCAAAATCAGCTAAGGGGTTATCACCAAAGGGAAACCTGTAATCCCGATTCCATGCGCGGCTTATGGTTTCAGCGAAAGTGATACGAAATCGTATTAAGTAAATACAAAAATGTATCATTGTTGAAATTCAATCTCTTTTAAAGCATTTTCATAAAGAATAACCCTACTTTTGATACGAAAACGTATTATAAAAGATATATTTTTAACAATATCGGCAGCATCATTCTTTTTATCGCTACTGTTAATGTGAATATTTTTTATTTTAGAAACCTCTAAATCGCTTGTGTTTAGCGACTTATGAGGTTTTTTTATTTTCAAAATCAACCGAGGCTCTGCAGATTGGCATGACAGTTGCGAATATATAAGTGCAAATCGCTTGGAGGTGAAAAAATGAAAAAAGTTGAATTGAAGGATGTTGCACCGTATAATGCACCGCTGCATTTTGACATGAAGGCAATGAAGCTTCATGGAACTGATGTGACAGGAACCAAACAGTTTTGGATGGGAATGTCTTACTTCCTGCCCGGAGGGGGCGCCGAGTGGGCATACGAAGATAACTCCCCTACAGAAAAGGTTTATTTCGTACTCGATGGTGAAATCACTGTGAAATCGAAAACAGAGGAGTTTGTATTAAAGAAGGGCGATTCCATATTTATCGAGCCAAACGAAGGAAGATCCATGATTAATCATACAAACCATGTTGCTTCCGTCCTGGTAGTGATCAGCTATAACTAAATAGAGTTGCTGCAAGCTCGTTCAAACCACAACGGTTGAACTGAGCCAGAATTTTGAATGGCAGTTTGAAATAATTGAAAGGAGAACGAAAAAACATGGCTGATAAACAATTTGTGACCAATCTGTTTGATGTCAAAGATAAAGTTGCACTTTTAACCGGTGCGACAGGAGCGCTGGGTAAAGCTGTTGCCATCGGCTACGGCCTTGCTGGAATGAAGGTCTTCGTAACAGGAAGAAGTGATGATAAATGCAAAAATCTGTGTGAGGAGCTTGCTGCTCAGGGGATTGAATGCGGATATTCCATAGGCGATCCTGCCATTGAGGAGGACGTCATTCGAATCGTGAAAGATGCAGTGGAGAAGTTTGGTGAGATTAACGTACTGCTGACGGCAGCAGGCTACAATCATGCACAACCAATCGTTGAACAGGAGCTTTCCGAGTGGAAAAAAATCATGGATTCTGACGTACAGGGAACATGGCTGTTCTGCAAATATGTAGGAGAGCAGATGATCAAGCAGGGAAAAGGCGGAAAAGTGATACTCGTATCTTCTGCCCGTTCTAAGATGGGAATGGCTGGATATACCGGCTACTGTACAGCCAAAGCAGGAATCGACCTGATGGCACAGTCCCTTGCGTGTGAATGGACTGCGAAATACAAAATCAATGTAAACACCATTAATCCAACTGTATTCCGTTCCGATCTGACCGAATGGATGTTTGACCCGGAAAGTGCTGTTTACCAGAACTTCCTGAAGCGTCTGCCCATCGGGCGGCTTGGAGAGCCTGATGATTTCGTGGGTCCGTGTATTTTCCTCGCTTCAGCGGCAAGTGACTTTATGACAGGCGCCAATGTAGCGGTGGAAGGCGGATACTGGGCGAACTAGGCGGAGGAGCGTATGAGTATAAAAAATGTTACCGTACTTGGTTCCGGTCTCATGGGAAACGGTCTGGCACTGGTATTTGCAAAAGATCCCGAAACCCACGTAATATTGAGGTCGAGAAGCATGAAGAGCGAGCCTCTGGCAGGAATCCGTTCCAACCTGGATATGCTCATTGAAAAAGGAGCGATGACAGAAGAGGAAGCCGGCGGAATCCTGAGCCGTATTCTGTTCACAACAGATATGGAACGGGCGTTAAAAGATGCAGATTTGGTTATCGAGTGTGTACTTGAGGATATGGAACTGAAGCAGAACCTGTTTGCGGATATCGAACCGATGTGTAAAGAAAGCTGCATCATGGCTACCAATACCTCTGTTATGAGCATCACCGAAATTGCATCCAAAGTGAAGAATAAGAGCAGATTTGTAGGTGCTCATTTCTGGAACCCACCCTACCTGATTCCTCTCGTAGAAGTGGTAAAAGGTGCGGAGACCAGCGACGAAACCATGGACGCGGTTTACGAGTACTTAAAAAAGATTGGAAAGAAGCCGGTCAAGTGCGTCAAAGATGTTCCTGGATTCATTGCAAACCGACTCCAGCATGCGATCTGGAGAGAGGCGCTGTCCATTGTTGAAAATGGCATTGCAGACCCCGCCACGGTTGACGAAGCACTGCGCTATGGTCCCGGATTACGATGGCCGATTCTGGGAATTCTGGAAAACGCCGATATGATCGGACTTGATTTATCCCTGAACATTCAGAGCTATATCGTAAAATATCTTGAAGATTCCCATGAACCTTCCAAGCTGCTTCGGGAGCTGGTGGAAAAGGGCGACCTTGGTTTCAAAACCGGCAAAGGATATCAGGAATGGACACAGGAGCAGATTGCAGCTTCCAACAAACGCCTGAGAGAATATCTGATCGAGGTAACAAAAGATCTGAGATAGAGCAGAAATTTGCAGCTGATCTGCACTCGCTTTCATCGACAGACTGGAAATCATCGGGTTATATACTGCTTCGCAGCCGAAAGCGCGAGATGGTTGCGGCAGAATGATCGAAATTTATTAATTATGTCATGCACCCTGATTGAGGGGAGCAGTATGATTTCGTAAAAGAGAAGGAGAAAAGAAAATGGCTAAGAAAGTTATGATTGATTTAACACATCCCTTTAGTGCAGATATTCCTCGCTGGCCTTATTTTGCAAAGCCGGTAATTGATTCTATGCATACTCTTGCAAAGGGCGGTGTTCTCACTCAGAGAATCGACTGCGTACAGCATACAGGAACCCACTGTGACGCACCGCGCCACGTTATGGAAAAAGAATTCGACGGCAGAAGAGCTCGGTATACACATGAAATGCCTGTGGATGCTTATACCGGTGAAGCAATCTGCCTGGAAATCGATATCGAGCCTTGGGGATTGATTACTGACGTGCATCTTGAAGCAGCTTGCAAAAAAGCAAACATCAAACCCGAAGAGCTGGAAGGAATGATCGTTTGTCTGAACACGGGCATGCATCGCAAATTCGATGACTCCAAGGAATATTATCATTACTCATGCGGAACCGGGATTGATGCCGGAAAGTGGTTTGTTAAAAACAAAGTAAAGTGTGTAGCAATGGATATGCAGGCACTTGATCACCCGCTTCACACCGCAATGGGAAATAACGGCGGAACCCGCATGAATCTCGTCGGTTCTTCCGGCAGGCCGATTACAACAGAATATAAAGAAAAGTTCGGTGAAGAAGCTTATGCTGAATTTGATAAAGAAGAGTATATCAGAATCCACGGACAGGAAGCTTATGACAGGAAATTCGGCGAATTGGAAGCCATTGGTGAATGGGGAACCTGGGAGCCTTGCCATAAGATGATGCTTGGACACGGTATCGTTGGCGTTGAAAATCTCGGCGGAGATCTGGATAAGGTATCCGGAAAGCGTTTCCGCTTCTTCTGCTTCCCCATCAGATGGTATCTTGGAGACGGATCTATGGTCCGCTGCGTTGCGGAAATCGATGAAAACGAAGTAAACGATGTACCTGACAGAACGTATACATACGGCTCCATTTAAGAGCTTGTTCATTACTAAATAAGAGCGATATCCTCAAGCTTGAATGAAGCATTGAAATGAGCGGTAAGTATCCCGCAGGAGATCGAAAAAGGGGCGGATGGCTCCGAGCGCCTTTCGCCTCCAAATGGAATTTAAGGAGTGTAGAAAATGGATAAAGCACTGAAAAATAAAAGAATTATAACAGTTGCGACAACCGGAGCATGGCCTACAAAGGAAAACACACCAAACGTGCCTATTGAGCCGGAAGAGATTGCTGAAGAGGTTTATAATTGCTGGAAAGCCGGTGCGGCGGTTGCACATATTCACTGCCGTAATGATGAGGGCCGTGCAGCAATGGAATTTCACAAGTTCCAGAAGACAGTTGAATTAATCAGAGCCCGTAAGGATTGTGATATCATCCTCAACCTGACCACCTCTGGCGGCGTTGGCCTGAAAGAAGAAGACCGCATCAAGCCTTTTTATGAATTAAAACCTGAGATGGCTTCCTATGATTGCGGAACCATGAACTGGCTTCATACTTCTGTATTTGAAAATCACCCTGCTTTCCTTGAGAAAGTAGGAACTCTGATGCAGGAAGTCGATGTAAAGCCTGAGATCGAAGTCTTTGACCCTGGTATGATTTACAATGCAGCATATTACATAAAAAAAGGAATCCTCAAGACCCCTGCTCACTTCCAGTTTTGTATGGGATGCGCAGGAGGCATCGCTGCTACAACCAAGAATCTTGTATTCATGAAGGACCTCATGGATGAAGTAGCTCCCGGATCAACATGGAGCGCATTTGGTGTAGGGCAGGGAGCAATGGAGATCATGTATGCGGCAATCGCCATGGGCGGCAACATCCGCGTTGGTATGGAAGATAACGTGCTGTACAAAAAAGGCGTTCTGGCAGAGAGCAATATGCAGTTCGTAGAGCGTGCAAAGCGCGTCATTGAAGAGTTTACCTGTGAAGTGGCAACGCCGGCAGAAGCCCGCCAGATCCTGGGCCTGCCTGCTAAAAACTAGAGGGCCCTGAATCCAGATGGCCGGTCAGACGAATAAAGGTCTGACCGGCATTCAAAAGGAGATTTTTGTTTATGACATGGGGCGCATTATATATGTACTATCGTTGCCCGGAATGCGGTAAACTGTTCAAGTATGGCGTTGATCTCATTTCCAGGCTTGGTGATGAATTTGGATATTGCCCCATATGCAGTGTGATGGGTGAATACATCACAGAAGGAGCACGTATTCCGGACGATTTGAACTATGAAGAAGTAGATTAACCTTGTAGGAAAGGTAAATAACCATGAAACAAAAAATAATGACAGCAGCGGAAGCTGTCGCTGGAATAAAAGATGGCGCCACCGTCATGGTGGGCGGGTTTATGGCCTGCGGCACACCGGAAATTCTGATCGATGCCCTTGTGGAAAAGGGGGTGAAAAACCTCACCGTCATCTGCAACGATGCAGGGGTACCGGGAAGAGGCGTGGGCAAGCTGCTTACAAACGGACAGATTAAGACTCTTATCGCTTCCCATGTAGGCCTGAATCCCGAGGTGGCCCAGAGAATGAACACTGACATTGAAGAGGATAAGCTGGAATGCATTCTGGTGCCTCAGGGAACCCTGGCAGAAAGGATCAGAGCGGGAGGCGCTGGCCTCGGCGGTTTTTTAACGCCAACGGGAGTGGGAACCATCGTAGCAGAGGGCAAGCAGGTGATCCATGTAGATGGAAGAGACTATCTTCTGGAGAAGCCGCTGAAGGCAGACTTTGCACTGATCAGAGGTTCTGTCACAGACCAGTTCGGAAATACGACCTACAACGGGACCACAAGAACCTTCAATCCCATGATGGCCGCAGCGGCAAACTATGTCATAGTAGGTGCATGCGAGATCGTGGAAATCGGAGCCATTGATCCGAACAACGTGGTGACATCGGGCATCTTCGTAGATGCCATCGTAGGAGGGGAAAAGCCATGGCAGATATAAAGGAAATCATTGCCGCAAGAGTGGCGAGAGAGCTGAAAGACGGTGACGTAGTAAACCTGGGAATCGGACTTCCCACCATGGTGGCAAACTTTCTGCCTGAGGGAGTGAACATTATCCTCCAGTCGGAAAACGGAATTATGGGAATGGGCGCAGCGGCAGAGAAGGGCAAAGAAGACGTGGACATCGTCAATGCAGGAGCCCAGTATGTGACCGTAAATCCCGGAGCCATGTTCTTTGACAGTGCAACTTCTTTCGGCATCATTCGGGGAGGACATGTAGATGCAACCATTCTGGGTGCCCTTGAGGTAGACCGGCACGGAAATCTGGCCAACTGGATTGTACCGGGAAAGATGGTGCCGGGAATGGGGGGTGCCATGGATCTGGTGGTAGGCGCAAAGAAGGTCATCATCGCCATGCAGCATACCCAGAAGGGAGCGCATAAGATCCTGAAGGAATGCAGACTGCCCTATACGGCGGTAGGCGTGGTGGACATGATCATCACGGAGATGGGGGTCATGGAGAT
>JARBUO010000049.1 GCA_029239605.1 Bacillota bacterium | reverse complement strand
AGTTCCCGATGCTTGAATGCCGCTCACAAAGTCGCAATATCCAGGCGACAATATCAACCTAACTTTGCCCGCAACGCACAGTGGAAAGAAAATTTTCTATAGTCGAAAATTTTCTGCTGATGGGTTATAATTGATAGGAAAGGAGGTGAGACAATGGAGCGGATTATACAGGTTCTGCGGCGTTTCAACTATACGGAAACAGAAGCAAAGGTCTACATGGCGCTTTTGCAAAATGGAATTCAAACGGGATACGAGGTAAGCAAATCCTCCGGGGTTCCCCGCAGCAAGGTTTACAATGCACTGGAAATGCTGGTAAGCCGCGGTGTGGTTGTAACCACTGCTGGCAACAAAACCATTTTGTACCGTGCCGAGTCCATTGATAGACTCAGCAGTTTGATTCAGGCTTCTGTGGATGAGGGCATTCAGGAACTTCAGCAAGAAGCAGAAAAATACACCCATGCAGTGGACGATGAACAAATCTGGAAGATGTCCGGATATCAATGCATTCTGGATAAATGCAAAGAGATGATTCGGTCATCCGAAAAAAACTTAATGATCCAGATCTGGCAGGAGGAGCTGACCGATGAAATTGATCAGCTGCTGCTGGAGAAGGAACAGGACATTAAGCTGCTGGTGATTTTATATGATGAGAAAGAACAGTATCGTACCGGACTGAAACACGTTTATAAACACGGATTTGAAAATGACAAGCTGCAGGAAACGGGCTGCAGATGGCTCACTGTGGTGGCAGATGAAAAGGAAATGCTCCATGCATCCATAAGAAACTCTGCTGTGGCGGATGCTGCGTATACGAAAAATGCCAGCATGGTTTTCTTTGCAAAGGAGTATGTACAGCATGATGCCTATGCAATTCGCATGATCGATCTCATCGGCGAGCAGGTTCGTGAACGTTTTGGCGAGGATATGGAAGGTGTCCGAGATGTGTTTGCTATTCATTAAAGTAAACATATGGAGGTTTTACCATGGTCGTAAAAATCGTTCTGGCATTAATCGTTGTTGTAAACGGTGCCTTTGCAATCTCATTCCTTCGTGATTTGATTGCCCACAAATCAGAAACCTTTAAAGAAGCAGGCAATCCTATTGCACAGGCATTCTCTTCTTTTATTATCTTTTTCTTTTCAACCTTCGGAATTTCAGACTTTGCCATTTCTGCAAGCTTATATCCCAAATTAAAGTGGGTCGAGGATAAAAAACTTCCTGGAACAATGAACGCACAGTGCGTTATTCCCGTCGCAGTAATGGCATTGGTCTATATCTCTGCCATAGATGTGGATCTTGTAACCCTGATTGTAGCCATCGTTGCTCAAATTGTGGGTTCTTATTTAAGTCCCCGCTATGTGGTCAAATTACCGGTAAATACCATCAAAAGGTTTGTATCTGCCGGTCTGCTCATTGCGGCAATTCTTATTCTCGCAGGAAAATTCGGTGTATATCCTTCCGGTGGAGAGGAAATCGGACTTTCAGGAGTGAAGCTCGTCGCCCTTGGCGTACTATCCTTTGCATTCGGTGCTTTGAATAACATCGGGATCGGCTCCTATGCGCTGACCATGGCAACTGTGTATGCACTTGGTTTAAGTCCAGCCATTGCATTCCCCATCATGATGGGTGCCTGCACTTTCTCCGTTCCAGTTGGAAGTATGCAGTTTATCAAGCTCGACAGCTACTCCCGCAAAATTACAGCCTTCACCTCCACCTTCGGAGTGATCGGTGTTCTGATTGCGGCATATGCGGTCAAGAGCATGAATGTCTCTGCGTTGCAGTGGGTAGTTGTCGTTGTGATCCTTTACAGCGCTTTTACGACATTCTTGAGTACGACAAAACATAAAGCGAATGTAAAGGAGTCCTAATCGATGAAAATTATTGTATTAAATCAGAGTGAAATAAGCCGCGTCTTCACCATGAAGGATGCGATACAGGCAGATAAAGATGCGTTAAAATTATATTCTCTCGGCAAGAGCAATGTTCCGCTGAGATATAATCTGGACGTTCCGCAGCACGAAGGGCAGAGCCTATATATGCCGGGATATGTGGCTGATGCCAATGCTCTGGGAATCAAAATCGTATCCGTATTCCCAAAGAATATTGAAAAGGGACTCACAAGTGTACCTGCCACAATGGTACTTGTGAATTCAGAAACAGGAGAGGTTTGCAGCCTCATCGACGGAACCTATCTCACCCGCCTCAGAACCGGTGCGGTTTCCGGCGCGGCAACGGATGTTCTGGCCAGGAAGGACAGCAGGATTTTTGCACTTTTCGGCACAGGCGGGCAGGCGGAGTCCCAGTTGGAAGCGGTGCTTACCGTACGTCCTGTGGAGCTGGTAAAAGTATTTGATATCAGCCCGGAACGCGCCAAAGACTTTGCTGAGCGCATGACTGAGTTATTTGGTGAGAAGTTTAACGTAACCATTACCGCTGCGGGCTCTGCTGAAGAGGCTGTAAAAGATGCCGATATCATTACCTGTGTTACAACCTCATCAAGGCCGGTTTTTGACGGCAGACTGGTGAAAAAGGGCTGCCATATAAACGGTGTAGGGTCCTATACTCCGGCAATGAACGAGATTGACGAATACCTCATCACCCATGCAGACAAAGTATATGTGGATACCAGAAACGGCGTTCTCAATGAATCCGGTGATTTGATTGTACCGATTCAAAACGGTACGTATCGTGCGGATATGCTCACTGGTGAACTGGGAGAAGTTCTTGCAGGAAAAGCGGACGGACGTCAAAGCGACGATGAAATTACCGTATTTAAAACCACAGGAACCGCTGTTATGGACGTTGTAACAGGGCAGCGGATTTATGAAGCTGCGCTGGAAAAAGGTGCAGGGAGCATCATTGAGTTTTAACGAGTTCTCAAAAGCAAAGACGAGCATGCAGAAATCATAGACTTCGGCAGTGACAAAATATAGCAGATGGCAGAACGCTGCAGCTTGAGCAGATAAACGGCAGGAACCCGGATCGGGGACCTGCCGTTTATATTTTTTGAATCGAATGGTGCATCAGCTCCGTTGCCGGACCGGGATTTGCCGCAATTGAAACCATATGCGGGGAATAGTATAATGAAATAGCAAAACTGCAAGAGTTAAATAATCTAGAAACTTTTACCATAGTTAATAAATTCGTAAGAATTCAGTGGACTTTTTATTAAGAATCTTCCGGTATCCTTATATATGGTACAGGGCATTATACACTGTATCATCGAGGCAGAACCGCCTCGGCCGTGCTGAATTTTCGATTCCGATTGAAATTCAGAATCTGTGAAATCATGGCGATTTCAAAACGGCAAACGAAAAAGGGGGTGCCGGAATAACGATGCTTGCGTTATCTGCTGCAGAGGTGCGCTGGCCAAAAGACTGAACTCGGTTTTGGAGGGAGTAGAGCGGATGAATATTTTAATTTGCGATGATGACAGAGAGATTGTGGGAGCCATTGAGGTCTACATGAGAAATGAAGGCTTTGATGTTTATAAGGCTTATGATGGGATTGAGGCGCTGGAAATCGTCCGCAAAGAAGAACTTCATCTGATTTTGATGGATGTTATGATGCCTAGAATGGACGGCATGAGAGCTACCATGAAAATCAGAGAGGAAAAGAATATCCCGATCATTATGCTTTCTGCAAAATCAGAGGATTATGACAAGGTGACGGGGCTGAACCTGGGTGCGGATGATTATATCACAAAGCCTTTCAATCCGCTCGAGCTGATTGCACGGGTAAAATCTCAGCTCAGAAGGTATGTCAGCCTGGGAAGTCTTGAAAAGAAATCAGGGGTGTTTAAATCAGGGGGGCTTGTAGTGGATGACGAGGCGAAGACCGTCGCGGTTGACGGAGAGCAGGTGCCTGTCACTCCCATTGAGTACGGAATTTTAAAACTATTGACAGAAAATGCCGGCAAGGTGTTTTCCATGGAAAAAATTTATGAGGCGGTTTGGAATGAACCGTCCTTTCATCCGGAAAATACAGTGGCTGTGCATATCAGGAGAATTCGGGAAAAGATTGAAATCAATCCGAAGGAGCCGAGATATTTAAAGGTGGTGTGGGGAATTGGATATAAAATTGAAAAACTTTAGTACCGGGAAGGCGATGAAAAGAATCGCATTTTTCCTCTGCGTCCTGTTCTTTTTGGGGGCGCTGACAGGATTTGCGTATATTTACAGGGCAGTGGATCATACCGATTACGGAAGCGGAATTGACGATGTGCTTTTATACCCGAGTTATGAAAAGAGTGCGGCGTTTCAAAGGGATTTTGATGAGAAGTCCCAAAGCATTCTTTATATCCTGAGTGAATACAAAGGTGAGGATTATATTAACAGCGGCGGTACCATTACGCAGGAACGCCTGGATGACGCTATGCGGTCCCTTTTTTATGACGGGTTTTATCATCAGGCAACCTACTATAACGGTTCAAGAGAGACAACCACAGTGACGATTGACGGTTCCGTTGTGGGGGCGAACTTTGCGGATCAATATGGAGACTACTATGCTCCCGGTGTGAAAGAAAGATTTCGGAAGGACTATCCGGAAAAAGAGGAGGAATTAAAACAGGTTCTGATTCGTGAGGATCGAGAGGCCTATTACATGGAACGACGGGATCTGGACAACATAGAGGGCTTTACTTATTTTGCAACGGATGGACAGAACGAGATTACAAATCTACCGGGCAGAAAACCGTCTGCCAGTGTGATTGCCTCTGAAAAATGGGCAGAGCAGAGCCAGGGCGTACCCATAGGCGAAGGGGAAGCCAGAGTAACCGGTTTAAGTGAGTCAGAACGAATGATTTTTACCGAGCAGCCCGCATACATGATTTATCAGGGCGGGAGTATTGAAAAAAAGCCACTTTCGCCGGAGGGCTTCAACGGTTCCTTGAAAAGTTTTGATAAGGAACTGGAAAAGCAAATGGACCGTTATTACAACGACGGGCTTCAGGTTTTTCTCTCTTATGATGAGGGTTTTCTTGCGGTGAAAGCGACGGAATTTAACGAAGCGAAAGCTGAAATCCTGCAGTGGGTTCCCATGACGCTTTTATGTATGCTCGCTTCTCTGATCCTGCTCATCTATCTGCTGATCTTCACCGGAGAACGGAATGAGGAAGGTAATCTGAGAATCAGTCGGATCGACAGGATATTTGCAGAACTTCAGCTGATTGCAATTGGAATCCTCTTCTTTGGAGGCGGGGCAGTTTTCTTTGGACTGCTGATGAACACGGTCAATTATGGTGTCGCTTATAACAATATGATGTATTTTTACAGTGGGCCTTTATATTTGAATGCGCTGCTGGCGGTCGCAGTGGGACTGGGTTCTGGCAGCCTCGGATTGTGCTTCATTTTATCCATTGTGAGAAATTTGAAAGCCGGAAGATTCCTAAACAATTCGGTCATTTGGATCACGGCCTTAGCCCTGTGGAAGGGGCTGAAAGCGACTTATGTGGGAAGCAGTCTGATGCGGAAAGTCGTTTTGATTACCCTTGCTGTATGCCTGGTTTCGGCTACGGTTATCGGTGCCCCTCTTGTGGCGGCTCTGATTCTGGTCTTTGCCCCCAAATGGGTCAAGAAGTTTGAAGAGGTAAAAAACGGAGTCCATGAGGTGAAAAACGGGAATCTGTCCTATAAAATTACAGCACAGGGAGATACCGTTCTTGACGAGCTGGCCAGGGATATCAATGAAATTTCCAGAGCATCGGAGATTGCCATTCAAAATGAGCTGAAAAATCAAAGGATGAAGACGGATCTGATCTCCAATGTATCCCATGACTTAAAGACGCCGCTGACTTCAATCATAACCTACATTGATCTGCTGAAGAAAGAAGGTCTTGACCATCCCGATGCGGAGAAATACCTTGAAGTGCTGGATCAAAAGAGCATGCGGCTGAAGAAACTGACGGAAGATCTCTTCGAAGCGGCAAAAGCGTCCAGCGGAGCAATCCCGGTCCGGTTCGCAAAAGTAGACCTCCTGTCTCTCATCAATCAGGGTTTGGGCGAGATGGGGGACAGGATCGAAGCGTCAGGTCTCGAATTTCGGATTCACGCATCCGATGAAAAATATTACGTCAGAGCAGACGGGCAGCTGCTTTGGCGTGTGATTGAAAATCTCCTCGGCAACGTGCTCAAATATGCACAGGAGGGCTCCCGGGTTTACCTGGATATCACCCTGCGGGAAGCCGGACGAGGTCGGCAGGCGGCAACGATTTTAGAGATGAAAAATATCTCCAAGGATGAACTGAATATCGATGCAGATGAATTAATGGAACGCTTCAAGCGAGGGGATGAATCCCGTACCACTGAGGGAAGCGGCCTGGGCCTTGCCATTGCAAAGGACCTCATGCGTCTTCAGAATGGACGATTTGATATCAAGATTGACGGCGACCTGTTCAAGGCTGTCGTAACGCTGGAGCCCTGGACTTCAGAAATGGCTGAAGAATTGTAATGTTTTCCTTTTAAGTTCCAAATAAAGTGGTATAATATCTTTGTATAGCGTCAGCGCTGGTGGAAAGGGTAACAAGGAGATTAACCATGGCACAATATGAATGCAAGCTTTGCGGATACATTTATGATGAGGAAGCTGGCTGTGATGAACAGGGCGTAGCTCCCGGAACAAAGTGGGCTGATGTACCGGACGATTTTGAGTGTCCGTTATGCGGCGCCAGCAAAGATGATTTTGAATTGAAATAATGATGAGAAGATCACCCTGCCACCGCAGGGTGATTCTTTGTACAAAGTGGGATGCGGCAATGAATCGAAATGAATTTATAAAAAAGGCTGATGACAAGCTAAAGCTGGTTCGCACAGAGTATGGCTACAACCAGGAAAAAATGGCGGCTATACTGGGATTGTCCAAGAAAACACTGGTGCAAATCGAAAAGGGTCGGTCTTCTCTCGGGTGGACAGGCGCAGTTGCTCTGTGCACTATTTTTCGAAGAAGTGAGGTTTTAGAAGGCGTTTTAGGCGGAGAAGCCACTGATATTATTCTAGCTCTTGCATTTGATGATTCGGAACCGGAATATCCAAAAACTCTTGGAGGAAAGATCTGGTGGCGAACGCTGGAGGAAACACCCGTTTACAAGCTTCAGCAGAATATCTTATCACAGCACTACAGAATTCTGGATCAAAATGATAGAAGGATCTGTGCATCCTTTGACCGCGAGACGCTCAACGACAGACTGGAGCAGCTCAAGCCACGATAAAAATAAAAAAGTTGACGCAAATACCCTTATGGTGTAATATTACACTGTAAGGGTATTTTGTTGTACCGAGCAGCGTGATGCTGGAAGGTGAGCTGCTTCGAAGTATCAATCTACGCAAAACGAGTGAATTCAAAGAATGGGGGATTAGGGGGAACATGGACGGACCAGAAGAAACTGCCAACGGATTAAGGGGGGAAATAAACGAAGAATGGATTGGAGGGCATCCCGGGAAGGATGTCGGAGTTCTTATTTTACATGGTTTTTGTGGAGAAACAGGGGATGTAAGGCTCCTCGCTGAAACGCTTTCCGCAGGAGGCTATCTCGTAGAGGCTCCATTGCTTGCAGGACATGGCACTGCAAAGGAAGAGCTGGCGCGTACCACTTATTTTGATTGGATTGCCTCTGCCGAACAGGCCTATCTCAGGCTTGCGGGGAAAACCAATCGCATCGTCGCAGTAGGCTTCTCCATGGGCGGGCTCTTAACCGCAAATCTTTGGAATTATGGATTTGCAGGAATTATTACAGTAAATACTCCGGTCTATTACTGGAATTTCAAAAACATTGGGATCAATCTGATGTCCGACTTCCGGGGAAGCCTGAGGAAATACTTCAGAGCGGCAGATTGCAGCCCATGGTCTACTATGCTGGAATTTCAAAAGCTGCTGATTCATACAAAACCCATGTTTTCCAACATTACCAGCAAGGCCTTGATTATTCAGGCAATGGACGATGATACGGTCCATCACAAAAGCGCTGATTATATCTACGGTAAACTGTGCGGAGAAAAGTCAATGTACCGGGTGACCGATGGAGGGCATATGTTGTTTTGCAGTAAAAGGGGCCCGGAAATATGCGGCGTAATTGAACGCTTCATACAGAAAGTACAAGCGCATAATTGAATTAGAAAAAACCTGTGGCGTATGGAGTACATGGTGTGTTAGTATGAAGTCAGGTTCCTTTGGGAAACTCTTAATTCATCAAGGACGGCATGCAAAGGTGAAAAATTTACGACACAGGGGGATATGATATGAACATACAAGCATGGGGTAAGGCAAAAGAACGGGACGTATATTTGATTGGTTTGACTAAGGGCAAGCTGCAGGCAGCGATTACCAACTATGGAGCAGCACTTGTCAGCCTTCTGGTTCCCGATCGGAACGGAGAATCCGTTGATGTGGTGCTGGGATTTGACTCACTGGAGGATTATCTGATCCAGAAGAGCTTTCTTGGAGTTGTCGTCGGCAGGTGTGCCAACCGCATTAAGGATTCTCGCTTCAGCATCAACGGCAGGGAGTATTCTGTGGAAGCCAATGAAGGAGCAAACCATTTGCACAGTGCCAGCAGCGGCTTTTCTAACGCAGTCTGGGATGTGGTGGAGCAGGGCGAAGATTTTGTCCTTCTGAAGCACTTCAGCCCTGATGGAGAGGGCGGCTACCCGGGAAATTTAGAGTGCACGGTAGAATATCGCCTCGGGGAAGACAGGCTTGATATCCGCTATCAGGGAGTCAGTGATCAGGATACTATATTAAACTTGACAAATCATAGCTATTTCAACTTGAACGGTCACGACAGCGGGTCCATAAAGGATCATTTCATTATGATCGATGCAGACCAATTCACAGAGCTCGGGGAAGACTGCTGCAGTACCGGCAAGATTCTGCCCGTTGAAGGAACGCCCCTTGACCTGCGGAAAAGGCAAAAAATCGGAGATCAGCTGGATTCAGACTATTACCAGATGCGATATGGCTCGGGTTATGACATTAACTATGTGCTTAATCACCGGGATGAGCCGGACAGACCGGTTGCGGAACTGTTTTCAGATCAGAGCGGAATCGGTATGCAGGTTATGACTGATCTGGAAGGAATGCATTTCTACACCGGAAATCATCTGGAAGGAACATCTCCCGCCAAAAACCATGCGCTATACGGAAAGAATGGGGGGCTCTGCTTCGAAACCCAGCACTTCCCCAACGCGGTTAACATTCCTCATTTCCCGTCAACATTGATCTCCAAAGGGGAAAAGGTTTTGAACCAAACTGTATTTAGTTTCTTTACGAAATAAAAGCCACTGTATCCCGTTTAAATAATAAAATTGAATATCAAATAATTAGAAAGCATTGCCGCCTTCAGCAGACAGCAATGCCTTTCTTTTTTTATAAATTCACCCGCAGACGCACCGGGCCTGCAGGAATGTCTATCCGCGAATCCTTCGATGAAGATTTACTCCAGTTCCTTGAGCCACTCCCCGGGATCTGCGTCACTTGGCATTCTCCAGTCACCTCTTGGAGAGAGGCTGACCGAACCGACCTTTGGTCCGTCTGGAATACAGCTTCTCTTGAACTGCTGCGAGAAGAACCTGCGGTAGAATACGATGAGCCATTTTTTTATAAATGCTTCGGTGTATTCATCCGCAAAAGCAGTCTTTGCGATGAAAAGAAGCTTTCCGGGCCTCATTCCGAACCGAATGGTATAATACATGAAGAAATCATGAAGGACATAGGGCCCTACCGTATCCTCTGTCTTTTGCGCGATCTTTCCCTCTGCATCCGGTGGAAGCAGTTCCGGTGAGATCGGCGTATCCATGATGTCCTGAAGGGTTTGCTTGAGAAGCACATTGTTCGAACTGAAGTTCTTCTCTTCGCTGGCACCTGAGAGACGATAATCCATAACCCATTTGATTACAAATCGCACCAAAGTCTTTGGAACGCTGTTGTTCACGCCGTACATTGACATATGGTCCCCGTTATAAGTGCTCCAGCCAAGAGCCACTTCGGAAAGATCTCCGGTTCCGATGACCAGGCCCCCTTCCTTATTGGCGATATCCATAAGGATTTGCGTTCTCTCCCTGGCCTGAGAATTCTCATAAGTAATATCGTGCTGATCCGGATCGTGACCAATGTCCCTGAAATGCTGCAGTACCGCATCCCGAATGGAAATTTCCCGCTGATCCACCCCCAAAAGCTTCATGATCGTCTGGGCGTTGTTATAGGTCTTGTCGGTGGTTCCAAAGCCGGGCATGGTGACCGCGATAATATCTTTCGGGTCCTTGCCGATGAGCTTAAAGGTCTCGGCGCAGACCAGAAGTGCCAGCGTTGAATCAAGCCCGCCGGAGATTCCGATAACCGCTTTTTTGGACCTGGTGTGCTCCATTCGTTTTGCAAGTCCTGAAGACTGAATGCTGAAGATTTCTTTGCATCTCTGATCTGCAGTTGTCGGATCGGAAGGCACAAAGGGATTCTTTTGGTAAGTCCGTCTCAGCGTATCTCTGCCGGATTCCAAAATCCGTATCGGTTCTAACCTGACCCGTGTATATTCTATACTGGTACTGAAAGCGGCAGCTGAACTTTCGAAGTTACGGCTATGGGTCCGCTCAAATTTAATTCTCTCATAATCGATATCCCCATAAAGAATGGAACTATTTCGTTCAAACAAGGGACTTTCCGCAAGATTGATTCCGTTTTCCGCTATGATCTTATGCCCGCTGTATACCACATCGGTGGTGGATTCATGAACGCCGCTGGATGTATATACATAGGCGCAGGTATTTTTGGCACTTTCCATGTTGACCAGATTTTTTCTGTATTCTGGCTTGGCAACGGTTTCATCGCTTGAGGATGGATTCAGAAGAATATGCGCCCCTCTCAGTGCGAGATAGGCACCTGGAGGCACTGGAACCCAAAGATCCTCGCAGACCTCAATGCCAAGCTTGAAATCATTTTCTTCGTCCTCAAAAAGCAGATGACCGAATGGAATGTCGCAGCCAAAGAGCCTAACCGTATTGACGTGATTGGATTTTGTCAGGCCCGGAGAAAACCACCTTGCCTCATAAAACTCCTTATAATTCGGCAGGAACATCTTTGGAACGATTCCTCTGATTTTCCCGCCCTGAATCAGGGCGGCACAATTAAACAAGCTGTTGTCGATTCTCAGATAAAACCCTAAGACCACAACGGAAGCGATCTTCTCTGTGGTTTCGGTTATTTTCCTGAGGCCCTCAAGGTTTTTGCTATATAGTAAATCCTGATAGAACAAATCGCCGCAGGTATAGCCTGATATGCAAAGCTCCGGAAAAAGGATGATCCCGGCTCCATTGCTGTTTGCTTCATACATACATTTGATGATTTCTTCTGTGTTGAATTCCGGATTGGCTACTTTCAGTACCGGTGTTATGGCAGCTGCCCGCACGAGTCCTAATTTATTCATAGTTTTCCTCCTTTATGGCATGACACGCCATGTGTTAGTATTCCGATTTTTCGATTTTCTATGCTGATCCTTATTCTGATTCTATGGAGAATTCTGATAAGATTATGATAAATTTCTGATAAAATCCTGATGACCGTTACCTCTATTATAACAAATATTGTATGAAATAAAAGGAAATAAACTGTGAATTACGATCAAAATCACAAGGTGTCATAGAAAAAAATGATCAATGTGCAAGAATGAACTTGTGCAGAAGCGTTGCTTGCTTAACGTATGGAACATTAACTAGCGGGAGAAGACTTGTTTTATATGTTTTAAATCTATTTCAAAATATCGATTCCGAAAAAAATATGAAAAAATAACATTGGGTGTGATATAATTTACGATATTGAGAAAAAATGTCGGGAGGGCTTATGATTACGCTGGAAGAAAAGAAAAGCTGGTGGGAGGAGTATACCTACCAGGATAAGATCAACGAAAACGTACCGGAAGCAGTGGCGATTTCCTGGAAGAAATGCCGCCAGGCGAATGTGGACCCCTTTGACGGAAGAGGCAAGCGTGTTTCCGATGCGATTCTGGAGAGTATCTTGAAGGAAAACCAGTGGCTTATGGAAATCGCCGGTCCCATTATGCAAAATCTGTTCAGCATCGTTATGAGTTCTCATTTTCTGCTTGTGCTTACAGACAGCTGCGGTTACATTCTGGATACCATCGGTGATAATGCTATCAATAAAAAAGCAGAAAACCTGCGCTTTGAACGAGGGATGCTCTGGAGTGATGAGGAGGTGGGAAGCAATGCCATTGGAATTGCGCTGGAACAGGATCTTCAGATACAGATGGCAGGAGCGGATCATTATTGTCTGACCCATCACGAATGGACCTGTGCTGCTGCACCCATCCACGGGCTTGACGGAGAAGTTGTGGGTTGTATTAATATCTCAGGTAATGCGGAAGAAATGCATTGCCACTCTCTTGGAATCGTAGCGGCAGCTGCCTTTGCAATTGAGACCCAGATCCGGCAGCGTCACAGTTACGACTTGATGTATACTGCGCTGAACAGCTCTTCAGATGGAATCGTTCTTCTTAATAACGAATTTCGAAGCATCTGGATGAACAGAGCCGCCCGAAACATTCTGGGGATGGGTTTGGAAGAGTTGACCCGATACGACTTCAGAGAGATTATGTCTGATATCAATTGGGAGAATACCGAACGGTGGAAGGCGGGAAGACCTTCGAATCGGACTGACTGCAAGCTGAAGTTTGACAAGAAGGTTTTCGGATGCAGCGCGAGTGTTTCGCCCATCCTTTCTGATGGGAGGATTACAGGGTTTTCCGTATCCTTTAATAAACTTGAAACCCTGTTTAAGACCGTGAACAAGGTTACGGGAAATCATGCTTCCTATACGTTTGATGACATCTACTATAAAGACCCGCTCATGGGTAGAACCATTCAGCTGGCACAAAAATACGCGAAATACGATGGCTGTATTCTCATTGAAGGAGAAAGCGGTACGGGTAAGGAATTATTTGCTCAGGCGATTCACAATGCCAGCAGCCGTTCCGACGGCCCCTTTGTGGCAGTGAACTCATCTTCTCTGCCAAGGGATCTGGTTGAAAGCGAGCTTTTTGGATACGAAAGAGGAGCATTTACGGGGGCTTTGAAAGAGGGGAAACCGGGGAAGTTTGAACTTGCTGATCACGGTACCATCTTCCTGGATGAAATCGGTGAAATGCCTCTCGAATTTCAGGCAAAGCTTCTTCGCGTGGCCCAGCTTCACAGCGTGCAGCGCCTGGGAGGAAAATTCGAAAAGAAGCTTGATATCAGAATCATTGTGGCCACCAATCGAAACCTGAAAGAGGAGGTTCTTCAGAAGCGCTTCCGAGAGGATCTCTACTTTCGCTTTAACGTTCTGAAATTGAACATTCCGCCTCTTCGGGAACGTCCGGAAGATATTTCTTTCTGCGCCCATCGGTTTTTGGAACATTTCAATGCCAGGTACCCGGATCAGAAGAAGGAAATGCCGGAGGGCTTTATCAGGCATCTGCTGGCTTACGACTGGCCTGGCAATGTACGGGAATTGCAAAACTATATAGAAAAGACCTTTTATTTAAGTCAGGGCAGCTTCCTTTCCGAACAGATACCGCTTGCAGAATTTTCTGATGGGGATGGTTTTGCCGAAAGAGATAAAAGAAGGAATTTTATCGGAGTGATGACCTTGGAACAAAGGGAAACGGAGAACATACGGGAGATACTTCAGGCCTGCGGAGGCAGTGTGGAAGTGGCGGCCGATCGACTGGCCATCAGCAGAGCTGCGCTTTACAGGAGACTGAAAAAATATGGAATCAGAACACGAGAGTATCGAACGAGCCTCTAAGGCCGCGAGCCGCCGCCTGAGACACCATTTTTTTTCTCTAAACTTGCTGGGTTTTGCGAAAATGATAAAAAATTAAACTCTTGTCGCGATTGAAAATTACGAAAATGAGAAAAAGTGCATTTGCCTGTATCACAGGAAGTGCACTTTTTTATTATTTTTTCCGCTGATGTAAAAAAATAAATCCGTAAAATAGCTGCAACAACAGCTTTTTCTGCTTTCGGCAACAATGAACTTGCGAAAGTGAGACGCGAAAACAGGTTTTGGCACGATATCTGCAATTTATAAAAACGTATAATTCCTGCTTCTCGCAGAGAATGAAAGTCGGCCGGCGAAATACGTGCAATTCCATAGGATATTTTGGAACCTGCGCGTGTCAGCGGCAGCGGTGATCTTTCGCCGCGGCATTGAAACACAGAAGGGAGAGAGGAAAAATAGGCAGATATGTGGTTGAATTTGGCCTGGGACTTGATTTCCACGGCCAGGATGTGAATCGGGCAGCGCAAAAAGCGGTAAAGGATGCCATATCCAAAAGTTGTCTCTGTGGGCTGGACGAGATACTGCATCTGAAGGATCTGAACCGTGAGGTGAGGATTGAGGTCATATTGGGCGTTTCTGATCCGGCTCAGATCAGGGAGGAGGACATCAAGTCCTGTTTACCCGTCGGAACGGCTTCTGTCAAGGCGGTGGTTGGAGGCCTTCAGGCTTCAGGTCTTTATCTTCCGGGATTCGGCGACAAGGATGACAGCATTGAAGCGGCCGTTGCCTGCGTTGAGGTATGGATCGATGAGTAGATATACATTTCACGTCGGTTCCAGAATCGGCCAGGGGGAATCGCTTTGATGCGTCTCATGACCGGTCTGGGAGGAACATGGATGACGGTTCTGCTTCGATCAATTGGAATCAGGAAAACAAAGTATAGAAGGAGATGGAAGAATGAAAGTAAATGAAACGATCATACGGGATATGTATCTCAGTATGAAAAAAATACGCGCATTTGAAACCACTGCCATGAACGTGTTTGCTGAAGGAAAAATTCCCGGATTTGTGCATCTTTACATAGGAGAAGAAGCCGTTGCTACGGGAGTGTGCAGCCACCTGAGAGATGATGATTACATCACAAGCACCCACAGGGGTCACGGCCACATCATTGCAAAGGGCGGAGATCTGAAATATATGATGGCAGAGCTCTTTGGAAAATCCACTGGTTACTGCAAAGGAAAAGGCGGTTCCATGCACATTGCCGATGCGTCCAAAGGAATCCTCGGTGCGAACGGAATCGTTGGAGCCGGACATAACATTTCTGTAGGTGCAGGTCTTTCCGCCAAATACAGAGGAACCGATCAGGTTTGTGTTTGCTTCTTCGGAGATGCGTCAACAAATCAGGGCACGTTTCATGAATCACTGAATCTGGCCAGCATCTGGAAGCTGCCGGTGATCTTTGTATGCGAAAATAATAATTATGGTATTTCCATGAGCCAGGAGCGGCATCAGGCCATCAGGAATGTTGCCGACAGGGGCGCTGCTTACGGGATTCCGGGAATTACTGTAGACGGCAATGACGTCTTTGCAGTGGCGGAAGCTGCGGAAGAAGCGGTAAAACGCGCAAGGAGCGGCCTGGGGCCGACGCTGCTGGAATGCAAGACCTATCGTCACCGAGGGCACTTTGAAGGAGATCCGGGTTCCTATAAACCTGCGGAGGAACAAGCTGAGTGGCTGGAGAAGGACCCCATCAACAGACTGGTAAGCTATATGAAGGAAAATGATGTTCTGACGGAAGAGGGAATCAGGGAACTGGATGCAGCCATCGACAGCGAGATTGAAGCGGCGGTGAAATTTGCACTGGAAAGTCCCGATCCGGAACTGTTCCGGGCTGTTGAGGATATTTACGACAATATCACTGAGGAGGTACGTGTACGATGAAAAAAATGACCTATGGAGAAGCGATTCGCGAAGGAATGAGTATCAGGATGAGAGAGGACAAGGATGTTCTCGTCTTTGGGGAAGATGTGGGGGCCTTCGGAGGCTGCTTCGGCGTGACTGCGGGGATGTTTCAGGAGTTCGGCGAAGAACGGGTTCGGGATACACCCATTTCTGAAGGTGTTATCATCGGCTGTGCTGTGGGCGCTGCGGCAACCGGGCTGAAACCCATTGCGGAACTGATGTTTATTGACTTTTTGACGGTGGGCATGGATCAGCTTGTAAATCAGGCTGCCAAGATGAGATATATGTTCGGCGGTCATATCAGCCTCCCAATGGTTGTTCGGCTTCCCGCCGGAGGCGGTGTATCCGCTGCCGCGCAGCATTCCCAGTCTCTTGAAGCATGGCTGACCCATGTGCCGGGACTGAAGGTCGTATATCCGTCCACGCCTCAGGATGCGCTGGGACTGATGCTGTCTGCCATCGATGACAAAGATCCGGTCATGTTTATCGAACATAAGGCCATGTATGCGCAAAAAGGAGAGGTGAAGGATTTTGTTCCAATCCCGCTGGGTGTGGGTGAAATCAAGCGCAAGGGCAGTGATGTTACCATTATTGCTACCGGAAAAATGGTCCATGAAGCATTGGCTGCTGCTGCGGAACTGGAGAAAGATGGGATCAGCTGCGAGGTGTTGGACCCCAGAACCCTTTATCCGCTTGATAAGGAGTTAATCAGAACCTCGCTGGAAAAGACGCATCGGGTCGTCATTGTTTCTGAAGAGAATAAACGGGGCGGCTATGGCGGAGAAATCTCAGCTATGATTTCAGAGGAATATTTTGATCTGCTGGATGCTCCCATTGCCCGGGTCGGCGCACTGAATACCCCCATTCCCTTTGCCGTTTGTCTGGAACAGTATGTGCTTCCCAATGCAAAGGACGTAGTGAACGCGGTTAAGGGGATTCTGTAAATGGGCTGCTCCATAGGAATCATTGCAAACCCCGCCTCGGGGAAAGACATTCGCCGCTTGGTTTCCTATGCTACGGTCATTGACAACCAGGAAAAAGTAAACATTTTAAAAAGGATCGTACTTGCAGCCCAGCGCTTTGGTGCAGAGCAGATCTATTTTATGCCCGACTCCTTTCAGATGGGGCTTCGTGTGATACAAGATCTCAATGCAGATCGTTCGCTGACCGCCTGCTGCGAGGTTTTGGAACTTCCCTGTAAAGACTGCACCGGAGATACCACCATGTCGGCGAGGAGAATGGAGGAACTTGGTGCAGGCTGTATCGTGGTCCTTGGAGGCGATGGAACGAGCCGTGCCGCTGCAAAAGGCGTGACACAAACGCCTCTTCTGCCAATTTCAACAGGGACAAACAACGTTTATCCGGTAATGGTGGAAGGGACTGTGGCGGGAATGGCCGCTGCTTTCGTGGCGCAGACTCGGCCCGGCAATACTGGTGAAGGGAGCGGAGGTGCCTTCACCATGGAAGAGGTCTGCCACCGGGATAAACGGATTGAACTCTATGTCAACGGAAGCTTGGTGGATATTGCCCTTGTTGATGTCGTGCTTACAACGGATCAGTGTATCGGCGCCCGGGCGATCTGGGAAACAGACCGAATCAGGGAGATTCTGGTGACAAGATGCCACCCTGCCAGTATCGGGTTTTCAGCCATAGCAGGAAGCCTTGCCGTGGTAACACCGGAGGATAACTTTGGCTACATGGTCAAGGCAGACAGCGGATTGGAGAAAACAGGCAGCGCGGCGAAAAGAAATACGGGAAGAGTAGAGGTGCTGGCCCCAATTGCAGCAGGCCTTCTTCAGCCTTTTGCAATCAGCGAACACGGAACGTTACAGATGAATAGAGATTATGACTATCGGATTGAAGAAAACTGCATGGCAGCTCTCGATGGAGAACGGGAATTGCGGCTCAGGTCAGGGGATATTCTGACCGCCTGCATAACCAGAGAGGGACCCTTGCGTGTGGATATTAAAAAAACCCTGGAGAAGGCTTGCCTGGCGGGCGGCTTCCTGCTTTCGCAGAAGGCAGAAGGGGTGCAGTAAGGAGGAATAGTAGATGGCCAATGTATTGGTAATGCCGAAACTGGGCTTGACAATGACAGAAGGAACCATAGCGAAGTGGCATAAAAAAGAAGGCGATCCTGTGAAAGCGGGAGAGCTGCTCTATGAGGTGGAGACGGATAAGCTGACCAATGAAATAGAGGCGAAAGAGGAGGGAGTCCTTCGCAGAATCATCGTTGCCGAAGGAGATTCTGTTCCATGCCTTGAGCCCATTGCAATCATCGCTGGCGCAGACGAGGATATCAGCCGACTTGCGGGCGGTAACGGCACAGGTGAAGTGCATGGGATGGCTGATGGAAAGGCGGGTACTTTTGATCAGGCCGAAGCAGGTTCGGTCAATCATAACGGAAATGATCAAGATCTTGCTTCTAAAGCTGTCAGGGCTACAGGGGAGAGAATCATCGCGTCCCCTGCAGCGAAAAAACTTGCATCAGAGAAGGGACTTTCTCTTGAAAGAATTCTTGGATCAGGACCGAATGGAAGGATCACGCTGAAGGACGTGGAGGCTTTCGGTGCATCCGCATCCGCTGCGGCTGCTGCGATGGATGCTTCAGAAGTTTTCGTTGCTTTGTCTCGGAATGATGCAATTTCTGCAGATCGGATCAAAGCAACACCAGTGGCCGGGAAGATGGCTGCGGACCTTCACGTGAATCTTACCGAACTTGGTGAAGCCGGCAAGAGAACCACGAAAGCAGATGTGGAGGCGTTTGTAAAACGGGGTATGCAGCTTCAGCCGCAGTCTGAGCGAACTGCTGCCATGAGCGGGATGAGAAAAGTGATCGCCAAAAGAATGAGCGCCAGCCACAGCACCTGTCCGACGGTAACTTATGATATCAGTATCGATATGTCTGCACTCCAAACGGTTAAAGACGGCCTGAAGAAGGAAAACGTCAAGGTTTCCTATACCGATCTACTGACATACATTGCAGCGAGAACCCTCCCGGAGTTTCCGCTTTTGAATTGTTCCATTGATGGGGAGAACCTGATCTATAAGAATTACGTCAATATGGGAATCGCAGTTGCCCTTCCCGACGGCCTTGTTGTCCCGGTTATCAAAGATGCCCATGTGAAGGGGGTATCGGAAATTTCGAGGGAACTGATTTCTCTGTCAGAGGATGCGAAAAATGGAAAGCTTGCGCCGGATGCGCTTCGGGGAGGAACTTTCACCATCACAAACCTGGGCATGTTTGGAATTGAAAGCTTTTCACCGATCATCAACCTGCCGGAGGTTGCAATCCTTGGGGTAAACACCATCCAGATGACCCAAGTCTATGAAAACGGAGGATTTACGGCGAAACCACTGATGAAGGTCTCTCTGACTGCTGACCACAGAGCTGTTGACGGCGCCGTTGCCGCTCAATTTCTGGCACGGCTGAAGAAAAAGATGGAGAACCCTTATTTCCTCATGTTATAGGCACGGCACGGATCATATATTTTAGGAGGCACAGATCATATGAAAATTGCAGTAATCGGAGGCGGGCCCGGCGGGTATGTAGCGGCAATTCGTGCCGCTCAGCTTGGCGCCGAGGTGACGCTGATTGAGAAAAATAAACTGGGCGGAACCTGTTTGAATGTGGGATGCATTCCAACGAAAGCGCTTCTTCACAGCGCGGGTCTTCTGGATGAAATCAGAAGAGGAACAGAGGCCGGTATCATTGCGGAACCAAAGCTCGATTTTTCCAAAACACAGGAGCACAAAAGCAAGGTGGTGAATCGTCTGGTATCCGGTGTAGGCGGCCTGATGAAAGCCAACAAGATTAAAGTGATTATGGGAACGGCTTCGTTCGTGAAAACCAATCTGCTGCAGATTGTTACGGAAAAGGATACTCTTGAAGAAGCGTTCGATAAGGTCATCATTGCATCCGGCTCCGTTCCCGCTGCACCGCCCATTCCGGGAGCATCGCACAAAAGCTGCATCGACAGCACCGGAGCGCTGGCGCTCAAGACCGTACCGGAGTCAATGGTAATTATCGGAGGAGGCGTAATCGGGGTTGAGCTGGCTACGGCATATGCCTCCTTTGGCGCAAAGATTACCATCGTAGAAATGATGCCGGAGATTCTCCCCATGATGGATGGAGAACTGACCCAGCTGGTGAGAAAGAATCTGGAGCGAAAGGGGATCAAGATCCTCACCTCTACCAGAGTGATTTCCGTCGAGGACATGGGAAAACAGGCAGGAGTAAAGGTTGAGACAAAGAATGGACAGGAGCTCATTCCCGGCGAGAAAGTACTCATTTGCATAGGCAGACGACCGGACACAGAAGCCTTAGGGCTGGATAAGATTTCTATCGCCGCCGAACGGGGAAGAATTAAGGTCAATGAATTTATGCAGACCTCCTGTCCCGATGTTTATGCTGTAGGGGATTGTGCCAGCTCCATCATGCTTGCACATATCGCATCCGCTCAGGGAGAACTGGCAGCAGAACACGCCATGGGGCATCCGGGGGAGTATTTTGAGCAAACCAATCCTTCCTGTATCTATACGGAGCCGGAATTTGCCTCTGTGGGGCTGACGGAAGAAAAAGCAAAGGAAATGAATCTTGAATATATTGTTGGAAGATTTCCTCTGGCTGCCAACGGAAAGGCTCTCATTATGAATGGGGGAGAAGGGATGATCAAAATCATCGCCAATAACAAATACAAAGAGGTTCTTGGCGTCCATATCCTGGGACCGAGGGCCACCGATCTGATAGCAGAGGGAGCGTTGGCAATCCGGCTGGAGGCTACCCTTGATGAACTGATCACCACCATACATGCCCATCCCACCCTCGGTGAAGCGGTTCGTGAAACAGCCCTCGCTGCGGAGAAGCGGGCGATCCACGCAATTAATTAATAAATTCTGGCTTGCACAACGGATCAAACCTTCCTTAGCCCGCCGCAGGTTTTCTCTCCTGCGGCGGGTTTTTTCAGTTTTCTCTCCTGTGGTGGATTTTCCATCTTTTTCCAGCGGAAGGTTCTTTCGTTTTCGGCGGGTTCTTTTGGTCTTCTTTTCCGCGTCGGATTCTTTCTTCTCTGGCGTATAGAGCAGCCTGGAATTCATGTAGGTAAAATTTTCAGAAAAATTAAAAAAGTGATTGCTTTTTGAAATCGTCCTATGCTATGATGATCACGTAAAAGTGAATGAACGACTTGTTACTTTGTTTGTGTCATGATCAGAAATGATAAATGAATAAGCAGACAAAACCTAACAAACATAAATATTTTAATGTTTTTATGTTTGTTTTTTTATTATAAAACGAAATATCGTTTTCAGCATCTTTGACGGAATAACAAAGTAATCCTACTAACCGGGAGAACACGATGAAACAATATAGTGAAAACAGCATCTATCTCAGCGCCTATTCCAAGCTGCCTTCTGAAATGCCTTCCGCTGAGATATACAAAGCCATCGATATCGGTTTGGTTATCAATGTGGATACTGGTGAGATCGAAGATGCTTCTGTTACTCTTTTGACGGATGAGGCGCGAAATTTTTTGAAACAGATTCTTGTCGGCTATTATCTTGACAAGAACTCCATAGAGCCCCTAATCGGAAAAATAAAAAAGAGATATCATGGCGCATCTCAGAAAGCGATCTGTGTTACCTTGAAGTTAATTTACGAGAAGTATCTTCAATGGCAAAGAGATCGAAAAACAGGAACATGATAAGATTGTTTAACAGAAAATGATTGACAGAATCATGTTAAGATTATTTTAAGAACAATTATTAACAAAAACAAGATATCATTACTTTAAGAATATGATTAACAGAATAATGATCAAGACTGCTTTAATCGTGAAAGAAACCGAGAACCGGTTCTTTATAAAGGATTAGAATCCAGTGAAATGCAAATGGACCTGAGGTGACTTTGCATTTTTCTGGATTTTTTATTTTCCTGATTCTGCTTTAAATCTGGTTGAAAAAGGACCAAGAAGCAGTAACTGGAGCTGTCTGCAAAAGTTGATTATTTGAGCGCTTAAATAAATATTAACTTTGAGAAAGGAGAACAAAACATGGTTTTACCCTCAACTGGGAAAAAGAAACTATCCCTGGTAAAAAAAATTTTTATTGGCTTGATCGGAGGAATCATCGTTGGGTATATCCTCAATTTTCTTGGTGGGGCCAATAATGAAATCATTGCAGATTATATCTTTCCCTTTCTATCTTTTCTGGGAAATCTGTTCATACGCCTGATCAGAATGGTGGTTGTTCCACTGGTGCTGTTCTGTATTATTGATGCGGCAGTGTCGCTGGGAGATATCAAAAAGCTTCGAACCATCGGGCTAAAAACCATTGCTTTCTTTCTGGCAAGCGGTATGATTGCGGCAAGCATTGGTCTGATTCTTGTAAATATCATAAAACCTGGCCGTGGAATACAGATTGGCGAAATTGAAAGCAATATTACGGTCAATCAGATCAGCGGGCCTTATGAGACCATCTTAAATATGATACCAACCAACCCTTTTGCATCTCTAACCGCAGGAGACATGCTGCCCATCATTGTTTTCGCCCTGTTTTTAGGTCTTGCTCTCATCGCAATAGGCGAAAAGGCGGTACCTGTGGCAAAGGGGATCAAGACTTTGGCAGATGCAATGTTTCGGATGATTACGTTTATTCTTGGCATTATTCCTTACGGCGTGTTTGGTTTGATGGCGGTGGCCCTTGGAACTTACGGTGTAGAGATCTTTGGGCCGGTATTGAAATTCATTGCGGTGGATTATCTGGCCAACTTTATCATGGTCGCCGGTGTATATGGCCTGTTCCTGACTTTTATTGCAAAGGTCAGTATCCGCACCTTCTGGAAGCATGCCTTTGAGCCATGGCTACTGGCATTCAGCGCCTGCACTACCAACGCAGCCCTGCCCCGTTCGATGAAGGCAGCACCGAGGCTTGGGGTGCCAAAAGAAATCTCCAACTTTGTACTGCCTTTAGGCGCTACTGCCAACATGAATGGTACCTGTATTTATTTCGCCATCATCGTGCTGTTTGCAGCGCAGCTTTACGGGATTGATCTTCCCATCAGCCAGCAGATACTTGCCGCAGGAACCGCCACGCTGCTCAGCGTGGGCTGCGCCGCGACACCTCAAATCGGTCTGGTAATCAGCACCACCTTGCTTACTTCTTTGGGATTTCCCCTGGATGCCATCGCGCTGGTTGCCGGGATTTATCGGATTGTTGATCAGGCCCATACCTCTACCAATGCCACAGGGGATATTGTAACAGCTCTTTGTATTGCGTCCATTCAGGGTGAATTGGATCGTGAACAATTAGCGGCAGCAGCCAAAATGACTCAGGCAGAGATGGCAGAATTTGACGCGAAGATCGATGAAGAGAACGGCTTACTGTCGGAGTCCTGCTAATAAGAAAAGGCCGGATATTACTTCGGATGGTTGCTGATAACCAGATGCAGCATGTGAATACATAATATGGAGAGGAAATCAAATGAGCTTAAACAATGCACCAAAAAATAATGTCTTTTATCGGAGTCAGAACTGGTCCTACCCACGGATCATAAGAGGGGAAGGGGTTTATCTATATGGAGAAAACGGGAAGCGATATCTGGATGCCTGCTCGGGGTCTGCGGTGGCCAATATCGGACACGGAAACAAGGAACTTGCTGAGTACACCAAGGAGTTGATGTCGCGAATTGCATTTACTCATCTGTCCCGTTGGACGGTGGATACCATAGAAGACTGCGCCCGAAAAGTATGCGAGTGGACTCCGGGAGACCTAAACCACGTATATTTTGTTTCGGGCGGCTCAGAGGCTACGGAAGCGGCTATAAAGCTGGCAAGGCAGTATTTTGTGGAACGGGATGGAGGAAAAACCTCAAAATGGAAGGTGATCTCCAAATGGACTTCCTTCCACGGAAACACCTTGGGAGCCCTTGCTATTACAGGAATCACCGGAAGAAAGAAAATGTATGATCCCATGTTGGCGCAATTTCCGAAAATCCCTCAATTCTATCATTATCGCAATCAGTGGGGCTGCGAGACCTTGGAACAGACCAGCATCCGATGTGCGCAGGCCCTGGAGGAGGAAATCCTGAAGCAAGGTCCCGAAAATATCATGGCATTCATCAGCGAGCCGGTGGTAGGCTCCGCTGCTCCCGGCGTTCATCCGGCTCCCATTTACTTTAAGATGGTGAGAGAAATTTGCTCAAAGTATGACGTTTTATGGATCGACGATGAGGTGATGGCAGGCTTTGGAAGAACCGGAAAGAAGATGGCCATAGAGCATTTTGGCGATGCAGCTCCTGATATTATCTGCACCGCCAAAGGAATGAGCTGCGGATATACGCCCATTGGCGCAGCAATCGCAAGCGATGAAGTATTCCGCACCATTATGGTGAATGGCTCAGGCAGTTTCCACCACGGACACACCTATGCGGGGAATCCCTTATCAGCTGGAATTTCACTAAAGGTTTTGGAAATCATGGAGCGGGAGCGTTACGTGAATCATTGTGAAAAACAGGGCGAGTATCTTATGGAACGGCTGCAGGAACTCTATCGGTATCCCATAGTAGGAGATATCCGGGGCAAGGGATTGATGATCGGTATTGAATTTGTAAAGAATCAAACCACAAAGCAGCCATTTGAACCATCGGAAAAGGTAAATACCGTCGTCAACAACCACTGCTTAGAACTGGGAATCTCTCCCTATCCCGGAGGTGGCTCCGCAGACGGGTTTAGAGGTGACCATATGCAGATCACTCCTCCCATCAATATCAACAGGGCTGAAGTGGATGAATTGTTTGAAGCACTGGAAGGTGCCATCAGAAGAACCTGTGAGGAGATCCTGTAAAAATCATGCAGTTTGCAGGCTGTCTTTTCGAACAAGCGAGAGCATTGCTGAAAATGAAAGAGGAGTTAAAGATGGAAAAATTGATCATAACGGTAGCACATACTGGAAACGTGCCGACAAAAGCGATGAACCCTCATACCCCGGTAACGGAGAGAGAAATTGCTGACAATATAAAACAGTGTGCTGCATTGGGCGCATCTGTGGCACATATTCACGTCAGAGATGAGAATCAGATGCCCACCAGTGACAGAGCGGCTTTCCAGCGTGTTCTGAATCTTCTGGATCAGGAAAAAGTGGATGTGATCCGCCAATTATCAACGGGAGCAAGGGGCGGTGAGAATACCGTGGAATGGAGAGGTCAGATGCTGGATCTGAATGTCCAAATGGCTAGTCTGGCAACAGGATCTTCCAATTTTCCGGGCAGTATTAACGGGAATTCGCCTGAACTGATCGAAGCTTTGGCTATAAAAATGAGAGATAACGGTATTAAGCCTGAAATTGAAGTCTTTGATCTTGCAATGATCTCTAACGCGGAACGACTGCTAAAAAAAGGAATCCTGCTCGGTCCGCTGCACTTCAATCTTGTGATGAATGTTCCGGGTTCAGTGGCAGGAACCCCGAAAAATCTCATGTTTCTTGCAGATAGTCTGCCGCAAGGATCTACTTGGACGCTGACCGGTGTTGGAAGGCCTCACGTGCAGTTGGCTGCCATGGCAATTGCAATGGGTGGCCACGTGAGAACCGGCTTGGAGGACGTGGTGGAATATGAAAAGGGGATTCCCGCTACCAATGCAATGCTGGTGGAACGTATTGCGAAGATCGCCCAAGCGATGGGCAGAGCAATTGCAACGCCGGAAGAAGCAAGACGAATTTTGAATCTTTCTTAATAAAACTTCTAAAGTAATCCGGCGTTCCAGCGGATGGTGCGAATAAGCGTGATACTAATGAAAGGGACCATTTCAAAATCCTGAATTGATTTTGAAGCGGTCCCTTTGTCTATATTATTGACATAAGAGAATAGGGGGAATATACTATATGTAAAAATATGTAAGAAAAATTGAAGTGCGTGAATCAATGAAAAGATGCTTCACCATGGAATGGCGGAGCCCCCCCTATTTTTATTGATTGGTGTTCGGAGATTGGTATATAATATAACGAGGCTCATTCTCCGGCAGTGCAGCTGCGTGGGAGGAGCTCCGCAAATAAGGGAGGAGACAAAACATGAAAGAATTTTACATAGGCCAGCTCAGGACCGATGATGAAATACAGGATTTTTTTATGGTGAAAACCATAGCCATTAAAGTCGGATCAAATAAAAAACAATATCTGGACCTGCTGCTGTGTGACAGGACAGGAGAAATTACCGCAAAAAAGTGGGACGTAGCAGATACGGAGCTACCTGCGCTCAATGAGATTGCAGAAAGCAGCCTCGTTAAGGTAAAGGCAAATGTTACCGAATGGAACGGGATGCGGCAGCTCAGAGTGCAAAAGCTGAGAAAATCAGTGCCGGAAGATGATCTGGAATTGGCTGACTTTATCAAGGCGGCACCGGAAAAAGCAGATGACATGTATCTCTTCCTGCTGGAAAAGGCGGAGGAGATGAAGGATGAGGATCTGCGCAGACTCTGCGTCCGTGTTCTTGAAGATAACCAGGAAAAGCTGATGTACTATCCGGCTGCGGCGAAGAATCATCATGCTGAGCTTGCGGGACTTCTGTATCACGTCAAAAGGATGCTGATGACTGCGGAGAGAGTTTGTGAGGTTTATACCAATTTAAACAAAGATCTGGTCATGGCCGGCGTCATACTTCATGACATGGAAAAAATCAATGAAATCGAAGCGGATACCCTTGGGATGGCTTCCGGCTACTCCTTTGAAGGCCAGATGCTTGGGCATCTCATTCAGGGAATCAAAAGCATAGACCGGCTGGCAGAAGAACTGGGAATCGGAAAAGAAAAAGCGGTCATGCTGGAGCACATGATTCTGTCTCACCACTATGAACCGGAATTTGGAAGCCCAAAGAAACCCCTGTTTCCGGAAGCGGAAATGCTTCACTATCTGGATATGATCGATGCAAGGATGTATGATATGCATGAGGCACTGGAAGCAACCTCTCAGGGGGATTTCTCAGACAGAGTCTGGACACTGGACAACAGAAAGCTCTATAAACCCGTATCCTTTTAATCGCGCTTATGAATGTAATTTAATCGTGATTAAAAGAATGGAATCCAGTATATAAATTTTATAAGATGTAATAAAACTGCGTTTTGATAACATAATTCATTCCTTTAAAAAATCTCGCCATGGGAGAAAGATATGATTAAACTGCCGCCGGAAATCGCTGCTATTATTGGGACCATTGAATCCGCAGGCTTTGAAGCCTATGCGGTTGGCGGCTGCGTTCGAGATTCGATCCTTGGCAGAGAAGCAGACGACTGGGATCTTACCACCAATGCAGCGCAGAAGGATCTCTTCCTCCTGTTCCCTGAGGCTTCCGTCATCAATAAAAGACTTGGAGTTATGCGGGTTACGAGGGACGGGATCACAGCAGATATTGCTGCTTTTCGTATCGACGGTGAATATAAAGACTATCGCCGCCCTGAAACGGTTCTCTTTACAGGGGAACTCAGTGAAGATCTTAAGCGGCGGGACTTTACCATGAATGCCATTGCGGTAAACCCTTTCCGAGGTGAAATCGATCTTTATCAGGGCAGGGAAGATATTGAGAAACGCCTGATCCGGGGTATCGGAAATCCAGAACGGCGTTTTGAGGAAGATGCTCTTCGCATCCTGCGAGGGGTCCGGTTTGCTGCACAGCTTGGATTTGATGTGGAGACCGAAACTTTGCAGGCAATGAAACGGAAGACGATGCTGCTGACCCATATCAGCCTTGAGAGAGTCCTGGATGAGTTCTGCAAAACTGTTCGTTCGCCCAGCTGTTCAAAAGGTTTGAAGCTCTTCTCTGAGACGGGCGCCTGGAACTATATTCTCGGAGAGGAGTGCTATCGCAGCGCAACGTCATCTGAATGGAGAAAACTGTCCCTGCTTTTGGAAGGGATAGACAATAC
>JARBUO010000048.1 GCA_029239605.1 Bacillota bacterium | reverse complement strand
CCTGAAGGAATGCAGACTGCCCTATACGGCGGTAGGCGTGGTGGACATGATCATCACGGAGATGGGGGTCATGGAGATCAGGCCGGAGGGTATCGTCCTAACAGAGATCAATGAAGGCTATACAATAGAAGACATACAGGCCGCAACGGAGGCGGAACTGATCATCAGCGCGGATCTGAAGCAGGACAGATCAGCTGCACAAATCTGAAAGCAGATCTGATTATAAGTCAGTTTTTGAAGGATGGCTGATCGTCACCCAGTTTTTAAACCTTGGCTGAACACCAGCCTGAATTTGAAGCGGGTTAATCGGCATGAAGGCGCAATACTTGCAAATAAAAGGGAGCACAATGAAAATTTTATATTTGGACTGCACTTCAGGAATCAGCGGCGACATGACCCTTGGGGCACTGCTGGATCTTGGAGTTAATAAAGATTTCTTTTTGGAGGAACTAAGTAAACTGGGTGTCGACGGTTACGAAGTGAAGATACAAAAAAAGGACAGGCACAGCATCCAGATGCTGGATGTCGATGTAATTCTCACCGGGGAAGAACATGGGCAATGCCATGAACATAAACATGGACACGACCACGGACACAGCCACGAAGACCATGATGGTAATCACCATCACAGCCATCATCATCATGGCAGAGACCACGGCCATGCAAAAGAACGAAACTTATCAATGATTCAGGAAATCATTGACAGCAGTACGATTTCTGCGGGTGCAAAGGAAATCAGCAAGCGCATCTTTGAGGAGATTGCAAAGGCTGAAGCAAAAGTTCACGGAAAAACCATCGATCAGGTTCATTTTCATGAAGTAGGAGCCATCGATTCCATCGTCGACATCGTCGGTGTGGCAATTTGTGTGGCAGCCCTTGATGTTGATGTAATTTACGCTTCGCTCCTTCATGACGGAAACGGGTTCATACAATGCCGTCACGGTTTGCTTCCTGTTCCGGTTCCGGCAGTAATGGCAATGCTCGAGGGTTCAGGTATCCCGATGGTTCAGGAAGATGTGAATACAGAGATGATTACTCCTACGGGAATGGGTATTGTGAAATGTCTCGCAAAGGATTACATAAAGATGCCCGAAATGAGTATTGATAAAATCGGATACGGCTTGGGCAAGCGGGAAACCGGCAGGTTCGGTGCAGTCAGAGCGATTCTTGGGACAGCGCATCAACCAAAATCTTTAGATGCACTGGTTGAATGAAGCAGATGAAAGAGCCATTTTATAAATGAGAAAGATGGATATCAACATGACGGATTTATTTGAATCAATAAAGAATGCAGCACCTGTCATGCAAAAAGTCTTCCCCTTTGACTGCATGATGGGTATGGCAGATCGGGAACGTTTTATCTTCTATCTGCCCGGTGAGAAACTGAGGCATGAATCCCCTGTTGGGAAAGCAATCGTAAAAGGTGACGGCATGTGGGAAACGATGCACTACAGACAGACGTTTTCAGCAATCATCCCTAAGGACGTATGGGGAGTCACCTTTAAGAGCATTCAAACACCCTTGTATGGCCAGGACGGTGAAGTAATCGGAGCCTTTGGCTTTGGGTATAGTCTTGAGAATCAGGAAGTTTTGCAGGATGCAGCGAGTACGATCGCGGCGTCCTCTCAGCAGCTGACTGCTTCCAGTCTCCATCTTGCGGAGAATGCGAAGCTGCTTCAACAACAAATGGATGCACTGCGGCAATCCGGTAAAGGAATGGTGGGAAGCCTGAAAAAATCGGATCAGGTCCTGGTTTTCATAAAGGAAATTGCCACACAGTCAAATCTCCTCGGGTTTAATGCGCTGCTGGAAGCAGCAAGAGCAGGACAATACGGCAGAGGCTTCTCTGTTGTAGCAGACGAGATGAGAAAGCTGTCAGAAAACAGTTTCTCCGCAGTAAAAGAGGCCCAGGAGATCTTGGAAGGGATTCAACGCGGAATGCAGGGACATGATGGAGAAATCCGAAAAGTAGATGAGATCAGCATGGTTCAGCAATCAGCCACACAAGATATTACCAATGCAATCGTATCCCTCTCCAAACTGGCAGAGGACATAAAGATCCTTGCGGATAAAGTATAATGGAGAGAAGAGAACAGAAAGGGGCAGTAACATGAGCAGCAATCATGTAATGCGTATTTTGGAAGAAGTGAAGGATGGCAGCCTGTCCATTGATGATGCATTCCTCAAACTGAAGCAGACACCCTTCGAAGATATGGGGTTTGTAAAAATAGACCATCATCGGGCACTTCGCCAGGGAGCGTCCGAGGTGATCTATGGTGAGGGTAAAACAGCGCAGCAGATCATAGAAATTGCATCGGCAATGCTGAAACACGGGCAAAAGACAGTTTTAATCACCCGCCTGTCCTACGAGGCCGCTGCATCTGTACGCCAGCATCATACCATGTATTATAACGAAGCAGGACGCATTGGCGTAATCGGGTCTTTTCCAAAAGCAGACGGAAAAGGAAAGATCGTAATCGCAACAGGTGGTACCAGCGATATTCCAGTCGCAGAGGAAGCCGCAGTCACTGCTGAAGCTCTTGGAAATCAGGTTACAAAGCTCTATGACGTTGGCGTGGCGGGAATCCACAGGTTATTCTCTCAACTGGATGAGATTATGAGTGCAAATGTTATTATCGCAATTGCAGGTATGGAAGGGGCACTGGCCAGTGTAATCGGTGGCATTGCCGACTGCCCCGTGATTGCGGTCCCAACCAGCGTTGGCTATGGGGCTGCTTTTCACGGTGTGGCAGCACTTCTTTCCATGTTGAATTCCTGCGCCAGCGGAATCAGCGTTGTAAATATCGACAACGGATTTGGAGCAGGGTATCTGGCAAGCATGATCAATCATCGGTAATGAGCCTAAAAATTAGCTTGACATTTACAACTATAAGGGATAATATATTATCTAGTGTTTCGCAGAGAGTGAAACCTGAACAGAAGTTCCTTATGAAATAGCTGAATAATACGGGCTGAAATAACAGCCGTTTTACATAATTGCCAAGAAGGTGTATTGAATGCTAGAAGCATTCCTGTTTAACAGCACCCTTGGTTTTTTTATTATGCAGGATATATTACTGTATTCTGCCAACCCCGGTTTTATCGTTGCAAACTCCTCAGTATCGGTAATTTCAGGTGTAAAGGATATATTGCTATAGTGAAACAGTGCATCCTAAACGACTGTCACAAACCGATACCTTAAAAATCATACAAACAAAATGCCGCAGTACCCATAGGGCGGCTTTTTGTTTTGGAGATATCTGTTAAGAGACCCTCCAACAGCGATCATCCCCCTTCACTGGCTGTGAATCATCTCGCTGCTTCATGTTTTTTTGTAAATACATAATAAAAGTCATTGACTTCATTTTGTGAAACGAGTAAAATCTGTTTGAAGATCACGAAGATCGATTGGAAATATTTTAAGAATAATATTTGAGCCACGAAGGTTTCGTTATAGATAAAATGACAACCGACGTGGTTTTCTTTTTTGCCGAATAAGAACATTGTCTTCTATTCCATCAAAACGAGAAGGCCGTGGGGAAACCCTCATCAATACGGCCGGTTGCGAAAAAACAAACTGGTTGCAAGCAGACGCTCTTGGGCTGTGCCGGCGGGCGCATCTCTTCTTGCAAACCGAGTAGTTGAAATCGGGTGAGAGAATTGCTGAAGATAGCTGTTATTGACGGGCAGGATGGCGGTATCGGCAGGCAGATAGTCGAGGAAATCAGACGACGAATCTATTGGGATGTGCAGATTATTGCGCTTGGAACCAATTCGATGGCAACGGATTCTATGGTGAAAGGCGGAGCCAATGTGGGTGCCACAGGAGCTGGTGCTGTTCAGATCGCTGCTCCGAAGGCAAACCTGATCCTGGGACCGATAGGAATCATTGCAGCAAACAGTATGAAGGGTGAAGTGACCGAAGCTATGGCGCTTGCTGTAGTCTCCAGTCCTGCAAGGAAGTTCCTGATTCCCCACAAGAAATCCGGTATAACGATCAGCGGAGTCGATGAAAGTCTAGATACAGGCCAACTCATAGAAAAAGCGGTGAAGTTGATTGAAGTGCTTTACTATGAGGAAAAATTCGGCGGCCGGTAGCAGGCTAAGATGATCTGGCATAAAATAAAGATATGAAACCACGAAGGTTTATTGCGCAGTCGAACTGTGTGAAGCTTCCGTGGTTTTATTTTTTGTTCCAAAGTCTGGATAAAAGTCAAAAAGGAGTGAGTTGTAATGGAAAGAGAAGAAGGCATGGTCATTGAAGCGAAGGAAAACATCGCTAAAATTAAAGCTGCAAAACACGGTGAGTGCAAAAGCTGCGGCGCCTGCCCCGGCAACGATTCCGCGATTGTTACCGCCAAAAACGAAGTGGGTGCGGTACCCGGTCAAAGAGTAATCTTTGAAATGAATGAGACCAATTCGCTGAAGGGAGCTTTTGTGGTATTCGTTCTGCCCCTGATTGCTGTTTTTCTGGGTGCGGTGTTTGGCGGCATTTTGGTTGGGCTTGCAGGCTATCCGGAAGCTCCGGGGAGAGTTTTCGGAGGAATTGTGGCCTTTGCCGCGGCAGCAGCTTTTATTAAAATCTTTGATCATTATGTAGGCAAAAAAGAAAAATCCTTGCCGGTAATCATCAGAATTTTATAAAGATAAGACGGTCCGGCAGATATGAAACGGCTGGACCGGGTCAGCATCAAATCAAAGGAAGCGCTGATTTGATGGAGTGTGCGCAGAGGTGCGTACGGAATGAATCAGCGTTTCCCAAAATACGTAGATAGAGGAAGGTGATTGAAAGTGTTAAAAACTTTCCGCGGAGGAGTTCATCCTCAGGACAGTAAGAGTTACACCAGGGACAAAGCAATCGTTGAAATGCCTGTTCCCAAAAAGGTCGTAATCCCTGTGAGCCAGCATATCGGAGCACCGGGAATCCCAGTCGTCAAGGTAGGCGATGACGTAAAAAAGGGACAGCTTATCGCATATAACGATACCTTTATTACCAGTTCAGTTCATGCCTCCACATCAGGAAAAGTGGTGGACATCGGCGTATATCCCAGCTCCTATAAAAACGAAAGTTTGGCCATTGTTATTGAAAGCGACGGTTTGGATGAGTGGGCACCCGGCCTGCCGCTGCACAGGGACTGGGAAAGCCTTGATATCAAGGAAATCCATCAGATTGTAAGAGATTCCGGAATCGTAGGTCTTGGGGGAGCCAACTTTCCAAGCCATATCAAAATTTCCTACGGTCCGGAAAAGAAGATTGATACCTTCATTCTCAACGGAGCCGAATGTGAACCGTATCTTAACGGAGACTACCGCATTATGGTGGAACATACGGAGCGCCTAGCAGCCGGTGTGAAGATCGCTATGAAATCTCTCAATGTGAAGAGAGGCATCGTGGGAATCGAGGACAATAAGCCGGAAGCGGTAAAAGCCATGACGGAGGCCCTGAAGGGAACCGATGTGCAGGTTGTGGCAGTGCCTACGAAATACCCCCAGGGTGCTGAGAGAATGCTCATCAAAGTGCTTGCGGAGCGGGAGATTCCGGCAGGAAAAAGACATTCTGACATCGGTGTGGTGGGAATGAACGTCTGTACCATCCACTCCGTAGCAAACGCAGTGATCAGCGGTATTCCGCTCATCGAGAGAGTTGTCACCGTGGCGGGAGATGCAGTAGCCGAACCGATGAATGTTATGGTCCGCATCGGCACAAGCTTCAAGGATGTCATTGAGTTCTGCGGCGGCCTTACAAAAACACCGGATAAGATCATCAACGGAGGCCCCATGATGGGTTATGCCCAAGGTTCCATGGAAGTGCCTGTAGTCAAAGGGGTTGCGGGGATTCTGGCAATGACGAAAGAGGCCCTTTGCGACGGTGAGGAAGAGGCTTGCATCCGTTGCGGAAGATGTGTTGAGGCTTGTCCCATCGGGCTGATTCCCAGCATGCTGAGCATCCTCGGAGAGCGGGGCAGATATGAAGAAGCAAAGGAGAAATTCGGCATTTTGAACTGTATCGAGTGCGGAAGCTGCTCCTACGTCTGTCCGGCAAAGAGAAACATTGTCCAGTACATACGATACCTGAAAAATCTGAATTGGGAGCATTCCCCACATCATAAATAGGAGGAAAACAGCATGAGCACACAAATCAACGCTGCAGAAACGCTTTTATCGGTTTCAACAGCGCCATACATAAAAAGTGAAGACACCGTCAGCAAGATCATGTGGAAGGTCAATCTGGCACTGGCTCCTGCGGCAATTTTCGGCGTGATCTATTTCGGAGTACCCGCACTGATCAATATCGTCGTTTCTATCATCGCTGCAGTTGCTGCGGAGTATGCGGTCCAGAAAATCAGAAAGGTGAGAATCACTGCTTTTGACGGCAGCGCCTTCTTGACAGGCCTGCTGCTGGCCATGTGCATCTCTCCGGAAATGCCGCCCTATATGACGGCTATCGGTTCTGTCATCGCAATCGTCATCGCAAAGCATTCCATGGGGGGGCTGGGTCAGAATATCTTCAATCCGGCGCACATTGGAAGAGCGGCTTTGATGGTTTCCTGGCCCATTGCCATGACGACATGGTCGACCATAAAAACCCCTGTTGACGCAGTGACCAGTGCAACACCTTTGGGCATCTTAAAACTTCAGGGCTACTCTGAGCTCCTTGAAACATTCGGTGGCCGTTCCGAGCTTTACAAAGCACTGTTTCTTGGAATGAGAAACGGAAGTATCGGAGAAACCTGCACCGTCCTTCTGGTTCTTGGCGGATTGTTTCTGGTCTGGAAGAAAATTATCAACTGGCAGATTCCGGTGGTGATGATTGCAACGGTAGGCATTCTGACCTGGGTCTTCGGACCGGAAGGTTTTTTTACAGGGGACCCGGTATTTCACATGATGGCAGGCGGCTTGATCATCGGTGCATTCTTTATGGCCACTGATATGGTTACAGCCCCCATCACAAAAAAGGGACAGATTGTCTTTGCCATCGGAGCCGGTATGATCACGTCACTGATTCGACTGAAAGGCGGATATCCCGAGGGAGTCTGCTATTCGATCCTGCTGATGAACTGTGTGACGCCTTTGATCGATCTTGTGATCAAGCCCAGAATTTACGGAACAGGGAGGTAGAGCAATGTCGGAAACACATGATACACATGCAGCCCATGTGGAAAAAGAATATTCGATTCTGCAGATTGCCATGAATCTGACCATAGCCTGTTTGGTTTCAGGAATCATTCTGGCAACTACATATTTTATTACCCATCCCATTGCAGTGGAGAAGGCCAAAATGCTGGAAGAACAGGCCATGAAGGACCTTGTGGCAGAAGCGGATACCTTCAATGCAGTGGACGGACAGGAAGGCTGGTTTTCCGCTGAAAAGGGCGGCAGCATCATAGCCTATATCGTTCCCAGCGAAAGCAAGGGTTATGGCGGAACCATCAAAATTATGGTAGCTGTATCAACTGACGGAAAGGTAATCGACTATAATATCCTGTCTATGAATGAAACCCCGGGACTTGGGGACAGTGCAGCCAAGGACTTCTTCAGAGACAGAATCAAGGGAAAGGCCTCAGATGATCTGATCGTTGTAAAAGATCCTTCCAACAAAGAGAATGTCCAGGCACTCACCGGAGCTACCATCACCTCAAGAGCAGTAACCGACGGAGTACGGGCCGCTGTGGATGAGGTGACTGAATTTACGGGAGGAAAATAGAATGAGAAATCTTTGGAATATCTATAAAAAAGGACTAATTGACGAAAATCCGATCTTTGTACTGGCTTTGAGTCTATGTCCGGCGTTGGCCGTCACAACTTCCGTGGTCAATGCTTTCACCATGGGATTGTCGGTTATGTTTGTAATCACCGCAAACAATGTCTCAGTATCCCTGATCAGAAATCTGGTTAACCCCAAGGTTCGGGTACCTGTGTACATCACATCCATCGCCACCATCGTTACCTTCGTAGAGCTGGTGCTTGAGGCTTTCGCACCGCTGCTGTACAAGGAACTGGGCATTTATTTGGCTCTGGTGGTTGTATTTGCTATCATTCTGGCCAGAGCTGAGGTTTTTGCGTCCAAGAATAAAGTCATTCCTTCCTTCTTTGACGGCCTTGGAATGGGCAGCGGATTTACCCTTGCCATGGTAATCATCGGGGTAATTCGTGAGCTTCTGGGCAGCGGAACCATCCTTGGACATACCGTTCTCGGTGCATGGTATAATCCTGCGCTGATTATGATACTTCCTCCGGGTGCATTCCTCCTGATCGGCTATATGATCGGTGGACTGAAAATCTATGAGGCAAAGAAAGCAAAAAAATTGAGGGAGGTTGACGCGCAATGACGGAATATCTTTTGCTGTTTATCAGTGCTGCCATCGTAAATAACTTCGTTTTAACCCGATTTCTGGGGCTGTGTATCTTCTTTGGCGTTTCCAAACGACTGGATGCCTCCCTTGGTATGGGTATGGCGGTTACTTCGGTAATCACACTGAGCTCCATTCTGGCATGGGTTGTATATAACTTCGTGCTGCTGCCTCTGGATCTTGTTTTTCTGAAGACGGTGGTGTTCGTACTGCTCATTGCCAGTTTCGTTCAGCTACTGGAGATGGTCATCAAGAAGTATGCCCCGGCACTCTATGGGATGTGGGGGATCTATCTGCTGCTCATCGCCACAAACTGCGTGGTTCTTGGTGTTCCGCTCATCAATGCAGAATCAAATTTTACATTGATGAAAAGCATTGTGAACGCTCTTGGTTCTGGTGTTGGTTTTGCCATCGCCATCGTGCTGATGGCCAGCCTGAGAGAAAAGCTGGAATACGCTGACGTACCAAAACCTTTGCAGGGAATGGGGATCGCATTTATTCTTGCCGGCATGCTGGCACTGTCATTCCTGGGATTCTCAGGAATGATCAAGATATAGGAGGGGTGAGGATTTATGTATACTGCTTTCATGATATTAGTCATAATGGCTGTGGTGGGCCTGATCTTCGGACTCATCCTGGCCGTTGCCAATAAAAAATTTGCCATTGAATCCAACCCGCTGATTCATCTTGTGGAAGAGGCGCTTCCGAAAGGACAGTGCGGTGCATGCGGATATGCGGGATGTATTGCTTATGCGGAGGCCGTGGTTACAGATCCTGACGTTTCGCCCAGCCTCTGCATTCCCGGCAAGGCAGTTGTTGCCAAGATGGTAGCAGAGCTTACAGGAAAGGCAGCTGCTGAGGTGGAGCCCAGAGTAGCCCGGATCAAGTGCGGGGGAAGCGCTGACAAGGCGGTTAATGCCTTCCGTTACAGCGGAATCCAGGATTGTGTCGCGGCGAACTATACCCAGGGAGGTCACAAGGGCTGCAAGTACGGCTGTCTTGGATTTGGCACCTGCGTCAAGGCATGTCCCTTTGATGCACTGGAAATGGGAGAGAACGGACTGCCCGTTGTCAATCAAAAACTGTGTACCGGCTGCGGTGCCTGCGAGGCTGCCTGCCCGAAAAAAGTCATCTCTATGCAGCCTCTTGGTGCAAAAGTCACTGTGGACTGCAACTCCAGGGATAAGGGCGCAGCAGCAAGGAAACTCTGTTCTTCCGCCTGTATCGCCTGCGGACTCTGTGTGAAAAATTGCCCCCACGGTGCTGTGAAAATGGAAGACAATCTGGCAGTGGTTGATCCGCATATCTGCGAGACCATATGTACCGAAGCAACCTGCACTGCCAAGTGTCCCACCGGCGCAATTCTGAAACTGATGTAGTGCGGATGTCCGGGTTCCGGGTTCACAGGATGAAGCGAAAGAGTGCCAAAACCACGACCGTTTAATAAAAGGCCGCAGCCAACAGCTTCATCCGTCTTTCGGTACGCCGGACAGGGACAGCATCTTTGGCAATAAGAGAAGGGGATGTCCTTCCAGCGACACCCCTTACTCTTGATTTATTGAAATTTGTGATCAGTAGCTTGTAAGAATGATCTTATTTCATGATCTTATTCGTGATCGTTCCAATGGTAGATTACCTGTACAACCCCGGAGGAGAAGACTTTTGAATCAACCAGTTTTAAATCGAGTCGCTGTTTTAAATCCACAAACAACGGGGTCCCTTCGCCCAGAACAACCGGGTGAATCGATAGTCTGAATTCATCTACAAGTCTTAGATTGATGAATGTTGTAATGAGACTTGCGCCGCCATACAGCCATATATCTGTGCCGGGTTCTTTCTTTAATTGACTTACCACTTCCGGAATATGATCATTGATAAACGTTGCTTGCTGATTGGGCTCCTTTTGTGTTCTGGAGAATACATATTTCTTCTTGCTGTGAACCAGGTTCCAAATTTCCTTTTCGGATTCGGGAGCTTCATCGGCCGGAATATATTGTCCCCATAAATCATAGCTTTTTCTGCCATATAGAATCGTATCAATTCGTGCTAAAAAAACAGAAAAGTCCATATCCGGGTCCATAATACACCAATCAACCTCACCGTTTTTTCCCTCAATAAAACCATCTAAAGTAACTGCCAAATCTAAAATGACTCTTCTCGGTGTTCTGTTCTTAGCCATATCGTTTCCTCCATGAGACCTTAGGTTTTTCTTTTTTATTTATTATAACACGGCGCATTTCCGAACGTGAAATCCTTTCTGATCGCGACGTACCGGGGGCATTAAATCTTATAATTCATAAAACCGTATCTACTTATAAAAAACAAAAAAGCTTCCAAAAATCTCTTGCATTGTTGCCATTGAAGCAAAGAAATTTGCGAAGTACAATGACGTTGATAAACAATTAACATAGCCCGTGTAATGGGGTTGATACATTAATTAAGGAGTGATGGCCATGATGTACTGCAAATATTGCGATTACTACTCAGAAATGGGAGGAAAGCCGGAATCCGCAGAGACGAAAGCCTATTGTGAATTTGCCGACTATATTTTTACTTCAGATGTAGAAGACATTGATATTGAGAATCCATGTAAGGGGATCACGTATCAGGATTACCTGAATTCAATGCATGAAGGTCTCAGAATCAGAGTGTCTGCCTAGTACCTTGATAGATCAGCCAAGGTACCACTGCGTTGTATCCCTGAATGACTATCATAGTCTGTCTGCAACATCTGTCTGGTATTGCAGAGCACTCGTGTGCTGCCTCGCGGCAGCACAACGGAAGCATAGGTGAAGATACATCGTGTTTTCAGAAAACAAACCATTCATTCATATTTTTTTTTGCGTTATTTCATGTATATTGTATACAAAAAGAACAGGTGATTCAAGATGATTAAAATAGCTGTTATAGACGGGCAAGGAGGAGGAATCGGCAGGCAGATTATCGAAGCACTCAGACGGGAGCTTCACTGGAATGTCGAAATTCTTGCCCTTGGAACAACCTCACTGGCCACAGCCGCCATGATGAAATCAGGGGCAAAGGAAGGGGCCACCGGAGAAAATGCGATTGTTTATTCCTCTCAGAGAGTTGATTATATTCTGGGTTCTGTAGGCATTATCACCGCAAATGCGATGCATGGCGAAGTGACACCGGCGATGGCCAAGGCGATCTCCGACAGTTACGCCAAAAAGATATTGATTCCCTTAAGCAGCGGGAACATTGAAATCGTGGGAGTGGATAAGAGTATCCCTCTTCCTAAAATCATTGAAAACGCTGCCCGCATGATCAGTACGCTGATCTACGAAGAAGAGGGCGAACAAAGACCGGAGCGCAGACATATTGTCTGAGAGAATAGGGAAGTGCTGATTCATTCCACGCGCATATGTGATCTGCGTCTTTCAATCAAACAGCGCTTTCATAGGATATATGTTTTTATAAGGGAAACGATGATTCATACGGACAGCACACCGTACTTGCAAAGAATTGAGTAAGCCTGAGCGGATTTCTGTGCCTCCATGAATCAGCGTTGCCTGAATGTTACAGAGGAGGTCCCATTGAGCACTACATTTGATCTATCCATTGTGAATGAAATTATTGATTCGCTTGGATGCAAGCCGAGCGCTATCATTGCCATATTGCAGGGCGTACAAGAGCGCTGCAGGTATCTCCCCGAGGAAATTTTTCCGTATCTTTCGGAGAAACTTGGGGTCAGTGAAGCAAGTATATACAGCGTGGCTACATTTTACGAGAATTTCTCTCTTGAGCCAAAAGGAAAATACGTCATCAAGATTTGTGATGGTACCGCTTGTCACGTCAGAAAATCCATTCCGATCCTCGAAAAACTGAGAAAAGAACTGAAGCTTACAGAAAAGAAATCTACCACAGACGATCTGATGTTCACGGTAGAAACCGTATCTTGTTTAGGAGCCTGCGGTCTTGCGCCGGTCATCACTGTGAATGACAAGGTGTACCCGGCCATGACGCCGGATAAAGCAGAACTTCTGCTGCAGGAATTACGAGAGGAGACGAAAGATGCTTAACAACAGAGAAGAATTAAAAGCATGCCGTGATACATATGAAAAACTGCTGGCAGTGGAAAAGAAACGAATTCTTGTCTGTGCCGGTACGGGCTGCGTATCCAGCGGCTCCCTGGAAATCTTTGATCGGCTCATCGCACTTCTGGAAGAGCGAAACATTCCCTGCAGCGTAGAACTGCAGGAGGACGGCTGCGACGGAGCCGGAGCGCAAAGCGAGCCGGTGGGCGTGAAGAAAAGCGGATGTCATGGCTTCTGCGAAATGGGACCGCTGCTTCTCATCGAGCCCCAAGGGTACCTTTATACCAAGGTGAGCATTGATGATTGCGAAGAGATTATCGAAAAGACCATCGTGGGTGGGGAGTGCTGTGAGCGCCTTGCTTATCAAAAGGACGGCAAGGTTTATGCCCGTCAGGAAGAAATTCCTTTCTATGAAAAGCAGACGAGGCTGGTACTGGAACACTGCGGTCACATTGATGCCACATCCATTAAAGAATACTTCGCCATTGGAGGTTATGAGGCCTTTGAAAAAGCCCTCTTTGACATGAATGGGGATGAAATCATACAGGAAATTACCGATTCCAACCTGAGAGGAAGAGGCGGCGGAGGCTTCCCGGCGGGAAGAAAGTGGACTCAGGTAAGATCTCAGAAGACGGAGCAGAAATATATCGTCTGCAACGGTGACGAAGGAGACCCGGGAGCGTTCATGGACAGAAGCATCATGGAGGGAGATCCCCATCGCATGATCGAAGGTATGATGATTGCGGCATTGGCCTGCGGAGCTTCGGAAGGATATATCTACGTCCGTGCTGAGTATCCCCTTGCGGTTAGCAGATTGGAGACAGCAATCCGTCAGGCTACGGAATACGGCTTGCTCGGCGACAATGTTCTGGGAACAGAGTTCTCCTTTATCCTGCATATCTGCCGCGGTGCAGGAGCTTTCGTCTGCGGCGAAGGAAGCGCTTTGACAGCATCTATCGAAGGAAAGCGCGGCATGCCAAGGGTCAAACCGCCCAGAACGGTAGAGCAGGGACTCTTTGACAAGCCCACGGTACTGAACAATGTAGAAACCTTTGCAAACGTGCCGCTGATCATCAGCCAGGGAGCAGAGTGGTACCGCGGTATTGGACCTGATAACAGTCCCGGAACGAAAGCCTTTGCAATGACTGGAAATATAGAGAATACAGGGCTCATCGAAGTTCCCATGGGCACCACCCTCAAAGAAGTTATCTTTGATGTAGGCGGCGGTATGCGGGGCGGTGACAAATTTAAAGCCGTCCAGATCGGCGGCCCTTCAGGAGGCTGTCTCACCACGAACCATCTCGACCTGCCTTTGGATTTCGATTCTTTGAAAAAAGCAGGCGCGATGATCGGATCAGGAGGTCTGGTCGTTCTGGACAGCAGCACCTGTATGGTTGAAATTGCACGATATTTTATGAACTTTACACAGAACGAATCCTGCGGAAAGTGTGTACCTTGCCGTGAAGGGACCAAGCGCATGCTTGCAATTCTTGAAAATATCGTAGAGGGTAAAGGGGAGGATGGCGATATCGAGCTTCTGCTTGAGCTGGCAGACACTATAACACAGACTGCCCTCTGCGGCCTCGGAAAGACAGCAGCGCTTCCTGTCATCAGCACCATCAAAAACTTCCGCGAGGAATATGAAGCACATATTTATGATAAGCGCTGCCCGGCAGGCAGCTGCCAAAAACTGAAGATTATTAAGATTCTTCCGGACCTGTGCAAGGGATGCTCCAAGTGCGCAAAGGTCTGCCCGGTTGGAGCGATCAGAGGCGTCGTGAAAAAGCCTTTTGTACTGGATGTGTCCAAATGCATTAAATGCGGAGCCTGTTTGGATCAATGTCCCTTTGGAGCGGTTGAGGAGGTAATCTGATATGGATAAGGAATATATGATCATTGACGGGATTCCCGTTGAAATAAACGGAGAGAAGAATCTCCTGGAGCTGATTCGCAAAGTGGGAATCAAGCTTCCGACCTTTTGTTATCACTCTGAACTTTCCATTTACGGAGCATGTCGTATGTGCATGGTGGAAAACAAGCGCGGTGAACTGGAAGCGGCCTGCTCCACTCCTCCGAGAGCCGGAATGGAGATAAGGACCAATGTGGAACGGCTGAGAAGATATCGGAAAATGATTCTTGAGCTTTTGCTTGCCAACCACTGTCGTGACTGTACTACCTGCGGGAACAACGGCAAGTGCAAATTGCAGGATCTGGCTATGAAATTCAATATGAGTGACGTCCGATTCCCCAACGGGGTAACGGAACCGGAAATTGACAATTCTTCGCCGTGCATTACCAGGGATCAGAATCGCTGTATTCTCTGCGGAGATTGTGTCCGTGTCTGCAATGAAATTCAGGGTGTAGGCGCCATCGATTTTGCGCACCGGGGTGCAAAGATGAAGGTGAGCACCGCGTTTGACAGACCCATCGCAAACTCTCCCTGCGTGGGCTGCGGCCAGTGTGCTGCTGTATGTCCCACAGGAGCCATCGTTGTAAAGAATGATGTTGATGCGGTTTGGAAAGCCCTTGACGATAGAACTACCTCTGTTACCGTTCAGGTTGCACCTGCTGTCAGAGTTGCCATTGGAAAAGAATTCGGTTTGCCTGCCGGTGAAAATGCCATCGGAAGAATCGTAGCAGCACTCAGAAGAATGAACTTCGACAGGATTTATGATACTTCCACCGGAGCGGATTTAACGGTTCTTGAAGAATCGGAAGAACTGCTGGAACGCCTCGCTGATGAGAAGAGCACCATGCCGATGTTTACTTCCTGCTGTCCGGCTTGGGTAAATTACTGCGAAAAAAGCCATCCGGAGCTGCTGCCGCATATTTCAACCTGCAGGTCACCTATGCAGATGCTTGCGTCTGTCATCAAAGAGCAAAAGGATCAGCCTGATAAAAAACGCGTTCACGTGGCAGTAATGCCCTGTACTGCAAAGAAATTCGAAGCGTCCCGAAGCGAGTTTGTCAAAGATGGAACTCCCAACGTTGATTACGTCATAACTACACAAGAGCTGATTCAGATGATCAAAGAGTCGGGAATTGTCTTTTCTGAATTGGAACCTGAGGCCATGGACCTGCCTCTGGGCGTTAATACAGGAGCAGGGGTCATCTTCGGTGTGACCGGCGGCGTAACGGAAGCGGTTTTGAGACGGCTCTATGCAGAGAAGTCCATGGCAGGATTGTTTGCCATCACGTATAAGGATGTAAGAGGCCTTGAGGGCGTAAAAAAAGCAACCATAAAGATTGGTGAAAAGGAATTGAATATTGCCATCGTAAGCGGGCTGAAAAACGCATCAGAGCTTGTGAAGCAAATGAAATCCGGAGAAGAGCATTTTGACTTTATTGAAGTCATGGCATGCCCGGGCGGGTGCATCAATGGTGCCGGACAGCCGTATGTATCCTTCTCTGAAGTTGCGGTGAGAGGGAAAGGGCTGTATTCTGCCGATAAGCTGTCAACCATTAAACGTTCCGAAGAAAATCCATTGATGGTGGAGCTGTACGGAGGGACTTTAAAAGGGCGGGTCCATGAGCTCCTTCATGTGGAGTATGCATCCGAAAATGCTAAGTAAACATGGAATGATCCGCCTGCTGCGGTTTGATGTCGGTCAGAGGTGAAAAGCCTCTGAACCAATTGATTTTCACGGCAGAAGCCCATACTTTGTTTCGAATATTTAAGAGTTCCTCTTGATGAAAAGAGGAATTAAATGGAAAAAACGTGAACCGCTTGACTGAGAGGTACATTAGTGGTTTAATAAAGGATAGTTCAAGTTTACAGACTGATTGTGAGAGTGTTGCTGACAACAATGGAAAATATTTCATGTTCTGTTATGGTAAGCTCGATATACTGCGATTGATTTATTAAACTTAGAAAACAGTTCACGATGGGGTGCGCCGTTTGATACGGTACTTTTCGTGAACTTTTTTTTGGAAATTTTCGCATGGGGATAGGATTTTGATTTTGTTGACTGAAGCAGGGGAGTGTAAAAAAATACAGGACTGATAGGAGGAGACTGGGATGCTTGAAGTTTCGGTATGTGTTGGCAGCTCATGCCATTTAAAGGGCTCCTATGAAATCATAAAGAGATTTGAAGCCATGATTGAAGCGCAGAGTCTGGAAGAATGGGTGGTACTGAAAGCTGCATTTTGCCTTGGCAGGTGCACTGACGGTGTCTCTGTCAAAGTAGGCGAGCGTTTTCTGGAACATGTTACACCGTCAAATGCTGAGGATATGTTCCTGGAGCATATCACGAACAAAGCGGAAGAATGTAAAAAGTAAGAGCAAAGCGACAAATCAAAGGGCGGAACTGTAAAGAGAGCAGTGGCGTTTTCGGGCCAAACTGTAAAATCGGAGCAGTGACGCTTAGGCCGAACTGCAAATTAAGAGAGCAGTGACGTTTCATAGGGTAGAACTGTAAAAAATAAGAAACGGCAGCACAGCAAAGAACAATAGGATTACGCAGTGCAGCATAAAGAAGGTTAGAGTATGAGTACGATTGAGTTTAAAGAGTCCAACTGCAAAAACTGTTATAAATGTCTGAGAAACTGTCCGGTTAAGGCCATAACATTTTTCGAGCGGCAGGCTGCGATCGTTGAGGATGAGTGTATTCTGTGCGGCAGATGTTTGAGTGTCTGTCCCCAGGATGCGAAAAAAATACGGAATTATACGGATATTGTTAAAAAGTACATACAGAAAAAGGAAAAGGTCTATGTAAGCCTGGCCCCATCCTTTGTATCATCCTTCGAACAAAGCCCCAACTGGGTCTTTGCTGTTTTGAAGCGCCTTGGATTCACAGGAGTAGAGGAAACGGCAGCCGGTGCAGTTCAGGTTTCAAGGCAGTATGAACGGTTGATGGTGGAACAGAAAATGGCAAATATCATCACCACAGCATGTCCTTCTGTAGTAATGCTGGTGGAGAAGCACTATCCTGAGCTGATCCCTTATATGGCACCGGTGGTTTCTCCCATGATTGCCCATGCTAAAATGATGCGGGAGACCTACGGCAAAAAAATAAAAGTAGTTTTTATCGGGCCTTGCATTGCCAAGATCGAAGAATATAAAGACTTCCGAAACGACGGCGCAGTAGATGCAATCCTGACTTATGAAGAATTGCTCGACTGGATTCGATCCGAGGGAATTGACGAAAATACAGATTTGTCGGAAGAACTGAAGAGTGTGGAAAAAAACATGGCACGTATTTATCCCACTCCAGGCGGTATTATTAAGACCATCGAAAAGGACAGCCGGAAGAACTACCAGTGTATCACGGTAGACGGCATCGAGCGGTGTATGGAGATTCTCGAATCCATGAAGCATGACGGACTGCGCAGCTATTTCATCGAGATGAACAGCTGCACCGGAGGCTGTATCGGAGGGCCGTACAGACAGCAGCTGCCGGGTGGTTTCCTGGAAGCAAGGAGAAAACTTCTGAATTACGTGAAAGAAGGAATGCGGGACGATCATCATGCGGTGATCGAGGACCGGAATATCAATTTCAGTAAAGTCTTTACCGATCGCTCCTCAAAGACGCCGATTCCGTCGGAAGCGGTGATTCAAGGAATTCTGAACAGCACAGGAAAGTTTACAAAGGCCGATGAACTGAACTGCGGAGCCTGCGGTTACGCCAACTGCAGAGAAAAAGCGATCGCTGTTTTCAGGGAAAAGGCACAGCTCCCCATGTGTATGCCGTATATGAGAGACAGAGCTGAGTCCATTTCCAACCTGATCATCAATTCTACCCCCAATGCCATTATTGCGCTGGATAACAAGATGGATATTCAGGAACTCAATAAAGCTGCACGGGAGATGTTCCTTCTGGATAGCAGAGTTGCGGAGGGAAGCAGCATCTTTGAAATCCTGGCATGTGAGGATATTGCAAGAGCACTGAGAAAGAAGGAGAACTTCTACGATAAGCGGTTCTATTACGCAGACTATGACATTACGGTGGAGCAGTCCGTTATCTGGGTGGAAAAGCATAATATCGCTGTAATCATATGCAGAAATGTAAGTATGGAAGAAGAAAAAAGGCGTGAGCTTTTCGAAATCCGGCGGGAAACCGTGGAGATAGCGCAAAAGGTCATCGACAAGCAGATGCGGGTAGCACAGGAGATTGCAAGTCTTTTGGGCGAAACCACAGCAGAGACAAAAGTTACGCTGACCAGACTGAAAAAGTCCATCATGGCCGAAATGAGTGATGAATCATGAGTTTCTATATCGATGCGGCATATGAGAGTTTAAATAAATACAACGAGGAACTCTGCGGAGATAAAATAGAGATCATCAGAAACAAGGATTCCGTGGTTATTGTACTGGCAGACGGCCTTGGCAGCGGCGTCAAAGCAAATATTTTGGCTACTATGACATCCAAGATTATTGGAACCTTTATGATCAACGGACTAAATATTGATGAGGCGGTTGAGACCATCGCAGATACCCTGCCGGTCTGTAAAGACCGTGGAATTGCATATTCCACCTTTTCTATTCTGCAGATCTTTTACAATGGGGAAGGGTATTTGGTGGAGTATGATAACCCAGCCGTATTTGTGCTGAAACGGGGAAAGCCAGCGGAGTTTGATCATGAGACGAGAGTCATCGGAGGAAAGATCATCAAAGAGAGCCGCTTCACCGTAAAGCCCAATGACCTTTTTATCATGGTCAGTGACGGTGTTGTCCATGCGGGCATCGGGGAGACCTTGAATCTGGGCTGGCAATGGGAACACGTGGGGGAATACATCAGGAAGACGAACAAAAACGATATGTCGGCCAAGGGGCTGGCAAAGCTGCTGATTTCTGCCTGCGACAATCTTTATGCCCATAAGCCCGGTGATGACACCACCGTGGCCGCAATAAAAATAAAAAAACCGGTGACTTTGAATGTCATGGTTGGCCCCCCGAAAGATCAGAATGAGGATGATGTTTTTATCCGGGAATTTATGAACCTGGATGGAAAAAAAGTGATCTGCGGTGGTACCACCGCGCAGGTGGCATCCAGAGTTCTGAAACGTGAAATTATTACCAGTTTTGACTATTTTAACCCTGAGATACCCCCAACTGCAAAGATTGAGGGCATTGATCTCACCACGGAAGGCGTTTTGACACTGGGTAAGGCATTGGAGCAGATCCGCATCTACTCTTCCTCTGACTCAACGATGAAGGATCTTCTTGGGCTCAACGAAAAGGATGGTGCTTCTATGCTGTCCAAGATTCTTCTGGAAGAGAGCACCAGCATCAATTTTTTCGTAGGCAGGGCGGCAAATCCTGCGCATCAGACCCCGGAAGCTGCCATAAGTTTAAGCGCCAAGTTGAAGCTGGTTGAAAAAATCGCATCCTATCTTAGAGAATTGGGGAAGCAGGTGACGATTCAATATCACTGACTTTTCCGGCGAATACCTCTGAGGGCAGGGATTATACTGAAACATTAAGGAGCTCAGGATGAGCTATTATACGATAACCTTAAAACTTCATCAGCCAGGCAAACTGAAGCGGGAAATCCTGCAAAGTGCCATGGAAAACTACACAAGGGCCTTTGATTATCTGCTAAGAGAGGCAGAGAAGGAAGGGCTGGAGGCGGAAGAGTTCAGAAACGGCGGAAAGTACAAGCTCACGAAGTGGGTAGGCAAGGATCTGTCGGCTCGGTTGAACCAATTTCAGGTACAGCCTTTTAAAGATTCCCTCAAGCTGGACTTTGCTATGACGATGTCCAGCTATCTTGAATTAAAGGAGCAAGGGAGGAATGTCGGTTTCCCGGGCTCCTACGAGGACGCGCAGGGCAGGCTGAAAACACTGCGTCCTATCTTCTTCTGCCGTTGTGATGTGAACAGGGACTATTGTCTGCTATATGACGAAGAAAAAAACAGATATTACGTAAAACTCTATTTGCTGAATCAGAGATCAGCCCTCCTTCGGGATGGTGTACAGTCTGAAGAAAGCTGCCTGAAGTATATTCATAAAAGCGGACAGTCTCCTGAACGAAACGCAGCCAGGGAGCGATTTATCCTTCTGCCCCTTTCCTTCGGCACCAGCCAGGAAGCGTACCTGAAGCGATGCCTGGATAATCCGGAAATGCTGAAAACGGCTCGGCTGATCCAGCGAAACGGAGCGTTTTTTCTTGCCGTCAATCTGGAACTTCCCGATGAGGAGAAACTGGAACCAGAAACCTTTATGGGAGTATCCAGGGGACCGGGCAACAGCCTGAGCGTCACGGTCACCGATGCAAACGGTGGTGTAGTGGAAATTCAAACCGTGGTGCTGCAGGGGGAGAAGCGTCTGCGGGGTGGCAGGCCTCCAGCGGAAATTTATCTGGCCGCAAAACGAATCGTCGAGAAAGCAGTGTCTTATCGGAGCAGAGTGATTTTGGAGAATCTGGCAGAATATACAGACAAGGCAACGGACTTGGATTTTGGACGGGGTAAGGATCAGAGAGTACTTCGAAAGTCCACTTATCAGGCATTTGAACGAATTTTAACTTACAAGCTGGATTTCGCAGGGCTGCCGGCCCCTGTACAGGTTAGCCCGTTTGGAATTTTTTCTACTTGCCCCAAATGCGGATTGAACTCTAAGAAAAGCATATCCTCGAAAGAAATGTTTCTCTGTGTCTCCTGTGGTGCAGCCTACCAGCTCAAATATCTTGGAAGCATCAATCTTGCAAATAAACTGATCAAATATCGCAAGGATGATATCAAGATCAAAGTAGTCAACGGTGCATCGGGAATCAGGCTCAGCAATGAGATCCTTGGTCTTGATCTGCAGATGACCGGCACTGAGGATATTATGATCCATTTGAACAGAAACATCAAAGATCTGATTCAGGAAGCCAAGGATGGCGGTATTTACAGGGGAGGCAGGAGGGAACTCCGAAAAAAGTGGAGCTTGATCCAAAAAATTGAGAGCTACGACGATTTCACTAAGCACATTACTTTTATCTGACAGAACAGGTCAGAGGTTTATCAATAGATATGCTATTGCTGCCGCATCGCGGCACACAAAGTTAAATCGGAGCGCTTCGTAGAGCCTATGCTGTGCGCAGCCTTTGAATTACCGTGGGTGCCAGGCTTACCGAGTAAGCGTGCACGGTATCGCAATCGGTTCTGACGCGAAGTTTGAACCATTGTGAAATCGGCATGAAAGTGCAGCTATCTGTGCATACCCCGTGCAATTTGCCGGGGTATGTTTTTTT
>JARBUO010000194.1 GCA_029239605.1 Bacillota bacterium | reverse complement strand
AGATTGACGAAATTTAGCGGTTGATCTATAAGCAAATAGCACCTGTTATCCAATCTGCACTTCTTTAGTATCAGATTTGAATCTTGAAAATATACCGGCGGGACTGATTGAAATATAATTGTGAAAATGCAAAGAATGCCGCTGTGGCGAAACCTTAGGTTCCGTTTTGGCGGCATTCAAAAATTTGGAGAATATAGATGATAAGATTCGTGTGATTCTCAGACGTATCTATAGAATAATGTCCGAGAATTCCAATGAAGTAGCCTGCAATATTTTGCTTTCGTTGATCACGTGAGCCTTCTTGGGGCTGCCGAACTGAAGCGGCAGTGAAATGGAAAATGTTGAGCCGTAATCCACTTCGCTGATTACATCGATCTTCCCGCCGAGGTTGTCCACCAGAAGCTTGACAAGGTATAACCCGATGCCGGTTCCTTCTGCTTGTCTGGTCAGCGAGGTGTCCGCCTGGCCAAATCGTTCAAATATGATGGATTTTTTGTCATCCGGAATTCCGATGCCCTTGTCTTTGATATCGATCTTAAGATGAGAGCCGCGTTTGTATAGGATGACATTGATACTTTTATTTGCGGGAGTGAATTTGATTGCATTAGAGAGTAAATTTAGTATGATTCTTTCATATTTTTCGATATCCGTAGAAACCATAAGCGTTTTACAGGATGATTGAAAGGTCAGTCGCAGCAATTTTTGGTCAGCATAGAGCTTAACAGAGTCAACAATTTCTCTTGTGAAGGACACGATTTCCACATTGGTAAAGCTTGTTTTCATTCTTCCGGCCTTTAATCTGGTAATGTCCAGCAGATTATCAACCAAACGCTGCTGTCGCAAGGAATTCTGCTTTATTTTATTGAGATAATTTTTCATCTTTGCGGTGATATCTTCCTTGCAGACAATTTCCATGGTTTGAATCGCAGCGTTGATTATGGCGATCGGTGTCTTGAATTCATGGGTGATCAAAGTAATAAAGTTGTCCTTAAGCTCGATGGTCTCCTGAAGCAGCTGCATTTCTCTTCTGCCCGCATCATGAAGCGCCTTTTCCTGTAGTTTCTTCTCCGTTATATCTCTGGTGATTCCTGTGGTGCCGATAATATTTCCGTATTCATTATAAACCGGACTCTTATATACTTCGTTCCACCTCCCGTTTTCATTTTTTTCTTCGAAATGAACCTTTTTCTTTTTCGTAATGATATCGATGTCGCCGAAAAGAAAGGTATCGGCTTGCGCTTTTGTAAAAATCTCAAAATCATATTTTCCGACAACATTTTCTTTCAGACAACCGTATTGATCTTCGAAGGATTTATTGATTGCCATATATCGACCCTGAAGATCCTTAAACCAGGCAACAAAGGGCAGATTGTCTAAAATTGCCTGCATTTGAGATACCGGCTTCAGGGAGACCTCTCGATCCGTGATATCAAATACGATGGTGTGTATGTAATTCTTTTCATTGATATTGACAACGCCAGAGTTTACAAGTACATTTTTAATTTCTCCTGTCGAAAGGCGATGCTTAAAAGTGAAGCTGTTCTTTATGTGAGATGCGGCCAGATTAAGCTGAGTATAGACCTGATCTGATCGCAGTGTGTTCAAATCGGTAATCTTTAATCTCAGAAACTCTTGGTAACTGTATTTATAAAACTTACAGGCTGCATAGTTTGCATCGACAATTTTCAGTGTTTCATAATCAATTATCAGCATTGCGGTAACGCTGTTTTTAAAAAAGGCATCATAAAACTGGTCATTGTCATTTTGAAAATAGACCCCCATTTTTCCCTTCCTCGCTACAAAATCTTCTTTGTTTTTCAAAATTTCTACACCATTATATCAGAGCTGAAAAAAAGTAGGAAACGTTTCGCTCAACAAAGTTAATCGAAAAACGACATAAGGTGACATAATTAAATAGAAAAAACAGCCGTTTCGATCAATTATCGATAGGGCTGCTTTCCTTATTTGTATTTATTGGGAGTAGTTTTGCGTTTTTTGCAACTTTTTGTTATAATCTAAAATCTCGATGGCCAGCGTTAATTTCGTCCAGATTTCGGATTACAAGTTCACGGACTTTTTCGCGGGGGATATTGGATAACTCTGCTGTGATGAGGGTTTCTCCAATGGACTTCGTATCTGATGAAGAATAATCCTCCAGATACTCTTTGAGCGTCATGAGCGCATTGGGATGGCAGCAGTTCTGAATTTCTCCATTTTTGCTCAGAGCCATGAATCGATCTCCGGTACGTCCTTCCCGATAACATGCGGTACAGAAGCTAGGGATATAGCCGAGCTCCATAAGCCATTTGACAACCTGGTCCAGGGTTCTGGTATCGGCAACATCAAACTGCTCTGATTTCATATCATCCGGTTCCGGCTGCGCATAGCCGCCAACGCTGGTTCTGGAGCCGCCGCTGACTTGGGATACTCCCAGATGGAGCACTCTTTCCCGGCAGTGCTGACTTTCTCTGGTGGAGACGATCATTCCGGTATAAGGAACCGCCAGTCTGATGCAGGCCACAATTTTTGCAAAGGTGTCATCGGTAATTCCGTTATCGAAGGAATCTGCATCAATGCCGTCGGCGTGTCTGATTCTGGGAACACTGATGGTGTGGGGGCCCACTCCATAAGCTGCTTCCAGATGCTCCGCATGCATCAGGAGTCCTACAAAATCATAGCGATAGAGCTCCAGTCCGAAGAGGACGCCGAGACCTACATCATCAATGCCTCCTTCCATCGCCCGGTCCATGGCCTCCGTATGATAGGCATAATCATGCTTTGGTCCTGTTGGGTGAAGTGCTTCGTAGCTTTTTTGGTGATACGTTTCCTGAAACAAAATATAGGTACCAATCCCTGCATCACGAAGCTTTCTGTAGTTTTCAACGGTAGTGGCGGCAATATTGACGTTGACCCGCCGGATTGCCCCGTTTTTATGATGAATCCCATAGATGGTCTCAATGCTTTCCAAAATGTATTCGATGGGATTATTGAGGGGGTCTTCCCCCGCTTCGATGGCAAGGCGCTTATGCCCCATATCCTGAAGAGCGATGACTTCACTGCGGATCTCATCCTGCGTTAATTTCTTCCGGGCAATATGCCGGTTCTTCGCGTGGTAGGGACAGTATACACAGCCGTTGACGCAGTAATTGGAGAGATACAGCGGTGCGAACAAAACAATACGATTGCCGTAAATATCCTTTTTCATTTGCTCCGCTAAGGCGTATATTTTTTTATTTTGCTCTTCAAGGTCACATTCCAGCAGCACCGCAGCTTCCCGGTGCGTCAGCCCCTTCCTCTGACTGGCTTTTTCAAGAATAGAATCGATCAAAGCTGCATCCTTTTTATGGGATTCAGCATAAGCGAGGGATTCCAGGATTTCATTATGGCTGATGAATTCCGCAGCATTAGCGGATTTTGCATCATACCTATTTACATCATTCATATCGTTCATATTGTATCCCTCCTTACAGCGTTTCCGATGGACATCGCGTGCCATCGGATTCCTGATTGATCAATTTTGCGTCACCCCGTGCGACAACGATTTGATAGCCCACCCGGTTCATCCTGCCTTCAATACAATGGCGGCATTCGGCGGCCTCGTCACCGGTGCAGATCTTGTTGTCATACAGCAGGTATTTGTCTCTGACCTCTCTGGGGGATAGGTTCGGCATAACCACATTCCCTCCTGCCAGAATTCCTTTTTCCCGTCCCATGGGGTCAATGGTTCCAAGAGCTGTGGTTGCCGGCAGAAGCACGGCTGGAAGCATCAGACGAATCAATCCCAGCAAGAAAAGGGTGAGTTCGGCAGTACCAGAAGGCTCCTTGGCAAAGGGGGTATCATGGTGGGGAATGAAGGGACCGATTCCTACCATCTGAGGCTGCAGTTCCTGCAGAAAGATCAGGTCCGCCGCAAGGTTTGACGTCGACTGACCGGGAGAACCGACCATAAAGCCACATCCAACTTGATAGCCAATCCGTTTCAGTTCCCAAAGACAATCTTTCCGGTTCTCCAGTGTCATGGATTCAGGATGGAGCTTGCTGTAATGTGCTCCATCTGCAGTCTCGTGCCGGAGCAGATAACGTTCCGCACCAGCTTCGTAATATGCCCGGTAGCTTTCCGCAGAGCGCTCTCCGATGGAGAGGGTAATGGCACAGTCGGGAAAGCTGCTCTTTATGGCGCGGATGATTGCGATGAGATCAGAATCACTATAATATCCGTCCTCACCGCCCTGAAGGACAAAGGTACGAAAACCCAGGCGATAGCCTTCCTCGCAGCAGGACAAGATCTGTTCCTCTGTAAGCCTGTAGCGCTCAGCATTTTTGTTGCTTCTGCGGATTCCGCAATAGTAACAGTCATTTTTGCAGTAATTGGTGAACTCTATGAGCCCCCGCAGATAAACATCCGTCCCGTAGTACGCTTCCCTGACCCTGCGGGCTTTTTCAAAAAGGTACTCGCTGAGTGCGGCGTTTCTATTGTCTATCAGCGTAATATATTCATCCGATGAGAGCTGATGCTCCAACTCCAGTTTGTCAATAAGCCTTTTTAGTCTGTTGGTGTCTTCCTTTATTTCTGATACTGTCTGTTTCATACTCAACCTTCTTTCGGTGCTTCGGTGCTGATTTTGGAATATATGGTTTTGGTGCTGACTCCAGGCAGCATCCCAAGTTTTCCGGAAAGTGAGCTGATTTCATCTCCGGGAGCATCCAGTGCGATACTGATGACGGATATGCCTCTCTTCGGATAGGGGACACCCATACGTCCGATGATATACGCAGCATATTGATGTAGAATGCGGTTCAATTCCTCTACGGAATTGTGATTTTCAACGATCACGCCAATTAGCGCCACTCTTGAATCCATGTGATCTTTCCTTTCTGTATCAAAAAAGTGTTTTGTCAACTTTCGCAGGGAAACCTTAGCTCCCGGCAACCTTTTGCCTGCAATTTGTTATATAAAAAAGCGCCTTATAAAAGGCGCAAAAAATAGCAAAAGAACAATACAATTGATCCGGTCTATCATCTGTGCCTTTCCCCTCAGGCGTACCTTTGGGCGTCAGAACAACTAAATGTTATTTATTTAACATATTAAAATCATTATACTCTAAATAAAAGGCATAGGCAAGGATACAAAAATAAAAATTCGTGTTATAATTGGCGCATAATAGGAAACAAAATCAAGAAGGCTTGGGTAACGATTTTGTACGGGATGCGCCCATTGCATCGGAGTGAAGCAAACCGGAGCAGCGGTTTGCCGGATGATGGAATTGGCGCATAATAGGAAA
>JARBUO010000047.1 GCA_029239605.1 Bacillota bacterium | reverse complement strand
CCAGTCAGTCCGATCGCAGTTTCGTCGCAAAGAACCTCAAGGTCTTGGCGAAGGGTGAAAAAGCAGATCCAAAGAACAGGGTTATACCAATATAGCGATAAGAGCAGACAGCTGCAAATATTGATTAAAATATCTTTATGTTTATAATGACAGAGTTCGTGGATCATCACATGAGATAATTCACCTTTTGAATATCCGTTCGGGATGATAACAGTCGGAGAAAATATGCCGTGCAGCATTGGCGTTTCCCCCCCAATCCGCAGAAGGATTTTCTTCCCTTCAATTCCTGCCGTTTTTTTACAGTCTTCAAACAACCCCAAAATATCAGCATCCCGGCAAAACGGCAGTCGCTTAATGCTCCTTGCAATCATTCCATAGGTCACACACAGAAAAGCTGCTGTAAGTGCTACTCCTGCCAGCCATCCATAAAGAATCAGCCCAGCAAACCTCATTGAGCCTGTGCGCCCTGAGGCTGTTTTTCCTTCTTGTTCGCTTGACAAATCCTGATCTGTTTGAATTCCATCAGCAACAGTTCTCTGCGTTTCGATCCTGTTTTCCGCTCCTGTTTTTCCTGCAGCGCCGATTTCTGCTGCGCTAGTTTTTCCGGTATCACGCTCCGCAGCAGGAGCCTCAAATGAGAGGTTTGGTATCGACGGCACAAAATTCATAATGCTGAAGCCACTCTCGGGCAATACGGGGATCACAAGGCGGATCGCCAGTATGATCCAAATAAGGAAATGACCTCTCGGTGTGAGCTTGTTCTTAAGCAGCCTTTTGAGCAGTAAAATAATAAGCCCCGCTGCCGTTCCCCCTATTGTCATATTCAAAAGTAATTCCATCCCCAAAGATCTCCCTTCCCATATCAAAACGGACTACAAACGTAGTCTATATATAGATTACACTTGTAGTCCGTTATTGTCAACAGGATAATCGGAATCTGCCTGCTGCTTAATTTACTTTCCGCTCCGTCTTCGTTCCAGCTCTTTGAGATATTTCTTTCGCAGGCGAATATCTCCCGGTACGATTTCAACCAGTTCATCATCATTTATAAATTCCAGCGCTTCCTCAAGGGTGAAAATTTTCGCCGGTGACAGCTTGACTGAATCATCACTACCAGCAGCACGCATATTGGTGGTTTTCTTCGCCTTGCAGGCATTTACCACCATATCTTCATTTCTGCTGTTCATTCCTACGATCATGCCTTCATAAACCTTTGTGCCCGGTTCAATGAAAAGCTGCGCCCTTTCGCTGATGTTATCCAGCGCATATGGCGTTGCAATGCCCTCTTCCTGAGCGATGACAGCACCATTGTTTCTCTGAGGAATTTCCCCCTTATGAGGCTCAAAGCATTCAAAGCGTCTGACAATGGTTCCCTCGCCTCTGGTATCATTGATGAACTCGGTTCGATAGCCCAGCAGGCCTCTGGTGGGGACAAGGTATTCCAGTCTGGAATATCCATCTTTTCCGGACATTCCAACCATGATCCCTTTACGAATATTCAATTTGGAAATAACAGCTCCGGAATACTCATCCGGAACGGAAATAATAACCTTCTCAATGGGTTCAAGAAGCCTACCCTTTTCGTCCCTGTGCATGATTACCTCCGGCTTTGACACTGCGATTTCAAAGCTCTCTCTTCTCATATTTTCAAGAAGAATGGAGAGGTGCAGTTCTCCTCGTCCGGAAACCTTAAATCCGTCTGTTGTCTCCAGCGGTTCCACCACAAGTCCTACATTGACTTCAAGTTCCTTTTCCAATCGTTCCTTCAGATGTCTTGAGGTTACATATTTTCCCGCCTTACCCGCGAAGGGCGATTTATTTACCATAAAGTTCATGGACATGGTGGGCTCTTCAATGTGAATCATCTCCATGGGAAGGGGATTTTTATCTTCACAAACGGTTTCACCGATGGAGATATCGGAAATACCCGCAAGTACTACGATATCGCCACACTCCGCTTCCTCTACTGCCGTTCGCTTCAAGCCTTTATAAACAAATACCTGATTAATTTTTCGCTGAACCACACTTCCGTCTGCTTTGCAGACGGAAACCGTCTGTCCTGTGCGCAGCGTTCCCTTATAGATCCTGCCGATGCCCAGCCTTCCGATGTAATCATCGTATGCAAGGGTAGAAACCTGCATCTGCAGCGGCTCGTCATTGTAATCAGGATAAGGAGCTACATGGTTGATAATGGCATCGAAAAGCGGTGTGATATCCTCGCTCTCCTCATCCAGTTCCGTCTTGGCAATACCATGCTTTGCGACTCCATACAGGATCGGAAAATCAAGCTGCTTGTCGTTTGCATCCAATTCCATAAAGAGCTCGTAAACCATGTCAACCACTTCCACCGCTCTTTGGTCCTTTTTGTCGATCTTATTGATCAGAAGGATTGGATTCAAGCCCATTTCAAGAGATCTTTGCAATACAAAACGTGTCTGAGGCATGGGTCCCTCGCTGGAATCCACCAGCAGGATGACGGTATCGACGGTTTTGATAATCCGCTCCACTTCGGATGAGAAATCCGCATGACCCGGTGTGTCCACAATATTTATTTTCACGTCATTATGCATGACAGAGCAGTTTTTCGAATAAATCGTGATCCCGCGCTCTCGTTCAATGTCATTGCTGTCCATGACACAATCCACAACTTCTTCGTTTTCTCTGAACACGCCGCTTTGGGACAGAAATGCATCTACCAGCGTGGATTTTCCTGCGTCCACGTGTGCAATTACGGCGATGTTTATGATTTTTTGTTTATCTTTCATTTTAGTTCCTGCTTTCTATGTTTTCAACCTTACTATTATAACAGATATTTATACGTTTTTACATTTTTTTATAAATTTTATTTAAGGTTGAAATTGAAAGCAAATCTTACATGAAATCCGGTGGAAAGGCGCGGAAGCTGTCATATCCTTTTACAGAGCGTGGACCTACCCGATCACATCAATTCATTTCCTCCGTATCAGAGTGATAAACGTCGTACTTTTTCTTGATTTCATTTACAAATACTCCCAATACAGGGTTCTCATTGTTTTTCATCCAATAGGCATGAATGGAAAAGGGAACCTTGACAACGGACTGATCAACAAACGCTATTTTCTCAGGATTTACGAAGCTGTACAACTCCGGCAAAAAGCTTACACCGGAATTATTGTTCACCAGCATCATGGCATCCTCCATACTCTCCACAAGCAGGGAATGATCCAATTTCAGTCTGAGCCTGTTTTTTTGGTTGTAAGCTTCGCAAGATTCCTTCTGTCCTTTGTTTTTGTCAAAGAGGATGATGCGCTCCCCCTTAAGATCCTCCAAATGGACGATTTCTTTCTGAGCAAGAGGATGATTTCTGTTGACGCATAACTTGGGGTAAGCCTGATATACCTTCATTTCTTCCAGCTCGTCAGAAACCAGATCAAAGGAGAAACCGATGTCCAGAACCTTATTCAGCAAGTTCCAGCTCATATCCCGATAGCTGCATTGACTCAAACTAATTTTTATTTTCGGACTCTTTTGATGATAATCCGTAAGAACATGAGACAGCATTTCTCTGTCGAACATACTGAAAAATCCTATTTTGAGCATTCCATCGTCCCCCTGCGCAATGCCTCTTGTCTTTTCCACTGCATTTTCATACTGGGAGAGCAGGCAATAAGACTCCTTCAGGAAGAACTCTCCTGCAGCAGTCAGCTGTACGGTCTTCTTGTCTCTGTAAAGCAGTTTCACTCCCAGCTCCTCTTCCAATACGCCGATATGGTGGCTTACTCCCGTCTGAGTAACATAAAGAATTTGAGCCGCTTTGGAGAAACTTTTTAATCTAGCTACCTGAATAAAAGAATTTACCATTTTGATATCCATAGAACATATCCCCTCTGATCTATTCATGAATTCCAATAGCGTACGAATATCCATTTCTTGTAAATGAAACAAGACTAGAATTTATAGAATAACAACAATATATCTTGAAATTGTAGTTATACTATCACGTTTCAACATGTATCTCCAGCAAAACTGCAAATAATTCCCATATGTCTTTTATGGATACACCATATCATTTTATATATGGGTTAATTCTTTATGATAGGCTAAAGAGATGGTTTTCAGATAACCTTTTCTTCATAGCTCAATGCCCTGCCATCAATTTTTTGATTCCTGCTTCCAGCCCGTTCAAAGTCAGTCCGTACATGGGGAAAATTTCTCTGATGATCTGCAGCGTTTGATTTCCATAGACGGTCTGCCATTTTTCTTCGGGGACCGGATTGAACCAGATGCTTTTCTCATAGAATTTCCGCATGCGGTTCAGCCATGCAATACCGGGAATCTCATTGTACATACCAATGACTGCATTTCCCCCTTTGGCCATAAGCTCAGAGGATGCCATGGCCGCATCTCCCACGATGATCAGCCGGTATTCCCGGTTCAGATTTTTCAGCACCCATTCCGTATCGACCCATTCCCCCCTCTGACAAGCGGGGGAGGTGTAAAGATGGTCATAAACGCAGTTGTGAAAGTAGTAGATCTTCAGATCCTGAAAGTGGTTCGATTTGCTCACCGACTGAAACAGCCGCCTGCAGATCCGATTGTAAGGCAGCATGGAACCATCGCAGTCAAACAGTACCATCAGCTTCACAGTATTCCTCCTTGGCCGCTTCCACGCCAGGGAAAGCAAGCCGGCGTTGTCCCCTGTCTTTTTTACGGTTTCATCAATATCAAGTTCGGATCTTTTTAGGTTTGTGTTGGCAGCATATTGCCGGAGCTTACGAAACGCCATTTGGAAGCTCCGGATACTGAGCATATGATCCTGTCTGAAATCCATGAAATTCCGCTCTCCTGCAATCTGAACAGCTGTCTTCTGGCGGCTTTCACCTCCCACACGGATCCCCCTTTCATGGTAGCCGCTGTGCCCCATGGTCGAAGTACCTCCCGTGCCAATCCAGTAATTACCACCATCATGGCGCTCCTTTTGTTCCTTTTTCCGTTCTTCAAATCGTTTTTGCAATTCCTCAAGCTCCAGAAGATAATCGTCCAGCATTGACTTGTCATTGATGTCCCGCACCTTAACATCCTCCGAAAGCCATTTCCAAAAGGCGTCATTGAACTGATCCCGATGCTCGATTCCACGAAAATAGGCGATGAATGCAAGATCGAACTGATCCATATCCGCTTCGCTCTTGACAAGTACCGCCTTACACAGCCGATAAAACCCCGTGAGGCTGGAACAGGCAAGTTCCTGTTCCAAAGCCTCCATCAAGGCCATCCATTCGTTTAAAGAAACCTTCAGTCCATAAGATCTTAAAAGATAAAAAAATAGTTCGAACATGCTTTCCTCCCATGTTTCATCGTCAGTGTCAACCGCTCCTCAGACCCAGCGTTTTGTTGAATATCCTTTCTCCTGTACTTCTGTAAAGGTATCCATGTCCTGATTCTTTTTCAAAAGTACACCAAGGAAAGGCAGCTCTTTGATCCTCGCCACGGGAATTCCCGAAAGAGTCAAAGCCTGCAGCCAATCCAAAAGCTCGGAGGTCCCCGGCTTTTTCTGCAGATCGTTCCTATCTCTCAAACGGTAGAAGGCTTCCAGCGCCTGATCGAGGATCTTTTCACACAGATTAGGAAAATGAACGTCTACGATCTCCGTCATCTTATCCGGACCCGGAAATTCTATGTAATGAAAGATGCATCTTCTTAAGAATGCATCCGGCAGTTCCTTTTCCGCATTGGAGGTTATGATTACAATCGGCCGGTGCTTTGCCCGAACCGTTTCCTTCGTTTCATTGATATAGAATTCCATCCGGTCCAGCTCCCACAGCAGATCATTTGGAAATTCCAGATCCGCTTTATCGATTTCATCGATGAGGAGCACCGTCTGGTCATCAGCAAGAAATGCTTCTCCGAGCTTACCCAGTTTAATATAGCCACGGATATCCTTCACATCACCATCGCCGAACTGACTGTCATAGAGCCGCTGAACCGTATCATAAAGGTAAAGGCCTTCCTGGGCCTTGGTTGTGGATTTGATATTCCATATAATTAAATTCTTTTCAAGGGCGGAGGCGATTGCTTCCGCAAGCATGGTTTTTCCTGTTCCAGGTTCCCCTTTAATCAGAAGGGGTTTTTTCAGCGCAATGGAAATATTCACTGCGTCTCTTAGTTCAGCGGAAACGATATAGTCCTTGCTGCCGTTGAATTGACTTTGCCAATCTTTTATCATTCTAACTCTTCCTTTCAAATCTGTATAATTCCCGAGCCGACAATCTTGCCGGCTGATTTCCCAAACCATTTTATGTCAGAATATCAAAACTCATCAAGATAAGTTTTTCTATGGGGGAATCAGTTTTTCTAATTATCCAGAAAATCCCCAAGATGATAAAGTGAAATTGTTGGACAATATTTTAACAATTATATTTTGGAGGTGTTTGCATGAATTTTCATTTTACAGAGGAACAACGTTTGTTAAAAGAAGCCTTTGACGATTTTGTCAAACAGGAAATTGCGCCAAATGCGGCAAAATGGGACGAAGAAGATTATTGTCCGGTGGAACTTTTCCCCAAGATGGGTGAGCTGGGCATCCTTGGCATCTTCGTTCCCGAAGAGTACGGTGGCTCCGGTCTGGGTCATGTGGAACGGGTTATCGCCCTTGAATCCATTGCCCGCCACTCTCCCGGTGTCGCAATGTTTGTTTTTACACATCAGCTCGGAGTTTCTACGATTCTTGATTATGGCTCCGAGGAACAGAAGAAAAAATATCTTCCGCTTTTATGCAGCGGCGAAAAGATCGCAGGTCTTGCCACTACAGAACCGGGAGGCGGTTCCGATGTGGCAGGACAAAAAACCGAAGCCGTATTAAAGGATGGAAAATGGACTCTAAACGGCAGAAAATGCTTTATTACCAATTCTCATGTAGCTGACTATACCATTCTGACCGCAAAGACCGGCGTTGATGACAAAGGAAGAGGAATCTTTTCCGCCATTCTCGTAGAAAAGGGAACAGAAGGCTTTTCTCCCGGCAGAAAAGAACATAAGCTGGGGCTCCGAGGCTCTGTAACCGGAGAACTGATCCTTTCTAACGCCGTTGTTCCGGAGGGAAACCTCATTGGAACCGTGGGAAACGGCAACGCGGCTGCACTCAGGGTCATTGGTGAAGTAGGCAGAGCCAGCATGGCTGCCATCTGTGTGGGCATTCTTCGCGGTTGTCTGGAAGAGAGTGTGAAATTTGCCAATGACAGAATTCTGTACGGAAAGCCCATTTCCAAGCTTCAGGCCATTCAGTTCCATATTGCGGAGAACAGACTGGATTATGAAGCGGCATTCCTGCTGCTGTACCGCGCGGCTTGCCTGAAAGATGAAGGGGTTCCCACCACTGCAGAATTCGGTATGGCCAAGCATTTTGGAACGGAAGCCGCCTCGAGAGCTGCAAAGCGCACCATTGAACTCATGGGTGCTTACGGTGTCATCAACGAATATCCCACCGGAAGATTCCTAAGAGATTCCCTGACCTCCATTTCCTCAGGAGGAACAAGCGAAATACAACGGATCATTATCGCCGGAGATACGCTGAAAAAATATGGTGCTTAATTCATCCGAACTTCAAAATACTGTATTTCAAATAGAAACTGAATTTCGACCTGAATATGGAGGGACGTCATGAAGCATATGAAAATCATAACAGCGGATGAAGCAGTGGCACAGATCAGAGACGGAGATACGGTGGCGCACGGCGGGTTTGTCAGCAGCGGAATTCCAGAAGCACTGCTTGCCGCATTGGAACGAAGATGGCTGAATAGCGCTACGCCCCGTGATCTTACATATTTCTATGCCGGTTCCGCCGGCAACAGAGACGGACGAGGCGGAGACCGCCTTGCGCACAAAGGAATGATCAAGCGGGTCATTGCGGGTCATTACAACACCGCTCCCGCTCTGGGAAAATGCATTCTGAGCAACGAAATCGAGGGCTACAATCTGCCCCAGGGCACCCTCTCCCAGCTTTGCAGAGACATTGCGGGCAAGAAGCCCGGCACCATCACCCACGTAGGGCTTGAAACTTATGTCGATCCGCGCAAAGGCGGAGGCAAGCTGAATGAGATAACCACGGAAGATATCGTCGAAGTTGTTACCATTCTGGGACAGGAGAAACTTCTCTATAAAGCATTCCCCATCCATGTTGCGCTGCTTCGCGGCTCCTATGCCGACGAGGCCGGCAATGTGACCCTGGAACGGGAAGTGGGTCTCAATGAGGTCACCGCTTTAGCACAGGCGGCGAAAAACAGCGGAGGCAAGGTGTTTGTCCAAGTGGAAAAAATCGTTAAGGAAGGAACGCTGGACCCCCGTCTTGTTAAAATTCCAAGAATCTATGTGGATGCACTCATCGTTGCCGATCCGTCGGAACATGAACAGACCTACGGCTGCGAATATGATCCCTCCCTTACAGGAGAAGTTCGTATTCCCGTCAGCAGTATCACGCCTCCTCCCCTTTCAGCCAAGAAGATCATCGGACGCAGAGGGGCAATGGAACTGACGGAAAATACCGTGGTTAATCTTGGAATCGGTATTCCCGAATTCATCGCAGCGGTAGCCAATGAAGAAGGAATCGGAGATTATATGACCCTCACCGTTGAAGCCGGACCCATTGGCGGTATCCCGGCAGGGGGTGCCCGATTTGGTGCATCTGTGAATCCGGAATGTATCCTGGCCCATCACGAACAGTTTGACTACTACGACGGAGGCGGAATCGACCTTGCCTTTTTAGGCCTGGCTCAGACAGATCAGTTTGGAAATATCAACGTCAGCAAATTCGGTCCGAGACTCTCCGGGTGCGGCGGCTTCATCAATATCACCCAGAGTTCCAAGCGGGTCTTTTTCTGCGGCACCTTTACTGCTTCCGGTCTGGAGACCGCAGTGGAAAACGGAAAGCTTAAGATTCTCAAGGAAGGTACGGAAAAAAAATTCCTCAGCATGGTGGAACAGATTACCTTCAGCGGAGACCTTGCATCCAGACTAGGCCAGCAGGTCATGTATATTACTGAGCGGGCGGTCTTTGAGCTTCGAAACGACGGGATGTATCTCACAGAGATTGCCCCTGGTATCGATTTGAAGTCCCAAATCCTTGATCTGATGGATTTTACCCCCAAGATGGTCGGTACGCCGAAGGTCATGGATGAAAGAATCTTCCGGGATACCCTCATGGGATTGAAAGATAGGACCGATTCCCAGAACACTCATCAAGAATAAATTAACAGGAAGAGAGGAAAGCAATATGGCAAATCTATTCTTTGTTCCGCAGTACATCATCACCGGAGAAAATGCGATCCAGCTCAGCATGCCCCACATCAGAGCCTTCGGAAAAAGAACGCTGGTCGTCACCGATGATACGATGGTCAAGTTCGGAAATGTGAAAAAGCTCACCGACGAGCTGGAAAAAAATGATATCCTGTATCGAATCTATTCCGGGATCAACAGTGAACCGACCCATACCATGATCGATGAAGGCGTAAGAATCTTTCATCAGGGAGGATTCGATTTTCTCATAGGAATTGGCGGCGGCAGCCCCATGGATGCTATGAAAGCCATCGGAGCAGTGGTTTCCAACGGTGGGAGCATCACCCAGTACAAGGGAAAGATCATCGAAAAAGACCTCCCTCCTACTGTAGCAATCCCCACCACGGCTGGAACAGGCTCCGAAGCAACGAAAGTATCCATCATCACCAATACGGATACCGGTGTCAAAATGCTCCTGAGCGATCCCAAGCTCATGGCGAGAATAGCGGTCATCGACCCCGTATTTACCCTTACAGTACCTCCTGCAGTTACAGCAGCCACCGGAGTTGACGCACTGACCCACGCCGTTGAGGCTTACACCTCACTGAAATCCTTCCCCATGGCAGATATGTTTGCAGTATCCGCCATCAAGAAGATCTTTAAAAATATCTATGAGGTCTATACCAACGGTACCAACGTAGAAGCCCGGCGTGAAATGGCAATTGCTGCCATGGAAGGAGGCATTGCTTTCAGCAATGCTTCTGTTACCATCGTTCATGGAATGAGCCGTCCCATCGGTGCCCTCTTCCATGTTCCTCATGGTCTTTCCAATGCTATGCTCCTGGAGGTTTGCCTCAGATTTTTAAAGCCCGGCGCAACAGATCGACTATGTGATCTTGCCAAGGTCATCGGCGTTTACAGCGACGGGATGACCGAGGAAGAAGGCGCTGACGCCTTTGCAGACGCAATCATCGAGCTTCTTCATAAGCTGGATATCCAGACACTGCAGGAGTTTGGTGTAAAGAAGGAGGACTTCTTCAAGCATATCCCCAAGATGGCTTCTGATGCCCTTGACAGCGGAAGCCCTGGAAATACAAGAAGAACTCCCAGCAATGAAGAGATTCAGGTGCTCTACAAAGAGCTCTGGGAATCGGGAGAAAAGAAATAGGAGGAATACTGTAATGGCAGAGTATCAGAATATCATCTACAAAGTCGAAGACGGGCTTGCAACCATAATAATCAACAGACCAGAAGCATTGAATGCGCTTAACGTTGACGTGTTTGATGAACTGCTGGATGCTTTCGTAACCATTAAGAGTTCCAGTGAAATCAGCGCCGTGATTCTGACAGGAACAGGAAGAGCATTTGTGGCAGGAGCAGATATCGCTTATATGAAGGATAAAACGGCTTCTGAACTGCGTGATTGGGCGCACAAGGCACAAGGGGTTATGGAATACATAGAAAATATTGAAAAACCCGTCATAGCCGCTGTAAACGGCTTTGCGCTGGGTGGCGGAAACGAGCTGGCTATGGCAGCAGATATCCGATTCGCATCCGACAAGGCAAAATTCGGGCAGCCTGAGGTTAACCTGGGGATCTTCCCCTTCTTCGGCGGAACCCAGAGACTTTCCCGTCTTGTGGGCGAAGGGACTGCCAAGTATTTGATCTTCAGCGCCGAAATGATCGATGCGCAGGAAGCGTACCGAATCGGTCTGGTTCAAAAGGTCTTTCCTGCGGAGGAACTCCTTGCGGAGGCTGAAAAATACGCCCGTCTGGTCATGAGCAAATCCCCCATCGGTGTAAAGATGGCAAAAACTGCCATCACTACCGGCCTGAATCTGGATATCAAATCTGGAATTGCGCTGGAGGCAGAGGCTGCTGTCAGCACCTTCTGCTCTGCAGACAGAACCGAAGGAATGAGTGCATTCCTGGAAAAAAGGCCTGCAGTCTTCCAGAACAAATAAAAGCAGAACCAATTGGGCAATCTACCATTGCTCAAGTTCATCATTCTACCTGCCAAAACCGCGCTGTCTGATAACGGCGCGGTTTTTGGGTTGCCGTAAAATCGCTCCCCTCCATTTGCCGCAGCATGGCAAGGCTGTGAATACGGTACGAAGGATGCTGACCTCATATAATGGGCGTACCATTCAAAATCCACAAAGGCCAAAAACCGTGCAGTCTGAGGACCGCACGGTTTTCGGCGTTTTGTAGTGGGAAAAAATCTATCTTATGTGGGTTGCACCGGCTGCAGAAAGAGAGCACTCTGTCAGTCTGCAAGGCTGGTGCGATTGCCGGAAAAGAATCCTCCTTTCCGGCACCCCATCAAGCTGTTGTGTACTTATTAAAAGGATTCTGGTTACAGCGGGATATTTCCATGCCGTTTCTCCGGCAGTTCCTGTTTCTTCGTTCGAAGCATTTCGAACGCCTCCAAAATCTTCTGTCTCGCGGTAGCAGGCTCGATGATATCCTCAACATACCCCCGTTCCGCCGCGCAGTAAGGATTATTGAACTTCTCTTCATATTCTGCAATCTTTTCTTTTCTCTTTTCCTCGGGAGCAGGAGCACTGTTAATTTCTTTTGTAAATACAATATCAGCCGCCCCCTCTGCGCCCATTACAGCAATTTGCGCTGTAGGCCATGCGAAATTGATATCGCTGCCAAGTCCCCTGCTGCACATGGCAATGTAAGCACCGCCGTAAGCCTTTCGGAGAACCATGGTTACTTTGGGAACCGTTGCTTCGCAATAAGCAAAGAGCATTTTTGCTCCGTGACGGATGATCCCTCCCGTCTCCTGCTCTACACCCGGCAAAAATCCCGGAACATCCACAAGGGTCAACAGCGGTATCCGGAACGCATCACAGAACCGAATAAATCGGGCCGCTTTATCAGAAGAATTAATATCAAGACAACCTGCCATGAAGAGCGGCTGATTGGCAATAACGCCTATCGTCTTTCCGTTAATCCGGATGAAACAGGTTGCTATATTTTTCGCAAAGAGCGGCATTACATCATAATACTCGCCATGATCCGCCAGTCCTTTTATAATTTCATAAATGTCATAGGGTTTCTTTGGATCATCCGGAATAAAACCGTTGAACCGTTCAACCAGTCTGTCGGGCGCATCTGTGATTTCAAGACACGGTGACGATTCTCTGTTGCTGGAGGGAAGATAGCTCAGCAGTTTCCGTACATCGTGCAGCGCTTCTTTGTCATTTTTTCCGATGAACTGCGCGACGCCGCTGACGGTATTATGCGTTTTTGCACCCCCCAGTGCTTCAGAGGAGATATCTTCTCCCGTAACCGCCTTAATTACGAGGGGTCCGGTGATGAACATCTGGCTGGTCTGATCCACCATAAAGATAAAGTCTGTAATCGCAGGCGAATAGACAGCACCTCCGGCACAGGGTCCCATGATGACAGAGATCTGCGGGATGACTCCGGAAGATATGGTGTTCTGGTAAAAAATCTTTGCAAAACCATCCAGGGAATTCACACCCTCCTGAATCCTGGCCCCTCCGGAATCATAGATTCCTACAAGAGGCGCTCCCATCCGCAATGCCATCTGCTGGACCTTTACGATCTTGTCTGCGTGGGCTTCTCCCAGAGAGCCTCCCAGAACGGTAAAGTCCTGTGCGAAAGCATAGACCGGTCTCCCTTCAATCCGTCCAAATCCTGTTACAACGCCGTCACCCGGGGCATGGGTCTCCTCCATGCCGAAATTATGACACCTGTGAGACACAAAAACATCGAGTTCCCGAAAGCTCCCTTTATCAAATAAAATTTCCATACGTTCTCTCGCCGTCAGCTTGTTCCTTGCGTGCTGCGCATCAATGCGCTTCTGACCGCCGCCGAGAGCAATTTTGCTTTTTTTCTCGAAAAGACCATCCAGCTTATTCATAGCAATATTCTCCTTCTGTTTCATCTGCTCAGGTCTTTGCCTTTGCAAACCGTGTTAAATGTTTCAACTACTTTATCCTACTGAATTTTAATGTTACCCCAATGCTTCCAGCAGACTCCGGACGATCAAATTTCCGTCACCTGTCACTTTAAAATCCGATACGTTAAAGCATTCGGCATTGGGGTCACTGTTGATGCTTACAATCAGTCCCGCATCTTTCATTCCGCAGATATGATGTGTCGCACCGGATATCCCCACGCCGATGTAAACCTTGGGACGAATGGATTTTCCGCTGGTGCCGATCATGCTGCTTTCATCCCCGACCCAGCCTGCGTCAATGGCAGGCCTTGTGCATGCCACGGCGCCGCCGAGTTTTCCGGCCAGCTGTTCCAGCGAATTCCAGTTCTCCGGGCTTCCGATCCCATATCCGCCGCAGACCACCACTTCCGCTTTTTCAACGGGCAGAGACGACAGTTCTTTCCGGTTGACGCCCTTAACCCTTATCCGCTGGGAAACGCTGTCCAGAAGGCTTGCATCCAGGATACTGAGGGAAGCATTTTTATCCTCCTGAGGGGACGCAAGAAACATCCCCGGTTTAATACTGGCAATCTGGGGCCTGGTATTTGGGGTGAAGATTTCTCCGATTACCTTCCCGCCAAAAGCAGGTACCAGCTGTGCAAGCTTACCCTCCTTCGTCAGCCGAAGGTCGGTACAATGGGCGGCAACACCTGTTTTCAGGCGGATTCCAAGGGCTGGAGCCAGTTCCTCTCCCCCATAAGTCGCTCCCATGAGAAGCAAATCCGGGTTGAAGGCTTTTACTGCCTGTATGAGGGCGGCTGCAAAATACTCTGGATGAAAAACAGAAAGTCTCTGATCGTCCAAAAGGTAAACCAAATCCACCCCGCTCTTCTGTGCCTCTGCGACAGCACCATCTATCCCTGATCCCAGCAACACCATTCCAAACTGTACATCACTTTCCGGGAAGATCTCCTTCGCCTTGGACAGCAGTTCCAGCGAGACAGGGTGAAGTCTTTCCTTTTCCAATTCGCCGTAAACCAATATTCTTTTCATATCCATTATGTATCCTCCTGCTTATACGGCTACAGCAACGCCGGATTTCTTGATCAAGGTGATAATTTGGGCTGCAATCTCCTCCGGCTCTCCCTTGAGTTCCTGAGAAGCTCGCTTTAAATTGGGAACGATAAGCTCTCCCGGCTGTGTCGGTGATCCGCAAAGTCCGATCAGGGATTCATCAACATCCAGATCATCCTTTGCAAAAACCCGGATAGACTTACTTCTGGCGGCAACCATTCCCTTGGCGGTGACCATCCTCGGCTGGTTGCTGTTTCTTTCCACAGCAAGGACGGCAGGCAGATCAATCTCGTAGTCCACACTGCCCTCCTCTGTCTTCTTGCGGACGTGAAGCTTTGTTTCAAAGGCCTCCGTTACGGTTACATTGGTGATGTGGGGCAGAGACATCCACTCTGCAAGCTGAACCGGCACGTGTGAGGTTGCACCGTCTGCACTCTCATTTCCCGCCAGAATCAGGTCAGGCGTGCCAATCTCTTCAATGGCCTTCATCAAGGTATAGGATGTAGAAAAGGTATCAGCACCGCCGAAGGCACGATCACTGATAACAAAGCCTTCATCAGCCCCCATGGCAAGGCACTGTTTGATTTTATCCACGCTGAAAAGCGGCGTCATACTAATCACAGAAACTTTTGCGCCATAAAGATCTTTTAACCGCAGTGCTTCCTCCAGTGCATTTTTATCGGAGGGATTGATCACGGTAGGAATCCCTTCCCGTACAAGTCTTTTGGTTTCCGGGTCGATGGTCAGAAGATTGTATTTATCCGGATCAGGAACCGGCTTGACACAAACGATAATGTTCACTGATATTCTCCTTTCACGTTTAAGGAATCACTGATTCTCAAGCTGGTAAATCGGTGCTTCTTTCGTTAGATTTCCGTTCTGCTAAATAAGAAGTATTGAAATCCCCTGTTTGAAAGCTTTCGCTCTCAAGAATAGAGAGACTGGCATCGATGGTGTTTTCCACTCCCTCGATGAGGAATGTTTTCAATGCCTGAGTTATGTTGCAGATTGCTGCGTCACGGTCCTTGCCCCAGGCGATTACCTTGGCAAGCATGGGGTCATAGCAGGGGGAAATGCAGCTTCCCTGTCTGATGGCATGATCTACCCTTATGCTGCCCCAACAGGTATCCGGGAACCGAATCCTGCTGATGGTACCGGGGCAGGGCAAAAATGTTTCCGAATCCTCCGCGTAAATGCGGCATTCGATGGAGTGGCCGAACAGCCTGATCTCGTTTTGGCAGAGATCAAGGGGCTCGCCGTTTGCAATCTTGATCTGCTGTTCAATCAGATCAAGTCCTGTCACATATTCCGTCACAGGGTGTTCTACCTGAAGACGGGCATTGATCTCCATAAAATAGAACCTCCCATCCTGACCTCTCAGGTATTCGATGGTGCCTGCGCCCACATACCCCATTTCTCTGACCAGCTTTCCCGTTTGTTCATAAAGGCCGTTTCTTTCCTGCTCTGAAACGATGCTGGAAGGGGATTCTTCTATGATCTTTTGGTAACGCCGCTGAATGGAGCACTCCCGTTCACCGAGGCAAATCACGTTGCCGAATTCATCTGCCAGAAATTGGACTTCGATATGCCTGGGGGCAGGAATCACTTTTTCCACATAGACGTCTCCGGAGGCAAAAGCCTTCTCCCCAATCCTCTTCATCCGTTCCAATACAGCCGCGACGCTTCCGGGATCAGAAGCCTCCTCTAAAACTTCGATTCCTTTTCCCCCGCCGCCTTTATCCAGCTTCAGCAGGATCGGAAGACCTACCCGCTCCGCTGCCACCATAATCTCTTTTACCGTTGTCACAGGTTTCAGCGTCCCCGGGGTAACGGGAACATCCAGCTCCTGGGCCAGCCATCTGCAAAAGCACTTCGATTCGATACTTTGCAGTATGCCTGGACCAGGGCCAATCCATTTCACACCGGCCTGGGTAACCGCTTCTGCAAAAGCTGCTGATTCCGAGAGGAATCCATAGCCGGGATGAACCGCATCCGCCTGTGAGTCATTCACCGCCATCATCAGGGCGTCAATATTCAGGTAGCTTTCCGTGGGCCGTTCTGGGCCGATACAGTAGGACAACACAGCCCGATCCAGATAGGATGCCTCCCGATCCGCTTCAGAATATACAGCCACTGTTTCGATTCCCAGCCGTTCGCAGGTACGCATAATTCTGTCTACGATTTCACCCCGGTTTGCAATCAGTAATCTTTTTATCATGATGATACCTCTCTCCAAGCACTCAAACAGCGGATGAATGCCAGGGGCATTCATCCAAGCTGAAAATTATTCGATTACTACCAATACTCCACCTTTGGGCACCGTGGTATTCGGTGCCGCCGACACTGCAGTTACAGTTCCATCCGCATCTGCAAAAATGGGCATTTCCATTTTCATCGATTCCAATGTGGCCACAATGGTCTTTTCATTTACCATTTCCCCTGGTTTTACCAGAATCTCAAGAACGGTGGCAGGCATTGGTGACTTTACTTCATATTTCATTGTTCGCTACTCCTTGATGCGGCTATTTGCCATAATAAACCTTCAAATAGATCTGCTTCATTTCTTCCATCAACGGATATCTGGGGTTAGCTCCTGTGCACTGGTCGTCAAAGGCCTGTTCCGTCATCTGATCCAGAGATGTAAGGAAGTCTGATTCCTTGACACCGGCAGCCTGAATGGTCTTTGGAATGTTCAGCACATCCTTCAGTTCTTCAATCCTGGCGATGAGCTTATCAAGCTTTTCCTGATCGTTTTTGCCGGTAATTCCGATGAAGGTAGCGATCTCGCCATAACGCTGAAGGGTTTTCGGATATTGATACTGCGGGAAGGTACCCATTCTTTTTGGAATATCCACCGCATTGAACTTCATGACCTCAGTGATCAGCAATGCGTTTGCAACGCCGTGAGGCAGGTGATGATGCGCACCAAGTTTGTGTGCCAGCGAATGGCAAATGCCCAGGAAGGCGTTGGCAAAGGCCATACCTGCCATGGAGGATGCATGGGCCATCTCTTCTCTGGCCACCGGATTCGCAGCCCCTTCTATGTATGAAGCCGGCAGATAATCAAAGATCTTCTTTACAGCCTGCAGTGCCAGCCCGTCTGTGAAAGGAGTAGCCAGCATGGATGCATAGGCTTCCAAAGCATGGGTCAGAGCGTCAATACCGGAAGCGGCGGTAAGTCCCTTGGGCATGGTCATCATCAGGTCGGCATCGATGACTGCCATATCTGGCATCAGTTCATAGTCCGCCAGAGGATATTTCTGTCCAGTGGTTTCGTCTGTAATAACTGCGAATGGTGTTACTTCGCTTCCTGTACCTGCCGAGGTGGGAATAGCGATGAAATATGCCTTTTCCCCCATTTTCGGGAAGGTATAAACTCTTTTTCTGATGTCCATAAAACGCATGGCCAGATCCAGGAAGTCAATTTCCGGATGCTCATACAGCGTCCACATGATTTTTCCGGCGTCCATCGCAGAACCGCCACCCAGGGCAATGATCACGTCCGGTTTGAACTCTGCCATGGCCTTGGCTCCTGCTACAGCACAGGAAAGCGTCGGATCAGGAGCAACGTCAAAGAACGTGGTATGGCGGATTTCCATCTCGTCCAACAGGTCGGTAACAGCCTTGGTGTAACCATTGCTGTAAAGGAATCCATCGGTTACGATAAATGCCTTCTTCTTACCCATCACGGCCTTCAGCTCTTTTAACGCCACACCAAGACTGCCTTTTTTAAAGTAAACCTTTTCCGGCGCTCTGAACCACAGCATATTTTCCCTTCTTTCCGCAATTGTCTTTTTATTGAGCAAATGCTTTACACCTACGTTCTCTGATACAGAGTTTCCGCCCCAGGTTCCACATCCCAGCGTCAATGACGGCGCCAGCTTAAAGTTATAAAGGTCTCCGATAGCACCCTGAGAGGACGGTGTATTGATCAGCTGTCTCGCAGTATTGATGGTATCGCTGAACTTCGTAATTTTATCTCTTTGGTTTGTGGCGTCCACATAAAGTACTGCCGTATGTCCGATACCGCCGTCATGCGCAAGTTTCTTTGCTTTTGCAAGGGCATCGTCGAAGCTGGTGGATTTATACATGGTAAGGATGGTTGATAATTTTTCATGAGCAAAGGGTTCGTCGAGTTCTGTGGATGTAACCTCTCCAATCATGATTTTTGCGTTCTCCGGAACTTTAATATCTACCAATTCTCCAATCTTCTGCGGGCTTTGGCCTACGATCTGAACGTTTACCGTACCGTTTCTGAGAATGATCGGACGAACCCGTTCGATTTCCTCTGGGGAAAGGAAATAGGCTCCTCTGAACTTGAATTCTTCTTTTACCTCGTTGTAGATCTTATCGGATACGATAACAGCCTGCTCAGACGCACAGATGGTTCCATTATCAAAGCTCTTGGACTGGATTACCGAACTTACTGCCATTTTAACATCGCAGGTTTCATCAAAGATGACGGGGCAGTTTCCGTTTCCTACGCCTACTGCCGGTTTTCCGGAGCTGTAAGCGGAACGAACCATTGCGGGACCGCCGGTTGCGAGAATCAGGTCTACAGACTTCATGATGGTGTTTGTGAACTCGATGGACGGTTCATCAACCCATGCAATGATTCCTTCCGGAGCGCCTGCTTTTACAGCTGCTTCCAGTACAATTCGAGCTGCTTCCACAGTACACTTCTTTGCCCTTGGATGTGGTGAAATAATCAGCGCATTTCTGGTCTTCAGGGCGATGAGAGACTTAAAAATTGCTGTTGAGGTAGGATTTGTGGTGGGAATAACCGCACCGATGACACCAACCGGCACCAGAACAGTGGATATTCCAAATCCGGGATCATAATCCACCACGCCACAGGTCTTTGTGTCTTTAAATGAGTTATAGACGTACTCAGCTGCATAATGATTCTTAATGATTTTGTCTTCCACTAAGCCCATCCCCGATTCTTCAACTGCCATCTTTGCAAGGGGGATACGGGCCTGGTTCGCAGCCATAGCTGCGGCGAAAAAGATTTTGTCCACCTGTTCCTGGGTGTAATGTGAATAAATTTCCTGCGCCTTCCTCAGCTGTTCAAGCTTGGCTTCCAGCACCGCTTCTGGTGTGCTGGCGTCAGCTTTTTTCACATCTTTCTGTTCTTCTTCCTTTTTCATAACATTCTCCTTCATTATTTTTATTATGGTGTAGACATATGTTGGATCTGAATTGGGAAGGGAGCCATCACAGGAGACTCCTGTGATACAAAGCTGGGCAAGTTGGGCATAGCATGCCTGAAAAAAGCAGTATTATGGGACTTATTTCAAGGCATCGACGATTTCTTTACTGAACAGTTCTTCATCCTTGGGCTGCCAGGATGGGATGGGGCGAGCCACGTATGTAAAGTTGAGTAAATCCTTCCAGGTTGCGTTATGGGAAATGCTGTTGTGTCCCCAGGTCCCGCAGCCAAGGGTCATTGACATCGGAAAACCGCAAGTCCACGAACCGGAATTGGAAAGACTTTGGGGCAGATTGACGCAAACTTTGCACACCGGAATTCTCTCTCCCAAAGCGGTGACACGTTCATCGATATTGGTATGGATTCCGATGCTGTGGCCTTTTCCCTGGTACTCAAGAATCTGCTCGACCTGAGAAATGGCGTCGTCAAAATCTTTACACGTTCTCAATTCAGCTACTGGAGAAAGTTTTTCGCCGGTGAGAGGGAAATCGTTTCCGTATCCAGCGTTTTCTTCAACCATAATGATCTTTGTTCCTGCGGGAACCGGAATTTGTGCGATCTCCGCAATCCGTTCTGCTGACTGAGCAACGATCTGACGATTCAAGTCGTGATTCTTCGGCGTTTCAGGCCAGAGCGTCTTTACTAGCTGCTGTTTCTCCGCAGTGCCTTCCTTAATCACATAGCCGCCTTTCCGGGACATCGCGTTAACAAAAGCATCATAGGCATCTTCGAATACGATGATATTATTTTCTGTGGAACAGGAAGTCGCGTTATCAAAGGATTTGGAGCGAACGATCATATCCGCCACAGAATCCATATCCGTGGTGCCGTCTACGATGGAGACAACATTTCCGGTACCTACTCCGATGGCTGGATTTCCTGAGGAATACGCCTGTCTGACCATGGGAGTGCCTCCGGTTGCCAGGATAAAGTCAACCTGTGCCATGATTTGCTGCGAACACTCTACCGATACGTAATCGGGATCAACTGCCTGAACCAGGTCTTCCGGAGCATCAAAGGCTTTCAGAACGCCTCTGATCATCTGAGCAATCTCCCAATTGACTTTCTTCGCCTTTGGATGAGGTGCCAGGATAACGGCGTTTCTTGTCTTCAGCGCCATCAGGGACTTTACCACCGGAGTTGCTTCGCCATTGGTAATGGGAATAATGGCACCGATGACCCCCATGGGCTTTGCGTATTTTTCGATTCCTGTTATCTCATCCTTCTCAACGAGTCCGACAGAAATCTGTCCCTTCATTTGTGCATAGGAACCCTTTACTTTGCTGAACATTTTAGCTTGTTTGTCTTTTGCAATACCCATGCCTGATTCCTCGACAAGTTTTTCACCAAACTTTAAGGCAATCTCAGGTACAGTAAGCGCATAAGCGACAGCTTCAGTGAGCTGATCAACTTTTTTCTGATCAAACCCTTCCGCGATTTTTTGCGCGGCTCTCCCCTTGCTGACCAAATGCGCTACGTACTCGTCGTACGCTACATATTCATTGCAATTTGTCATCATGGCATATATTTCCTTTCTTGAAATGTGTGTTCCGGATTGGCATCTTGAGATACGATTTACCCTTTTCTTTCTCCGGCGGTTTAACCTTATCATGGTGGTAATTTCCTGTAAAATTAAAAAAATTGATTGCCCAATAGGAAATTTTTGGGTGTTATCATTGTTAATTTTTAATCATTCTCTTGCATATTTTAGCTTCTTATGTTAGTTTTTTGATATTATGGGATAGAAAAAGGATCAAATTTGAAGGGAAAAGAAACACTGATTGAAGGGATCAGCGTTTTTATTGCTGGGTACCGAGCGAGATATCTCGACAAGAGATATGGAGGTATTCATCATGAACATCAATCATTTGCGATATTTTGAGAAGACTTGCCAGCATATGAGCATCACAAAAGCATCCGAGGAAATTTTCGTGGCTCAGCCAACGATTACGGCGGCAATCAAAGAGCTCGAAAAAGAATTTGGATTTCAGCTTTTCGAAAAGGTTAACAATCAGCTTGTGCTTACGTCGGACGGCCGCGTTTTTTTCCTCCGGGTAAGGGAATTTCTTACGTCCGTAGATAATTTTGAGAAGATGGCGTTGGATCTGAAAAAGAAGCCGAGCGTTACGCTTCGCCTTGGCGTACCGCCGATTCTGGGAACCTTCTTACTGGGTGATATC
>JARBUO010000193.1 GCA_029239605.1 Bacillota bacterium | reverse complement strand
TTGCTCCTGATATCGCATCCATGACAACATTACCTCCATGTATCCCAAAAAACCATAATACATGAGTAATAAAAATAATTAATAATGCCGAGAAGTAGTTATGTCCCGTCATCCATGTTTTATTTATCCACTGAAAAAGCACTGCTTGAATACCATTTAACCCAGTAAACTCAGCCAACGTTTTTGCAACACAGAAAAATAAAATGGTAAGCAACGCAGGAACAACTGCGCGAAAAGACACCCGAATCAGAGCACTTCCATTGAAATTGACAATGTCTGAAGGAAGTAAACGGTCACGGCATTTGTAAAAAAAACAAAAAAGATTGCATGCTATTACGGATATGACTATGGCTTGAAACAGACCAGAAGAGCCCGCCACCTTTTCACTTATCATCATATCAGTGTGATCTGTAAATGCAAAAAAAGATGAGAAAGTAGTTATTATAATAATGATAGAATTTACCTCACCGGACTTCGTAATTTCCATTTCTTTTGAAACGGTATAACTGACAGTAATCAGGGTTAAAATCGCCATAATCCGCAGAGTACATTTATGTATGGATAAACCAAGCGCTTTCCATTCCATCCCAAAAACATGCACCATAAAATTCTGATAAGCTGGTATCGGCAGGCTAATCAATGCCAGTACGATTGAGCCGATTATAATCAATGGCATTAGATATAATAATCCCCTTCGAAGGGCACGTATTGTTTGTTGTTCAGCCAGTTTTGATACAAATATATCAAGCTTTTCTATCAATTTATTCACTCCTCTACTAACATTTCGCTTCAAAACTTCACTATAGGCTGAATTTACTTTTTACGGTTTGTTTTTTTGGTTTTATATCTGTACATCCTTTGATCGGCCAATCGCAACAGGTCAGCAGCACTAGAATCAGCATTGCAACAATTAGAGCCGGAAGCAATACCATAACTGAAGGATAATTTGTAGGGTTTAGGGTTTTTGCCGTCTAATTTTTTTAATTCCCCATGCATCCTCGTGATAATGTTTTCCGCTGCATCTTCGGAGCAGTTTTTGAATATAATAAAAAATTCGTCCCCTCCGTATCTGCTGACGATATCCACATCACGGACTGATGAAAGGAGCACCTTAGCAATACTCTTAATTACATAATCACCCTCATCGTGTCCATACGTATCATTGATGGTTTTTAAATTATCAATATCTATAAAGGCAATACAATGCATTTTTGATGGATCACAAGCCAGAATTCTTTCCAATTCCTCCACCCCAGCCTTACGGTTATAAGTAGCAGTCAATGCATCCATAGTTGCTGACATCATCAATTGACATTCATTTGTCTTCCACTCACTGACATCTTCTATCATGTGGATGTATAACGCTTGTCCATTAGGAATTAAAAACCTGTCTGACGTGATTCTGTACCATGTATCACTGATTTTCTCATAAATCTCTTGAAGAACAGGGAAGGAATTTCCCTCTTTGCTGAACCTCCGGATAACTTCCAGAATCTTGCTTTCCATATGGTATTCATGGATATATTCTATTTCACCAAATATTTCTTTTGCCGGACGGTTAGCGTACACCACACGTCCATTGCTGTCTACTTCCAGCACCGAGATATGAAGCATATTGAGGGCCTGGAGAATCTGGTGGTAACGCCAACTATTGAACGATGCGTATGTATTGGAGACGACTTTTTGTTCCTGCGTAGAAGCCGCTGCCACCTTGTCGATTAGACCGTTAAAGACCTCAAACAATTCTCCGTTATACTCCAGCCTACTGACTACATAACCCGACTGCAGCTGTTTCATGCTCCATTGTAAAATGGTTAGTTGTGAGTGAAGCTGCTTTAGCGGACCCGCCATGTAATTCTGACGAGAAGGTATTTGTTCGTCCAACTTTCCTTCTGACAGATGAATTGCCAGACGATTTATTTCATTTATATTTTGAATCAATTGATTCATTTGCCCAGTGAGTTTTTGCAATTCACGAATGGGAGAATGTATCATTATCATATCGCATTGCTCTCCTGATAGCAGTTTCTCCATTACATTTTGCAGTACCATAAGTGCTTTTCGACTTTCACCGTCCATCTTCCGTTACCTCCTCTCCAAAACAAATATACAACAGCTTCCACTTTATTTTGAAGTTGCTGTGAATCTGCAGGTTCTATCGCCAGTTGACCAGCAGTCGATTTCTTTGACTGTGAAGGAATGACCACTGTATGTTTTAAGAATACCTGCCAAAAACCCCTCATCATAATCGCATATAGTTTCACCTGAAACAGGCAAGCCTGAGCAGTCCAAATCTTCCGACACCGTGAACGTATAGGATAGGGAGTTAAGATCGGCTTTTTCAATACGCAGAACACCGATTTTAAGCTCTTTAAGCTTATTCGTCAGGTTGGCGATAAAAAAATCAAAATCACCGGAAAGATCTAATACGTTTTTTGCCAACTCCGTACCAGCCAGATATCCTGCTGCCCGATAAAGGCTGCCAGCAGTCTCTTCATCATATTCCCTGGTTAAAATATCCTTTAAGGTATACTGGAACAGGCGATACATAAGCACCGGCATATCCGGTCCCAGGTTTTTTCTACCTTCATCAATGTCTCCAAGACACCCCCATGAAAACTTGGAGGGTTTGTTTTCATATTGCATTTTGATTGCCTCCTTTTTATTACGTAAGGTTTGTTTTTTCTGTTGAATTATAGTTAGCTTTATTTTATTTTAAATACCCCACAAGACTCTGACGATCAAATTCCATTTGTTAGTTATCAATCCGATAAAGATGTGTTAAGTTTCTCCAGCTCTCTATTATTGAGTAATTTATAACAGTCAATGATTAGCTTCATCTCATCTCCAACCTTACCAATTCCTTTTATGTACCTGTTGCTCATGATATTAGCATCTGGCGGATCGACGATTTCACCTTCCGGTATGGAAAGCATTTCAGAAACGCTGTCAACGATCAGTCCAATATAGGTGTTGTCGATAACATTCTTATACTCCTCTTCTTGTAAAGAGGAAAGAGAGCTTTCTGCTTCCCTTCCCAGCTTTACATCTATGTATAACACATCTCTAGGATCATTTTTTCTTCATTAATACTTACCGAATTCACTGTCACTCAATGTTATTGTCCTGGAACCGGTGACTGAAGCCTCCGTGCAACCCTCTGCAGCCCAAATTCCATCAAACTTATTGTTTTTATTCATGGTGTCAAGCCTCCGCAAGGTCTCAGGATTCATTTCCTCCAATCCTCTATAGGATGAATATCCGTTTTCTTTTTTCAGTTTGAATCCGCCTACCTGCTCTTTCAACAATTCCGCCTGACTTGCCAGTTCCTCACTAGATGCCGCACATTCCTCGGACGTTGCCGAGTTGTTCTGAACTACCTGTGAGATCTGCGTCACTCCTAGGCTGATTTGTGCAATACCTGTCGCCTGTTCATTGGAAGACATCGCAATGTCTTTTACCAGGTTTGCTACTTTCTCAGCGCCTTCTACAATCCCGCTGAGTGCACGCGCGGTTTCATTTGCGATTTTGGTTCCACCCTCCGCTTTCCTAATGGAGTTCTCAATGAGATCGGTAGTTTCTTTCGCTGCATTCGCAGAGCGCGCCGCCAGGTTTCTCACCTCTTCTGCAACCACTGCAAAGCCTTTCCCGTGCTGTCCTGCCCTTGCTGCTTCTACTGCTGCATTAAGAGCCAATATGTTCGTCTGGAATGCGATTTCATCAATGACCTTGATGATCTTGGAGATATTAGCAGAAGAATCATTGATATCCTGCATTGACCTGAGCATCTCACGCATTTGCTCATTGCCTTGTTCCGCATTTATCATTGCAGTTTCAGCCAATCCATTCGCCTCATTTGCATGTTCAGCATTCTGTTTGGTCTGAGCGGATATTTCTTCGATAGAAGCAGTAAGCTGTTCGATAGAACTGGCTTGCTCTGTTGCGCCTTGGGAAAGGGCCATGCTGGAGTCAGAAATCTGTTTCGCCCCTGATGCTACCTGTTCCGATGCGACTGTAATGCTTGTTAACATTTGATTATTTTTTTCTACAAGTTCATATAGCTTTTTACCAAGCAAGTCATTTTCTGATTTAACAGTGACGTCAACAGTCATATCTCCGGAAGCGATCTTCTCAGCAGTAATTGCCTGATCTCGAATATTCTCTATCATATGACTGAAGGATTCCATAAGGCTGCCGATTTCGTCTTTGGTAGTCGCTTTAACATCTACATCTACATCACCCAGAGCGAGTTTATCGGCTGCTTCAGCCAGCTTTTTAACTGGTTTGCTTATGATACTGGATATGAATAGACCAAGTGCGACTGAAATAACCATACCGGCAATTACCAATATAATCATTATTATTGTAGCTGTTTTTGCTGCAGCTGCATTGCTTGCTGACGCATCCTTCGCCAATTCTATTTTTAAGCTAGTTAATTCTGCTATAGCTCCTGTAACTTTATTATTAATTTCAACTCCCTCGGTAGTCAATGCAGCATATGCCTGATCATTTTGGTTTTCTATAGTAAGCTTAATCATTCTGTCCATATATGGGGCGAAATCATTAGTTAAACAAGTGGTCAGATTTTCATACGCCTCCTTAACTTTTGGGTCTTTAATTAATTTTTCAAATTCCTTTAAGTATTCCATTGTAGTTTCATAATCGCCGTTTAATGTTTCAACCGTTTTATTCATAGATTCAGCATCTAACAGAATAACTAAATCTCTGAGACTACCCCCCATCATCTGGTACCTCTCAGCAATTGTAATCAATTGACTAAGGTTTACAGTATGCCTTTCATACATATCGTTACCCATGTTGGCTATATTGCTTATGTTAACAACACCGACTACGCCTATTATTCCTCCGATAACTGCTACTATAACAAAGCCAATTATCATCTTCACAGAAATTCTCAAATTGTAAAACCATTTCATATGTTTTACCTCCTTAATAATGTTTATAAAAATCAATTAATCTGGCAACCCTTCTATCCTTTTTTGATCGGGGGAAGATTCTGCCCGTTCAAATATAATGATGTTTCATTCAATATAAATATAAGCCAGTTAAGGGATGCTGTGTTTTAAGTTGTTCTTAACAGGCCTTTTTTTGATCCCAATCAAGTTACCTTGACACTTTTCGTACTTTTTTTGATATGCAATTACTCCGTACCATGTAAAAGCCGCGCTTAGGTATCGATCCAAGCGCGGCTTCGTTCGCAGTCTTTAAACTTTATCTCATTAATTTCTAGGGATATGAAGTTTCACTGTAAATATTCGTTTTTCCTGATTAACATCAATCAATACCATACCACCTACATCTTCAATGATTT
>JARBUO010000046.1 GCA_029239605.1 Bacillota bacterium | reverse complement strand
ATCATTAAGGCCATCAATGAAAATGGGGGCGAGAAGCCTGACAGAGACCAGGTTACCGCAGCGGTACGAACGACCTCGGGCTTTGTGGGTGTCTCAACCAATGTTTCCTTTGACGCCAAGGGGGATAACACAGAAGCTACGGTATATGCTTTGACCTTTGAAGAAGCTAAGTATCCTTCTGCTGTGGTGAAGATGATTCCTGCAGGCGAGTACTTAAAATAAAAGCCCGGGCCAGCGATGCATGAAGCGTTTGTCCTATGTACTAGAAAGGGATTTCCAGAAATGCTGGAACTGAATATAATTTGATATTCCTCATAACGAGCGGAGAGGGTGCGGATGTGCCCTCTCCCGCTTAGATAAGCATAATAACAGTAAAGGTTGATTACATATGGATATGATTGTTCAGATGTTGCCGCAGCTGCTGATTGACGGGTTGACCCTCGGGTTTGTATATGCGATTGTAGCGCTGGGCTACACAATGGTTTACGGCATACTTGAATTTATAAACTTTGCTCATAGTGAAATATTTATGGTCGGTGCTTTTGCTGGAACTGAGACCCTTCTTTTTCTGCAGAGTGCCGGATATTTGGAAAACATGCCTGCTCCTCTGGCGTTGTTCCTTGCCGTAGGAGTAGGAATTATATTAAGCGGTCTTCTTGGAGTTACCGTTGAACGAATTGCATATAAGCCTGTCAGGCATGCACCAAAGCTAGTTGCTTTTATTTCTGCCATCGGCGTGTCCTTTTTCCTGCAGGATGCAGTGAGACTGATTGAGGGCTTGTGGAAAAACGCGTTCTATCTTTCCACTCCGCAGCTTTTCGATTCCAGCATTCAAATTATGGATACAATGAAGATCCCTGTAAAGGTCATCTATATTGTCGCCATTGCAATAGTTATGATGGTGGCACTCAGCTTATTCGTCGGAAAGCATAAGTGGGGAAAGGCCATGCGCACCGTGGCACAGGATAAGGATACTGCTGCCCTGGTCGGCATTAATGTTGATGCAGTGATTTCCCTGACTTTCCTGATCGGTGCAGGGCTGGGCGGTGCGGCGGGTACGCTCTTCTCTGTCCAGTACACCCTGATTAGCCCTTATGTGGGATTTATTCTGGGCATGAAGGCGTTTACTGCGGCTGTACTGGGAGGCATTGGAAGTATCCCCGGCGCGATGCTGGGCGGTTTGCTCCTAGGGCTTGTTGAGGTGTTCGGTGCAGCATTCCTGGGCATAGCAACAGGCGGAGTCATCGGGGCAGAATATAAGGACGTACTGGCGTTTACAATTCTAATCATTATTCTGATATTCAAGCCGAGTGGACTGCTGGGCAAAGCAGTAGTGGAGAAGGTGTAGCCATGGATACAATTAAAAATTATTTCAGACTGATCAAGGAAAAGCAGCTGATTCAGCTTGTATTAATCTTCCTTGCACCAATATTGTTTTACTTGTTTAGTAAATCCAGCATCATTTTTTTGCTGTTTCTTGCCTCACTCTTCCTTTTATATAGGATTCGGCTGGACATGAAGATTAAGGGCATTGTCGCGTTGCTTGACCTCTTGTTGATCATTCCCTTAGCGGGCCTTGAAAACAGCTATTATCTGGGGATCATTACGCAGATCGTTATCTACGCGGTGCTGGCGATTGGCCTAAATGTGGTCATTGGGTTTGCCGGTCTTTTGGATCTGGGCTATGTTGGATTTTATGCGGTGGGAGCATACCTCTACGCTTTTTTCGCTACCTCACAGGCCAACAATGTGATTCCGGAAAGCATTTATCAATTCCCCCTGTCGGGGAATTGGTTCTGGCTGTTTCTTCCCCTTGCTCTCATTGTATCGGCAGGTATGGGCGTATTGCTCGGGCTTCCGGTGCTGAGGTTGAAAGGCGATTATCTTGCTATCGTAACCCTCGGGTTTGCAGAAATCATAAGAATCATTCTAAATAATGCGGATAAGCCCATCAATCTGACCAACGGACCCAAAGGTCTTACACCTGTCAAGCCACCGGAGATTTTTGGAATTGTGATGAACCAGCCCATTCACTTTTATTTTATCGTATTGGTGTTGTTCGTCATCGTCTTTATCTCGGCCTATCGGCTGGATCATTCCCGAATCGGTAGAGCATGGGCTGCGATCCGGGAAGATGAGCTTGCAGCCAGGACCATGGGGATACCGCTGGTTCGGATGAAGCTGCTGGCCTTTGCCACCGGTGCAGGCTTTGCTGGAATGATGGGAGTAGTATTTGCGGCAAGGCAGACCTTTGTTGATCCCTCCAGCTTTGGGTTTATGGAGTCCATCGGAATTCTTGCCATGGTCATCATGGGAGGCATGGGCAATATCAGAGGCGTCATTGTCGGTGCTGCTGCGGTTGTTATCCTGCAGCTCCATCTGCTGAAGGAACTTTCTACGTTCCTGACGCAGCTTTCGGTATCGGGGATTCTCTATATTCCGTCTCAACTTGATCCGGCTAAGTATGAAAAGCTAGTATTCGGGCTGATTCTGATCCTGATGTGCGTGTTCCGCCCCAAAGGCCTGATGCCTGCAAAGCGAACCATGGAGCTGATTAAAGGGTTCAGAAAGAAGCTTACGAAAGAATCGCTGAGCTAATGAAGTGTGCTCACGGTATGAATCAGCGGTTCCCTAATAAAAGCGATCACAATGACATGATTACGGAGTGATATTTATGGCATTATTAGAAATAAAAAATCTGTCAAAGGCCTTTGGCGGGCTGGTGGCAGTCAATCAGGTGGATTTTGTAATGAACGAGGGGCAGATTGCCAGTATCATCGGCCCCAACGGAGCAGGAAAAACCACGTTTTTCAATATTATCAGCGGATATTATCCGGGGTTTGATGGAACCATTACCTTTGACGGTAAGGGGCTAATAAATCTGACTCCGGAAAAAGTGGCGAAACATCGAATCGCCCGAACCTTTCAGAACATCAGGCTGTTTCCGGAAATGCTGGCGGTGGAAAATATCATGGTGGGAATGCATATGGATCTGAAAGCGAGCATATTCCATATTGTCCTTCACAGCGGCGGCATGAAGCGAGAAGAAGGAGAGGCGTATGAGCAGGCGGTGGAACTCCTGAAATATGTGGGTTTGGAAACCAGAAAAAATGAGCTTGCAAAAAACCTTGCCTATGGAGAGCAAAGGCGGCTTGAGATTGCAAGAGCCATTGCCATGAAGCCAAAGCTTCTGCTCCTTGATGAACCTGCTGCTGGACTCAACCCAAAAGAAACCGAGGAACTTAAGAATTTCATAGGAAAGCTCAGAGATGATTTCGGCTGCGGCATTTTGCTCATCGAGCATGATATGAAGCTTGTCATGGAAATTTCCGATAAGGTAGCGGTGCTGAACTATGGAGAAAAAATCGCGGAGGGTGCACCTGATGAGGTGAAAAATAACCCCATGGTCATTGAAGCCTACCTCGGAATTGAAGACGAAGATGAGGAGGAAGCCGTTTAATATGAGCAAAACAATATTGCAACTGGAGAATGTAAATACTTATTATGGAAAAATTCATGCCTTGAAGGACGTCTCCTTTGAGGTGAATGAAGGTGAGATTGTTACTCTCATAGGAAGTAATGGTGCAGGAAAGACAACGACACTAAAGACCATCTCCGCCCTGCTGAAACCCGCAAACGGCAATGTGGTTTACATGGGCAAGAAAGTAAATGGTTCTGCGCCTCACCTGCTGACGATAGAAGGCATTGCCCATGTGCCGGAGGGGCGGAAAATCTTCCCCAGACTCACGGTGGAAGAAAATCTGGAAATGGGAGCCTTCAGTCTCAAAAGCCAGGAACGGATTAAACGGAACAAAGACTATGTCTTTGAGCTCTTTCCCAGACTGCTGGAACGGCGAAAGCAGAAGGGCGGTACGCTGAGCGGGGGCGAGCAGCAAATGCTGGCCATGGGCAGAGGGCTTATGTGCGATCCCAAAATCATGCTTTTGGATGAACCGTCCATGGGACTTGCGCCCATGATGATTCAGACTGTATTTGACATCATCAAAAAACTCAGAAGTGAGGGAATGACCATCTTACTGGTAGAACAGAATGCAGGAAAGGCGCTGAAGCTTGCCAACAAGGGATATGTGCTGCAGACCGGCAGCGTGATCTTGTCGGGTACGGGTGCAGAGCTGCTGAAAAATGACATGGTCAGGGAGGCATATCTGGGCTGACATGCCGAGAACTTAAATCGTGATTTCAAAAATTCCTCCGGCCTTCGGAGGAATTTTTATGAACGTTGACAAAATCACAGCATCCTGATAGCATAGCAGTAAAAGTGAGAATGGAGGCAGGAACCGTGAACGTAAAATCTGGTATAGTCACTTTCCGTAAGAGAAAGATGCTCATCTGGGCCCTTCTTGCTGTTGGCTTTGGCGCCGTTGAGTTTCCAGGTATTCTTTTTGCGGGAGATAAAATCTATCCGCGGATCTTCGGATTGCCGTTCCTTTACGGTTATGTTTTATGCTGCTGGATTTATATCTGCCTCGTCCTGATCTATGCCTGGAAAACCAGATGGGGAAGGGTATCTTTTTTTCAAAAGGAATCCTATTTGAAAAGGGATTGATTAAACTTATACCCTACACCCCGAACACTGAGAATATAGCGGGGCTGATTTGGGTTTGATTCGATTTTTTTGCGAAGATTGCTGATATACACCATGATTGTCTTTGCATCATTTTCCATACAGTTCGTCTTCCACACCGTCTCAAAAATTCTTTTTGCGGAAAATACCTTTCTTGGGTTTTCTACCAGCAGTCGTAAAATTTCAAATTCTTTCATGGTTAGCGTGATTTGTTTGCCGTTTACCGATAACTCATGGGTATCAAAATCTATGAGAAGGTTTTCAAACTCATAGATGTTATTTTGTATTTCGGCAAATGTATTTGAGAGAGAATACTGTCTTCTCAAATGTGCCTTGATCCGCGCTACAAGCTCACCTGGCATAAAGGGCTTGGTCATATAATCATCACCCCCTGCAGACAAAGCAATAATTTTGTCAATTTCCTGGGTTTTGCAGCTCAAAAAAATAATTGGAGCATTGGAAAACTTTCTTATTTCAAGTGAAAGGGAAGAACCTTCCATGTCAGGAAGCATAATATCAAGAATGATCAAATCCGGCTTTTCTTTTTTTAGCAGTGCCAATGCCTGCTGCCCGTTGTAAGCAGCAATTGGGGTAAAGTGTTCTTTTGTCAGATACGCACAGACCAGTTTGGTAATTTCGACTTCATCATCGACGATCAATATTTTTTCCTTAGCCATTTTTACAACTCCTTATATAGTGGAATAGTGAATGTAAACCTGCTTCCAATGAACTCAGGATTGCTTTCCGCAACAATGCTTCCTCTGTGAGCGTTAATGATTTCCTTGCAGATCGTCAGGCCAAGACCCCTTCCGCTGACCGCTTGCGCATTGCTGTTATCCCGGTAAAACCTGTCAAAGATATGGGGCAATTTATCGGCAGGAACTCCAATTCCATAATCCCTGACGGAAACGACAAAATTTTCTCCGCCGGGATCGAGGTCAAAGCTTATCTGAATTTTTTTTTCATCAGCCGAATATTTGACTGCATTTACAATAATATTGGAAAATACTTGATTAATCCGATTTTGATCCGCGATGATCCAATGATTTTGAAGCTTTTCCCTTTTGTAAATCAGCTCCACGGCAAAGCCGGAGGATTCGATATCCGCATTGTTTTCCTGGATGAGATAATCGGCAATATCGGTCACAGGGTAGGTTGCAAAATCAAAGGTAAATTGCTGCGTTTCAAGCTTGGAGAGCTGTTCCAGATCATCGATCAGATTCTTTAGAAGCATGGTTTTTGATGTAATGATTTTCATTGCTTCATTTCGTTCTGTTTCGCTGCTGAACGTCCCATCCTCTAAAGCGGTCAGGTATCCTGCAAGCAGGGTGATGGGAGTTCGGAGCTCGTGAGAGATATAGGACAGCTGCTTGTTCCGGTTTTCTTTTTCAGTGATCTGTGTAAGTTCGGCATGTTTGAGTATTGAGATGTCTCTTAAGATCCCTTCCACTGCATAGGGTTCTCCGTTTTCATCCTTCAGGACCGCAAAGTTGATCTCACCCCAGAAGGTATCCCCATCCTTACGGATAAAAGGGATAATGTGCTTGTCTGTATGAGAGATATTGCCGTGAAACGCATCTTCTACAATATCAAAATAATTCTCGGCCACCAATTGTACATAAAGCCTGGGGTTTTTATAAAAGTCAGAGGGCTGGAACCCGGTCAGCGTATTTACAGATGGAGAAACGTACTCAAACGCCTCATAGGGTTTGATTCTGAAATAAAAAATAGCATCTTTGGCATTATCGGCAACAGTGCGGTATAAGGCATCTGCAAGTGCAGATTTATTGCTCAGCTGCTCGATATATAAGGTAAGAATGCAGAAGTTAACAATATTGGAAAGTATGATTTCTATCACGTATACGTTGCCTGGCAAAATTGAAAAGATGGCAGCAAAAGATAAGATGGTTTTGCTGATTCCCCATACCAGAAACACCAGTAAAGAGATGACCTTCTTCGCCTTCGAAATGCTCCAGTATCTAGCGATGATATAGCTCATAAATACAGTAATGATAAGCTGATACACTGAGATCGGCAGATAAAATGCGAAAAGGTCAAAGCCGTATAGAATGCAGATGATAGCAAGTAACACCAAATACAGCGAAAAGCGGTACCAGTATGCGGGAACTTTGATATGAATAAAAGCATATGTACCAAACAGCAATAGCAGGAGGTTAAACATATCAATGACTTTTCTCAGTTCCAGAAGAAATATGCTCTGGTTGTTCAGAAAAAAAACAAGGCACAAAAGGCTTACTGAATATGCAATCCAGGAAAATCCCCAGAATTGCAGGACGGTTTCTTGTTTATGAGAGAACATGTAAAAATATGAAATTGAGATGACAAATGAGAATATTGCAAAAGATAAAAGCAAATTCAGATACATAATATCCCTCCAATGCTTTCATTATAGTTTAAAATTATGTTAGAATAAAGTGGAAATTCCAGTTTCTGATCCCATTGATCATCGAGAGGTATTTATGGTAACGAATGCGATTGTACTTCTGCTCGTATGTGTTTTTGCCTTTGTGCCCTTGCTGCTTGCGGAGCTTGCACGAAATAAATCTCTTCCGACAACCTTTGACTTTATTCTGCAAAGACGCAAGCTTGGCTTATTCAGCATGTATGCCACTGTTTTTGCTACCTGGATGAGCGCCTTTGCATTTATCGGTGCCATCACTTATTTTTACGAAGAAGGCCCCATCTACATGACCACAGTAGGCTGGGATGCGCTTTTTGCTGTTCTGTTTATCCTGATTGGCAAACGGCTTTGGCATTACGGTAAGAACAACAACTACATGACCCCCAGAGATTTTTTCAATGATATATACGGTTCAGAAAAGCTGAACCTTGTTGTTACGGTAATTACCGTTGTAAGTACGATGATTTATCTGCAGGTTCAGATCCTGGCGGGGTTTTTAATTTTGAGCATATCGACAGAAGGGATCATTTCGCTCCATATGAGCGGTATTATCTTCTTTTCCATTCTGGTGATCTATATCTGGGCTGGAGGCCTTAGGGCAGTGGCACTTACCGATATTTTTTACGGAATCTTGATTGTGGTAGCTGTGATCAGCTCCGGACTCTTTCTGATTCATATAGCAGGAGGCGTGACCCATACCTTTGATTTACTGATTCAAAGCGATCCTGCACATGTATCCATCACCGGCAAGGATGCCGGTAAAAGGACCGGAATGTGGCTGGCATTATTTATAGTGGTGCCTGTAGGCGCGTTTATGGGACCGCAAATATGGATTAGAAACTATGCTGCCTCAAGTGAGCGGAACTTTGATATTCTGCCCCTGTTGCTGTACCTCTCCTCTATTATCTGCATCGGAACACTTTTTGCAGGAAGCGCTGGAACGGTTTTGGCTGGTGAAGTGAAGAATCCCGATTCGATCCTGGTGAAATTAATTCGGGAATATGCCCATCCGTATTTTAATACATTCATCATCATCGGTATTTACGCAGCCATATTTTCCACCGCAAATTCTCAGGTCCATGCTTTATCCGCAATATATACCATCGATGTTCACAAAAGGTATTTTAACAAAAACATCTCTGACAGAGAACTATTGAAGATTGCCAAATGGACAGTGCTTCTGATTTCGGTCACCGCTTATGTTTTAATCCTAGTCATCCCCCAAAATATTTTTGATTTGGGGATTGTCGCTCTCGGCGGAACCGCCGGGCTGTTTATTCCCGTGGCAGGGGCGTTATTCTGGAAACGGTCTACCGCTTTGGGTGCAATAGCAGGAATCATCGTCGGCGAGGGCGTATTTTTTCTCAGCGTTGCTTTGTTTTCCTGGGAGACCAGCCTGAGTGCCATTGCAGGATTGAGCGCAAATCTGATCCTGTTTGTTATGGTCAGCCTTTGCGACACAGATTATCTGACGGCGGCGAAGATTGAAAACTATAAGAACGAATATAACCGCAAATATGAAGTGATGTAATGCAGCCGGCAAGGCTAAAAGAAGTTAGGCCCAATGCAGAGAAGAAATTTAAAACACAGGCACCAATATGGGAAAAGATACCGGGTAATATTCAGAGAATCCACTCCGCATCAGGAATGCACGGAGTGGTTTTTTTATATAGTAGGAAATATCGTTGCAGAATTGATATTTCCGTATGTTTCAAAGTAAGCCCCTTAATTGTTGTCACCTTTGAGACGACATTATGGAAATAGGAATCTTAAAGCATAAAGATTTTTGGAAACAGTATTAACTCCGGCTTAAAGAAAGGTTAAGGAAAGCTAAACAGAATGCTATTTTTCATATAAATAAAGGCGGAATGTATTTCGTTATTTTCTGAAATATCATAAAATTAGGGCAAATTCCAGCCGGGCCTTCATCGAGGCAGGGAACTGGAGAAATTTATAAGGAGGAATTGTAATGATTATTGGACTTCCCATCAGCACTTTTTTAGGAATTATGATCTGGCCCTTTATTTACATTGCTTTGGCATTTGTCGTCTATGGTGTCATGAAAAAACAGGATGACGAAATTGATGATGCAGAATTTGAACAGAGTATTAAAGGAAGGCGGGGTGCAGCGGAATGAGAGTAGAAGTTGTCGTTCTGATCGCTTACTTTATTGGAATGGTCGGTGTGGGACTTTATTGGAACCGACGCGCGAAAAGCTCTGAGGACTACATGATCGGCGGCCGGTCCATGGGCCCTCTCGTTACGGCCTTAACACTTCAAACCACTGCTATGAGTGGCTTCATGTTTATGGGAGGCCCCTCGGAAGCGTATTTGATCGGATATTTTGCAATCTTCTATGCCGTAGGGGATGCCGGCGGCGGGCTCATCAATGTTTCTGTGCTTGGCAGAAGAATGCGACGGCTTTCTCAGCTGCTTGATGCAATTTCTCCCATAGAATATCTGGAAAAAAGATACGAATCTGTACCGGTAAAGGTGATTGCATGTCTGATTGCGGTCATAGGACTTGCGTGTTATGTACTGGCTCAATTCCTTGCAACGGGCAAAACTCTGGTGAGCCTCTTTGGCTTTCCGCTATCCTGGGGGCTCATTATCGGCTGTGGGGTTATTATCCTCTATACTTTCGTAGGGGGGTATTTTGCAGTGGCATGGAACGATGTGATCCAAGGCTTCATTATGATAGGCTCGGTACTTTTGCTGCTGGGACTTTGTCTGGTTGAAGTTGGCGGATTCACAGGTTTGAATACCAAACTTGCTGAAATCGATCCAACCTACCTTTCCATCTGGGGTAAAGGAAATGTGCATCAAGGAGCCTGGGGCATTATCGCAGGTGCTGTCTTGGTATATTTGATCGGATACATGGGGCTGCCCCACTGTGTAAACAAACATATGGCTATGGAAAATCCGAAAACAGCAAAGAAGACCGTCGTTTATGCCACAATTTGGACACAGTTATTCTGCTTTTCACCATATATTGTCGGCTTGTGCGGTGTAATCCTTCTTTCTGATCTGCAGGACCCTGAAATGGTTATCCCTACCCTTGCGGATCAGATGTTCCCCGGGATCGTTTCCGGTATTCTGCTCACGGCAATTATGTCTGCGATTATGAGTACTGTAGCTTCTCTTCTGCTATTGATCGGAACCATTATCTCCATCGATTTTTACAAGAGATGGCTCCGGCCCGACGCAAGCGATAAAAAAGTAGTCTTTATCTCCAAGGCATCCATACTGGTGGTCAGCATTCTCGGAATTGCGGTGGCAATCCTGAATCCTCCGGGAATTTTCAATCTGGTTGTGGATACATTCAGCTTCATGGCCTGTGCCTTCCTGCCGAGTTATGTTTGCGCGGTTTGGTGGAAGAAGGCCAATGGAACCGGCTCTCTGATATCGATGATTGTGGGAGGCGCCACTGTTCAGATCTGGTCCTTGGCAGGGCTGGATGCTGTTACAGGAATGCATCAATTCTTTGCCGGAATTATCCTGTCATGGGTGGCAATGATTATCGGAAGCCGTTTTGGCAAACCTACAAGCAGGAATATGGAAGATCTGATGGAAAGGGCAAAGGGGAAAAAAGCAAATGTATCCCCCAAGGTCCAACTGGCATCTTCCAAACACCTTTCCACCGAGAACAAGGCGATCTCCCAATTCGTTTTTAGAGCACCCTGTGAAATAACGTCAGGTGAACAATGATGAAAAGAAAGATCGTCCGCAGCGGCTATGACATTGAAAGTGCAAAGAATATGCTTTGGCAGCTGGATCGGAACATTAACATCATCGAAGTAGACGAGGTTTTTTATCCCTACGTAATGCTCTGGTATTCCATTCATGTGGGGAAAGGCCGCTTCTCAAAATTAAATAAGTTTCTCAACTGTATCGTCGATGGCGTATCCGGTTCCGCTTATGAGGGGAAAGGAACACCTGCCATGATCGATATTGAGATGGAGGAAAAGAATTCTCTTGCGCTTCAGGTGACATTGGACAGATGCCATGAAATCGGACATGATTTTGTAATGAAGCAGTTCCTTGGGAAAGCGAAGCTGCTGATCACTCCGGCCATAAAAGTCATGACAGAAGAGATTTTTTATAAGCGCTTTTACATCATGCGCTGTCTGGACGAAGAAGCGAGAAATTATTTTATTATGGTAGATGCCATAGACGGAGGCTTATCTGTCCTGGATTGCTGACTGATAGATTGAAAACAGTATGAGGAATTAAAAAATAAAGTAAACTTGTTATAGAAGTGCACCCCGAATGCCGGATGGAAATCTGGCCTTTGGGGTGCACTTCTTCTATAACAGAACGGACCACATTGGGGATGCAAAATATTTTGCATTCATGAAGGGCAAACAAATTATCTTATCAGAGTTATTGACAATCAGAAAACTACATGCTAATATATAAATCCTAGTATTCCTACTAAACATAGATGAATTATATAAAATCCCGAATGCCAGTAAAAACCATTCAGACACTCGGGAAAATATTCAGGAAAGGAAACTGCGTTTTGGATTGGAATTTTATTTCAGAATATGTTCCCATGTACATACAAGCGGCCTGGACGACGCTTTCGCTGGCCTTTTGGGGTATTCTGCTGTCACTCTTCATTGGTTTGTTTTGCAGTTTAACACTGTATTTTAAAGTGCCGGTTTTGAAGCGTGTTACTGCAGCCTACGTTGAATTATCCCGCAATACGCCGCTGCTTGTGCAATTATTCTTTTTATATTTTGGTCTTCCCAAAATCGGAATTGTCATTAGCTCTCAAAGCTGTGCCATCATCGGCCTGGCATTTTTAGGCGGCAGTTATATGTCGGAAGCCCTTCGCAGTGGTTTGGAGTCAGTCGAGAAGGGGCAGGTAGAAGCGGCCCTGAGCGTTGGACTGAATCAGGGGCAGATTGTCCGTTACGTTATACTGCCTCAGGCAGTATCTGTTTCCGTCCCGCCTCTTTGTGCCAACATCATCTTCCTGATTAAGGAAACCTCGGTTTTCAGTGTAGTTGCCCTGGCCGATCTTATGTACGTTGCCAAAGATTTGATTGGACTTTATTACAAAACCGATGAAGCATTGCTTCTGCTGGTACTCTCATATCTGGCGATTCTGCTTCCGATTTCCATTGCCGCTTCTGTTTTGGAGAGGAGGGTGCGCTATGCAGGATTTGGGAATTAGAGTACTTCTGGAAGGAAATAACATGATTCGTCTGCTCGACGGGCTGTGGGTTACGGTGCGAATTTCCCTTTTGGCTGTTGTCATTTCCATCGTGATGGGAATTTTACTCGGCATGGTGATGACGCTGAAAAATCCCGTAACAAAAGCACTGACCCGGATTTATCTGGAGTTTATCCGTATCATGCCGCAATTGGTGCTGTTGTTTCTGATCTATTTCGGAGCCGCTAAGGCATTCAATATTCATATCTCGGGCGAGCTATCCGCGGTGATCGTTTTTACACTGTGGGGTACTGCGGAGATGGGAGATCTGGTGCGGGGCGCCTTGATTTCAATCCCCAAACATCAGTATGACAGCAGCGCTGCCCTGGGACTGACCGGGATACAGATCTATCGGTACATCATTATTCCACAGACGCTGCGACGCCTGATTCCCCTTGCTATCAATCTGGTAACCCGTATGATCAAGACCACTTCACTGATCGTTTTGATCGGTGTGGTGGAAGTCCTTAAGGTTGGGCAGCAGATCATCGAGGCAAGCAGGTATACGGCGCCTTCCGCGGCTCTATGGATTTATGGTACTGTTTTCTTTCTGTATTTTATCGTTTGCTTTCCGATTTCCAAACTGTCTGGAAAGCTGGAAAAGCGCTGGCAGAATTGAGGTGATTGTATGAGTAAAACAGATTACTTACTGGAAATAAAAAATTTAGAAAAGAGTTTTGAAGGCGGCACCAAGGTTCTGAAAGATTTCTCGTTTTCTGTACAGACAGGAGAGGTGGTTGTCATCCTCGGTCCTTCCGGCTGCGGCAAGAGTACACTCCTGCGGTGCATCAACGGCCTGGAACCCATACAGGCGGGAACGATCCTGCTGGATGGGCAAAGTATTACAGACGGAAAGACAAAATGGAGTCAGATTCGTCAAAAAATCGGCATGGTATTCCAGAGCTACGATTTGTTTCCCCATATGACGGTCTTTGAAAATATTCTCCTCGGACCCCTGAAGGTACAAGGGCGCACCAGAGAGGAGGCGGGGATCGCAGGGGAAAAGCTGCTGGAGAGGGTGGGGCTTCTTGAAAAAAAAGACGCCTATCCAAGACAGCTCTCCGGCGGGCAGAAACAGCGGGTGGCTATCGTCCGTGCGTTGATGATGGAGCCCGAAATCATGCTCTTTGACGAAGTAACGGCAGCCCTTGATCCGGAGATGGTCCGGGAGGTTCTGGACGTTATCTTAGAACTGGCCAGAGGCGGTATGACCATGCTCATTGTCACCCATGAAATGCAGTTTGCCCGTGCCATCGCTGACCGTATCCTCTTCCTTGATGAAGGACAGATCGTTGAATCCGCAGCGCCGGAAGACTTCTTTGGTCATCCTGAAACGGAACGTGCGCAGCGTTTTCTCAATATATTCCAATTCGAAAAATAAGAGAGGTAGTATTATGAAAAAGTTTAAAAAAGTGCTTATTTTTATGACTGTTGTTGCTCTGAGCATCGGTCTGCTTGCAGGCTGCGGCGGAACGGATCAGAGCGGAGACGGCGGAACAAAGGAGCCATCAGGACAGCCGGCGGCAGGTAATGCCCGCTCCCTCGACGCGATTAAGGAAAGCGGCAAAGTGATTATCGGCGTGTTCAGCGATAAAGCCCCCTTCGGCTATGTGGATTCCTCCGGAACCTACCAGGGATATGATGTCTACTTTGCAAACCGCATTGGACAGGACCTGGGTGTTGATGTGGAATTCGTGTCCGTGGAACCTGCCAGCCGTGTGGAATATCTGAAGACCGGAAAGGTTGACATTATTCTGGCCAACTTTACCGTAACTGAAGAGAGAGCGCAATCCGTTGACTTCGCACTTCCTTACATGAAGGTTGCGCTGGGTGTGGTAAGTCCTGACAACGCACTCATCACTGATGCAGAGCAGCTGAAGGGAAAGACGCTGATCGTAGCCAAGGGAACCACGGCAGAAACCTTCTTTACAGAGAATTATCCTGAGGTGAATCTGCTGAAGTTTGACCAGTATACAGAGACCTATAACGCACTGCTTGACGGACGCGGAGATGCTTTCTCCACCGACAACACAGAAGTTCTCGCCTGGGCACTGCAAAACAAAGGATTTACAGTGGGAATCGAAAGCCTTGGAAGCATCGACACCATTGCACCTGCAGTGCAGAAAGGAAATACCGAACTGCTGAGCTGGCTCAACGACGAGATCAAAGCGCTGGGTGAGGAGAGCTTCTTCCACAAAAACTATGAGGAAACCCTGGCTCCTGTTTATGGAGATGCCGTAGATGCAGACAGTCTGGTGGTAGAAGGCGGAATCGTCGAGTAAGATCTGGAGGGGACAATGACTTCAAAAGTCATTGTCTTCTTTTTTATTCCGCGTGAGCGCTTTGGCCCATTAGGCGTATTTACTTGTATCGTCAATAAACGATGAATTGTCTCGGTGTTCGATTTATTCCAAATTATTCTTTGAAAATTCGCCAGCGTATAGTATCCTATTAACAAATATTTAGATTCACGGAGGATGTGCCATTGCTGACAAAAGAAACTTTATACCAAATGGTGGAACAATCCAATGCATTGCCGAAGCTGCCCTTGAATACCCAAAATATTTTCAAGTTGCTGAATACGCCGGCACAGATCAATATTGATGATGTTGCGAAGCTTGTAGAGGAGGACAGGGAGCTTTCTAACCTTCTTCTGCGTCATTTGAATTCCAATATATTTCTGCTGTATCGCAACATTTCTGATATCAAGGAGGCTGTGACTTATCTTGGAATAGAATCTGTGCGCAACTTACTGATTTTCTTTATCGCACAGAAATTTTTTCAGGAGGCAGATACGGGAAAGGCAAAGGTTTTTAATATGATGCAGTACTGGAAGCACGTTCTGGCGACTTCCATTGCCGCTGATATGATATGCGCCCGGCTTGGAATTGAAGATCGATACAGAATGTTCTCTTATGGTCTGAACCACGATATCGGCATTCTGGTTATGAATGCCTGTCTGCCCAGGGAGCTGGATGAAATCACTTCAAAGGTGAAGAGCGGAGTTCCTCAGATCGTAGCGGAAAAAACAGTGCTCGGCGGAATAACCCATTCCCATATCGGTGCGTGGATTTGCCAGCGCTGGAATTTCAGCCCTGAAATTACCCGTGTGGTCGAGCTTCATCATACGCCGTATCTCGGGACGGAGGATCTGAAGACGCTTGAAATCATGTATCTTGCGGATTTAATCGGCACGCAGTATTATGAAAGACTCTTAAATGTGAACAGCAGTATGCAGATTAACCATAAAGTTCTGGGGTCTCTGGAGATGAATTTGGAAGATCAGAAGGAAATCGGTATTGCACTGCCTGATGAGGTTGCCAGAATTGCAAAGTATTTTATTTTATAGTTTTATCAAAGGTCTGAAATTGCGGTAACGGTAATAAATGTTATGTAAACACGACTGGGATGGAGCATCGAATTGGCCTTCCTTCTCTTCAGCGTTTCTGGTATACTCAGGATAACAATCATTTTTCAAAAGGAGTAAGGATTATGGGATATTCAACGTTTGGAGGTTTTGACGGAATGATGTTCAGTATGATGCCTCTTTTTTTCGCCGTTATATTTTTCGTTGTCATTGGTATGATTATATTGACTGCTGTTCGGGGTGCAAAGGAGTGGAAAAGCAACAATGAGTCACCAGTACTTACTGTTGAAGCAGTCATGGTGACGAAACGTGCAGATGTACATCATTTCCATGACAACACAGGCCCTGACAATATGAGTCATACTTCAACATCCACTACATATTATGCTACCTTTGAAGTCCCAAGCGGGGACCGCATGGAGTTCAAAGTCGGTTCCCGGGAATACGGCATGCTGGTGGAAGGCGATGCTGGCAAGCTTACCTTTCAGGGAACACGGTATCACGGATTTCAACGCACCAGGGATTAATCAGTTGAAGCTGAACAGGAGTCCGCTGCGGATGAAAGGGCGTCATTGCGCATCATGCTGGCCCAAAACTTTATAGAGAAGGCTGTAAAGCGTTCTTACTTCCTCCTCAGAGAGAGGAATACAGCTTCCGATTTTACCGGGGATATCCGCTGCCTGATCGCGCAGCTGATATCCTTTTTCTGTCAATGATATAATTACGCTTCGCTCATCCACAGAACTTCTGGTCCGCACAAGAAGGCCCTGTGTTTCCATTTTCTTCAGCAGAGGCGTAAGGGTACCGCTGTCGAGATAAAGTGTATCACCCAGAGCCTTTACCGTAACCTCCTGGTTTTCCCAGAGAACCATCATTACAATGTATTGGGTATAGGTCAGCCCAATCTCTTCCAGATAAGGATGATACTTGCGGACAACCTCTTTGGAACAGGCATAAAGTGGAAAACACAGCTGGTTTTTTAATTTCAAAGCATCATAATTCATTGATAAGTCACCTAACTTTCTACTAAGTCTTCATACTCTGATTATAGCATTGCAGCGATGTCTTTTTCCAACTTTTCCGGTTTGTCAGCGGGTCCGTATCTGCCAACCACATTGCCGGATTGATCCACTAAAAACTTTGTAAAGTTCCACTTAATCTTGCTGCCGAGCAGGCCTCCTTTTTGCTCCTTTAAATACGTATAAAGAGGGCTTTCGTCAGGGCCGTTTACGTCGATTTTTGCAAACTGGGGAAAGGCCGTTCCGAAGTTTAATGTGCAGAAACTATGAATCTCTTCTGCTGTTCCGGGGGCCTGATTTGCGAATTGGTTACAGGGGAAGTCAAGGATTTCAAAGCCCTTCTCCTGATATTTTTCATACAGATTCTGAAGACCGTTGTACTGCGGTGTGAATCCACAGCCTGTGGCGGTATTGACAATCAGCAGAACCTTTCCTTTGTATTCGGATAGTGATACTTCATTTCCATCCATGTTTTTTACGTTGATATCATAAATACTCATATTTCATTTTCCTTTCTGAACGCCTCTCGCTTCTAATGGTATTATTTGAAACGAACCAATCTTTTTATGAGCTGACCCACGTTTTTATGAACAAATATTTTTATGAATCAAATCAATATTTTTTATGCGACCTGTCTTTTGCGCATTCAATCATCTGCGAAAGCTGGTATTGTGATCAATACGATTTTAATCAATTTAATTGTACACAACCAAAACTACTTTGTCAAGTCTGAAGGCAATGAAAAGAATTGGATCCGAAAAAGATCCTGAACCTTAATGACAGCAAAAACTGTGATAATCGTTCTTAATACTAAAATTCTATGATAGAATAATCAAAGACTATAAAATGGTAAATAAAGAACAATTGATCAGAAAATCCGGTACGAATACCGGAAGTGATGAGCGATGAAAGGCTAAGAAGGTGATTGTCGGTGAGAAATATTGCCGCAGTGACGCGAAAACTTAAATGGATCGGATTGCTGGGACTCCTGGGGTATGTAACCCCCTACGAGCATCTGAAGCTTATCTGGTTGTTTTGGCTTCTCTGTATTTTTGAAATCATTGCCGAATGGCGGATCATTGGTCAATCGTTCCTTCAACTGGCAGGAATCTTAGTATCGTATTTCAGAAATAAAAACCAACAGCCTTCCTTTCCGGACCGGGCTGCAACTAAACTATATCGCTTGCCGTTTCTGGGCCAATGGACCGTGGTAAACGGAGGCATTGATAAAGAAATGTCTCATTCCTGGAGTATGCCGTCTCAGCGCTATGCCTATGATTTTCTCATTCTGGACGAAGAAGGAAAGAGCCGCCTTGGAGATCCGCGCAAGCATGAAAGCTACTATTGTTACAATAAGGATATCCTTGCACCCTGTGAGGGCACGGTATTATCTATTCAAGATGGTTATGAGGAGAGTCTGATTGACGGAAAAGGAAGTTCGAACTGCAGCGCAAAGGATATCAGGGGAAATCATATTCTCATCAGTCACGGAGATCATGAATACAGTCTCATAGCACATATCAAAAAGAATAGTTTCCTTGTGGGGATTGGAGACCGGGTTGTTCAGGGGCAACCCCTGGCGAAATGCGGAAACTCAGGGAACTCTTCGGAGCCCCATATTCATTATCAGCTGCAAAATGGAACAAGCTTCTATTATGCTGAAGGTATTCCGGTGGGCTTTTCTGATATCACCGCAGAAAAGCGAGAATCCTATTCCAGACTGGATACTAGAAAGGTCAATCAAAAGCTTGCCCAAAAGGGGCATGTGACCTATATCGAGCGGGGCTGGACCGTTGCAGCGAATCTTACTTATAATTCAGGAGCTGATCGATGGCACATATGATTTTTCTGGTTCATGTTCTGGCGTTTGTTTTCGGCAGTATCTGTATCCTTTTGTCAGCATTGCTGTATGCGAAGGACCAGAACAGAATGACTAAATATTATACTTTATTCCTAACTTCGCTACTGATGATTTTGATGGAGCGTGCCTTTGCCTATTACAAATTGGCAAACATTCTGGATGTAAAGTATGCCGATGCGGTTTTTTGGACCATTTCCTGTCTTGGAATCGGTCTTTTAATTTTTTCTCTGCCGTTGTTCCTGTGTGAGCTTCTGGGTCTTCGGCCCTCCCAGGGAAAGAAGCTTTGCTTTTCTTTTCTTGCATTACTTCCCATCACAGCACTGATGCTATATAATATCCTTCCATACAAAACCTTGATTCTGAATGGAATCGATCTGATTCTGTTTCTCCTGCTGCTGTATTGTTTCTGCCTGGCGGTGGTCCTCCGCCGCTCTGTCAGCGTTCCCGAAATAAAGCGGATTCTATCACCCTTCCTGATTCTTCTGGCAGTCTGGCTGCCAGTGGTGTTCCTGGATTTCCGGCTGCAGCAGATACCGTCCGTACAAGCACTTCTGCCCTACGGGTTCCTATCCATACCGATATTTTATACGGCCTGGAATCTCCTTACCATTTATTTTGGCCGAAGTTATCTCAAACTCGTTTTGCTGGCTCCCTTAACGGGCGGTGAGCAGCCACCGGAAAATGATGCCAAGGCGGAGGAAGACCAGACAGAACCGGCTCACTTTCCTGATTTTGGTCTCACAGACAGAGAGAATGATGTGGCAGCGCTGTTGATCAAGGGGTACAGCTATCAAAAAATCAGCCAGGAGCTTTTCGTATCGCTTTCTACCGCCAGGACCCATGGTTATAACATCTATAAGAAAGTTGGTGTTACCAATAAAGTTGAACTGACCAACCGGATGAAATATGGGAAGTGAAAGTTATTGGAATTTCAGCATTCTCATACGGATGCAGTAGGAAGAAACTACAAATATTATAATAAATTTTATCAATTTCATCTGTTTGACTGAGAGACAAAACCCTCTGCGTTATCTATATTGGAAACATCCGATCAAAATAAACCAGGAGGGTCTTATGAACTTTAGAAAATTAATGCTCAAAGCGGCAGCCTTTACGGTGGGTTTGCTGATTCTATCCATTGTCATATCACTGCCATTCTACTACTATGATATGTCAAAGCTGAACGAAGCGTTAGAAGAGGGGAGCAAAACAATTTCATCTCCCTACGGCACCATTGAATACGTGGATATCGGGGAAGGCATACCGGTACTGATATCTCACGGGACTATGGGCGGCTATGATTTCGGGGCGCTACAGGCGCAAAGCTATCTCAGCGGAAAATATCGATTGATTGTTCCGTCACGGTTTGGGTATCTGCGGTCATCCATGGCGCAGGAACCATCTTTTGAAACCCAAGCCGACAGTTATGCCTATCTGTTGGATTTCCTAAATGTTGATAAAGTAATTGTAGAAGGCATGTCTGCAGGCGGCGTTCCGGCAATGCAATTTGCGGCACGCTATCCGGAAAAGTGCGCCGGTTTGATCTTGCTGTCCACCGTAGCCTATGCTCCGCCGTCCGTATACAAAGCGCAGGATCTTCCTGTTCCCAGTATTGTGTATGACACGATGCTCAAGTCCGATTATCTTTTCTGGGTGCTGCTCAAGCTGACCCCCGCTTCAGTTCATAATATTGCCGGAGCATCGGAACGCTTGAAGCGTAATTGCAGCCCGGATGAACTGGAAATGCTGAACCGCCTTGGGTGGTCGTTCCTGCCGGTATCGAAGCGATTTGCAGGATGGAAGCAGGACAGCAGGAATATCAATGGGTTAGGAGCGTTGCCTCTTGATCAGATTACTGCTCCAACGCTAATTGTGAGTGCGGATGATGATACCGTTGCGCCTCAGGCCTGGAGCCGATATACAGCTGAGCAGATCTCAGGAAGTCGTCTGATCACCTTTGAAACCGGCGGACATATGCTCCTGGGGCATATGGAAGAATTGAGTGATATGACGGGACGTTTTATCAACGAAACATATCCAGAAGAAAATTCGAAACGGTTACCATAAAAAAGCTGCGGGAGAGACCATAAACATCAGCCCTCTCCGCAGCACTCATCACTCATACTTTTTTAGTAATTCCAGAATATACTCTGCTCGTTGTTTATAAGTGTGCTTTTCCACGCTAATCACCGCATTTTCTCGGATCTTTTTCCATTCGTCCGGATTCTTTTCGTAATAATGCACCAGTTCCATGGTTTCGTTAGGGGAAGCAGAAACGATCAGGTCACGCCCTGGAACGAAAAGCTCTCTTATTGCTTCATTATCGGCGGAAAGTGCAAAACCGCCGGAACCTAAAATTTCAAAGGTACGCTTGGTAATTGTATGCGCATGATTTTGCGTTACCAAATTGATAAAACTGCTGTTATATGCAGCGCAGGTACGCTCGTAGGGCAAATAGCTGTGGTAAGTCAGTGTAGGGACATCCATTTTTAGAATTTGTTTTACCGTGGCTGCGTAGCCCGCATCACCGTAGAGGTGAACCGTGTATTTGTTCTCAATCAGCGGCTTCAATAAAATTTCGAAAGACCGATAGCGATAATGATCCGGATGAGATTTCACAAACATAGGATAGGAATTCCCAATCAGGTTAATATAATATTTATTGTTCTCATAGCCTTGCAGCGGCTGATGGGAAACCGGGCTGTATGCGTAATGCATCATTTCGCAAGGGAAGCCCTTCTTAATGATGAACTCACGCATTTCCGGGCACATGGTCAGAACCAGATCAGGCTTGGAATTATAGATGACATCCATTTCGATGCCGTCCCCTGAAACAGAGGAGAAATACGTGCTTGAAATGCCGTCGGTATCCCAATGGATATGTTTCAAGTGCTGTGGTCTGCTGCCCCCTACTACTTTCATCACTTCTGCCCGAAGCTCTAATGGAGCCCCCATGGTGACCAGGAGATCAGCATCGGTGCTGTTCAATATTTGCTGGATTTGGCTTTCGTATGATGCGGAAATAATCTGTGCATCGCAGCCCGCCTTTTGAAACCCCCACAACATATCGATCGAAAACAATCTATTTCCAAGGATAAGAACTTTCATATGATACTACCTTTCACGCTTCCCTCAGGGGAGGCTGTATTTTATAATTGCAGCAACTGCAGATGGTATGTTATGGTTTGTTCATTGCTGCTATGTTCTCACTGTATCGAGCTAAAAAGTATCGCTTATGCCATGGGCTGCTGTGAAGTGTGCTCAGTGCTTTCAGCCCCATCGCACCGTACTGTTTCACAAGACCTTCGTAATTCACCTTGACATTATCCTTTACGGCAAGCCGCTGTCCGGCAACTGCATGATAAACTACAGAATTATAATTAATCTTTGGGTGCCATGCGCTGCGGGTACCGTAGTAATAGTAATAGCCCAGCAGCATGCTGTCATCCTCAAAACA
>JARBUO010000192.1 GCA_029239605.1 Bacillota bacterium | reverse complement strand
AGCCTGACGGCATCCCTCTCGTTATGAAAACGTGAACCATTCACAATTTTATAGATTGATATTTCGCTTGATTTCCAAGGGGGTCTTTTTTGAAGCAGTGTTTTTATACAAATCAAACTGGTACGTGCATTTGTCGGCACGGGTTACAGAAGTTGTATATTCAAAGGCAAACCCTGAGTTCAGGTAAGAAACCCGCTTGATCTTATATCCGGCGCTCCTGGGTTTGGAATCCAGCAGCTCCGCCTCTTTTCGAGACAGTATGATTGCATCAAGGGATTCTTTGGCATGATACATTTCAAGCTGGTAGGTATCTGAGAGAATCCGATAAAGGGAGTTTTTATTAAAATCGTAGGATTCTATATTGCTGCAGAGATAGTAGGGGATGTACGTGCGCTCCCAGAGGATGGGTTCGTCATTGGCAAGCCGCAGGCGTTCCAAATAAAACACAGGGGCTTGGGGTGTGGGAAGTTTCAATATCTCAGCAATATCCTCCGGAGATGTTTTCAGCACCTCGGATTTTAGCACCTTTGAACAGGGGGCTGCCCCCACAGCTTTCATGTCCTCCGTAAAATTATAAAGGTGATTCATGTTGCGTTTGATTTTCATGTTGGCAATAAAGGTACCTTTGCCGCGATAACGGACGAGAAGCCCTTCCTCAACCAGTTGATTCATGGATTGCCTCACGGTGGTTCGGCTGATATTCAGGATTTCGCAAAGGCTGTTTTCTGCAATCATCATATCGCCTGGCTGCAGAACCCCGTTCTGAATCTGAATCCGAAGGTAAGCAGCCAGCTGGAGATACAGGGGTACCGCTGATGACTCGGAAAAACGAAAGGTGCTTTTAAAATAATCAATATCCATAGAAAAATCTCCTATATTGTATTTGGATTTTCAAGCCAGAGAACCAGAAAATCCATTAATTCCTTAAGTCCCGGGCTCTTGGCATGGCGAACATAGAACCCGGAGGCAGCAGATCCCAGGTAGAGGCAGTCTGTAAAGGAAAAATCACGGATCAGACCGTACAAAAATCCGGCGTTGAAATTGTCGCCTGCTCCTGTGGTGAGTTTCGGTTCTCTGCAATACGGCCCCATGATCTCGCAGTATGCGTTGTCATGCAGGCAGCACGCCCGATCCACAAGGTGAATTACCGTACAGAAGAGCGGGAGGCGTGAGGATAGATATTCCAGAAGTTCCCTTGTGTCCGCACACCTGTAGTCGGAGATTTCTTTGCCCAATGCCTCACAGATTTCGCAGGCTTCCTTTAAATTCATACTCAGTGTAACACGAAATCCTGCTTCCGTAAATTTCATTATGAAGGATAGAGCGGTTTGCAGATCTTCCTGAGTACGTTTTTCCGGATCTGCCAGATCAAAGAATACAGATTTCTTTGAAGCAGAAATTTTCGGTGCCACATGAGTGAGAAATTCTTGAAAGATCTGATTCATTCCGACGATCATGGACCAATTTGAAAAAACCAGGTAGTTGCAATCCTCGAAAATTTGAATGAGTTCCGTCAAGGGGCATCGGCTAAGGATCGTTTCCCAGGTGACAGAATCCAGAGCAGTCAGTTTGGAGGCGATGATTTTACCGTCATGAAATTCCAATGCATCTGTTGCTGCCGGCGGTGCGAGACCAATGACTTTTCCGCAGCGGGCAAGCTCATGGAATACCGGGTCTGGCTCGGGATAACCGATGGCTCCCATATAGGTTACATCCACTTCGTAATTCAACAGAGCATTTGCGAGTATCGGTCCGTTGCCTCCCATTTTAACCTGCTGGCTTACCAGCTCAATATTTGTGCTCATACCGCTTCCGCGGGCGATCCGGTCTGCATAAGCCTGTATTGAGGGGATTCTTTTATAAGCGCCGGAATGGTAGCGGATATCGACGACGTGAATAATTTCATCCACAAAACCGTCGAAGCCCACAAACACTTTTCGAGGGATGGGGGGATGCTTTAATGAATTGCAAAGTGTTGACAAAGATGACGCAAAGGATTTACTGTTTTCCAGTTGCATGATGACCCTCCGTTATATGTAATAATTGTATGATACATTTTATAAGTCGCATTATATCGCTGTTTACGGAAAAAATCAAGAAATAATGCATTGACAAAAATAATTGAATGCTATATTTTAAATGTATCATACATTACATACATAGTGTCTGGTAGTAAGGACATCGGTAAAGGAGAACAACTATGAAACCAAGTAAAAAAGCAAGTGAAATGACGGTGAAGGAATTAGCCCGGTATATTGATTACTCTGTGCTGAAACCGGAATTTACGGAACAGGAGATTATTGATCTGACGAAGGACGGCGTGCGGTTGGGCTGCGCGACCATCTGTATTAATCCTGGTTATCTTGAATTATGCGATCCTTATGTCAAGGGAAGTGAGACAATGCTCTGCCCTGTTTGTGATTTCCCGTTCGGAACAAGCGCAACAGAGTCCAAGGCAGCACAGATTGAAATTGCTGCACGCTACGATTCTGTAAAAGAGATCGATATTGTTGCAAACTTCGGATGGATCAGAGGGGGCCTGTATGACAAGGTTACAGAGGATATCAGAGCCTGTGCTGATGCTGCTCATAAATACGGAAGAAAGCTGAAAGTCATCTTTGAAACCGATGCCTTGACGGAAGATCAGGTCAGAAGGGCCTGCCGCTGTGCAGTAGAAGCGGGAGCAGACTTTGTAAAAACCAGTACAGGGTTCCTTACCGGGTTTGAAGCCCACGGAGCAACGCCGGAAATCATCAAAGTGATGATGGAGGAAGTCGGTGACAAGTGTCAGGTAAAAGGCAGCGGCTGCATTCGGACGCGGGAGCATTTTCTGCAGCTCATTGACATGGGAATCGACAGAATGGGTGTGGGTTACAAATCAGTACCTGTTGTCCTGAATGAAAATAAGGAAGCCGTTTCCAATGATACTTATTAAACTTTTCGATACAGACTTTTAACCCTATGATTTGTTACGGCTTCAAAGAGTAAGTTAGAATGTGAACTTGAAAGGGGAAGACTCTATGAAAAAGATCAAAGCTGCTGTTGCGGGTATGGGTTTTATCGGCACTGCCCACGTTGAAGCGTTGAGAAGGATGAACAATGTGGAGGTTACAGCGGTTTGCGGGAGCAGACGGTTCACTCCGGCAAAGGCCGAAGCACTTGGCGTTGAAACCTATTGCAGCAATTACAAAGAAATTCTGGCAAACCCGGAAATCGACGCGGTACATATCTGCACGCCAAATTATCTTCATTACCAGATGGCAAAGGATGCGCTGAATGCCGGCAAACATGTTATTTGTGAAAAGCCGCTGACAACCACCAGAGAAGAAGCCATAGAGCTGCTGGCTTTGGCCAAGGAGAAAGGACTTGTTAACGCCACCAACTTTAATATCAGATTTTACCCTTTGATGCATCAGCTGAAAGCCATGGTAGACAGAGGAGACATGGGAGATATTTTCTCAGTCAATGGCTCTTATCTTCAGGATTGGCTATTCTACGATACGGATTACAACTGGAGGCTGGAGCCGGAGCAGTCCGGAGAATCCAGGGCAATCGCAGATATTGGATCGCACTGGATGGATCTCATTGAATTCGTAACGGGGCTAAAGGTCACCGAGGTGTTTGCCGATTTTGCCACCTTTCACCAGGTCAGGAAAAAGCCTTTGAAGCCCGTTGATACCTACTCGGGAAAGCTGCTGACTCCTGAGGATTATCAGGACGTACCCATCAATACCGAAGATTACGCAACGGTTATGATGCGGTTTGAAAATGGGGGAAGAGGTGTCATGACGGTAAGTCAGGTATTTGCCGGAAAGAAGAATTGCCTGTCCTTTGATCTGGCAGGTTCGAAAAAATCCGCTTCGTGGGTTTCCGAACGTCCCAATGAACTATGGATCGGCCGAAGGGATACCGCCAATGCGTCTCTGCTGAAAGATCCTTCTATTGTGTATCCCGAAGCCGGTGCGTTGATCCACTATCCAGGAGGCCACAACGAAGGTTTCCCGGATACCTTTAAACAGAACTTTATTAAAATCTATCAAGCAATCGCTGAGAAGTCAGGCATAGAACAGCCTGGGGATCAGGCCGAAGTTCAGGCCGGAGGTCAGGCTGAATATCCCACCTTTGAAGCGGGTTTGAGAGAAATTCATCTCTGTGAGAAGATCATTGAAAGCAATAAAAAAGGTGCCTGGGTGAAGCTGTAGTAGAACAGGCGGATGAAGATCATACGGATAACGATCAAATGGATGAAGATCATACGGTTCATTGAACCGACAAAGAACCAGATGTGAAAGGAGCGAAATGATGAAGTTAGGTTTGGTAAGTGCCATTCTGGCAGGATTGAGCTTTGAGGAGGTCGTTGATTTTGCGGCAGAGAAGGGATTCTCTTGCCTTGAAATGATGTGCTGGCCGGTGGGAAAAGCCGAGAGAAGGTATGCAGGGGTAACCCATATCGATGTATCAGATATCAGCGAAGACAAAATCAATTACATAAAAGGCTATATGAAAGAAAAAGGTGTGGAAATTTCCGCGCTTGGTTATTATCCCAATCCATTGGACCCGGATCAGGAGAAAAGCGATTTTTACGTTGCACATATTAAGAAAATGATCGTAGCAGCTGAAAAACTGGGTGTCAAGACGATTTGTACCTTCATCGGCAGAGACAAGAACAAAAATGTAGAGGAAAACTTTGAAAAATTCAAAGAGATATGGCCTTCTATTATTCGCTTCGCCGAGGAACACGATGTTAAGGTCGCCATTGAAAACTGCGCAATGTACTTTTCCTATGACGAATGGCCCGGAGGCGTGAATCTTGCTTCTTCTCCGGCGATTTGGAGAAGAATGTTTGCTGAAATTCCCAGTGACCATTTCGGACTCAATTATGATCCGTCACATCCCCTTTGGATGCAGATGGATTATATTAAACCGATCTACGAATTCAAGGATAAGCTGTTCCATATCCATATCAAAGATGCAAAGGTATTTCAAGACAAGTTGGATGATGTAGGCATCATGGCGACTCCCCTGGAGTTCCATTCGCCCAAACTTCCGGGTCTTGGTGATGTGAACTGGGGCAGATTCATTTCTGCACTGACAGATATTAAATACAAAGGGTATGCCTGCATTGAAGTAGAAGACAAATCCTTTGAAGACTCTCTGGATGACATCAAAGACTCCGTTATACTCAGCAAGCGGTATATGGATCAGTTTGTGATCTAGTACAGCGGATTCATTCCAAGTGCATAGAACGGTTCATGATTTGAGGTATTGGAACGCTTTTCGGTGCCGGATATGTCTAACAACAATGCAATTAAAAATATAATCGATTATATATAAATAATTCTTGAATAAACGTGAAGTTATGGTAAAATGATATTGAAACAAATCATAATCGATTATATATAAATTGGCGACTCCGATTCTCATGTTATCCTAC
>JARBUO010000191.1 GCA_029239605.1 Bacillota bacterium | reverse complement strand
GAATAGATCCTGCAATATTTTGATTCGGTTTTTTCATCGGTAAAAATTAAAAAAATCATTACTTCCTCTTTTGCTATCAATCGGGTTGTGCAAGCCTTGGCACACATGCTGAAAAGAATGACCTGCTGCAGGGTAGAGGGCAGATGTTTTTCTCATGTTTGGTAAAATCCTATACAATAACTATACTGGAAATTTTATACTGTGTAAAGGCTGCAAAAAACCCTCCGTAATAATAATACAGAGGGTTTTTTAAGGATACCTTAAAGAATCATATTCTGTTGCTTGGTGTCTTTTGCTTCACGAATCAATATCGTACTTCGCTTGTTATTCGGTATACTCCAAAGAAGTATCAATTCCAACCGTATTGGTGGTTCCGTCCCATGTAACGCCAATATTGAAGGCAGAGGCCAGATCTCTCAGTTTAAAGTAGTTGTTTCCGTTGATGTTATATGCGGTTAAAGAAATTTCTGTTCCATCTTTGTAGATCTTGGAAGTGTTCAGAACAGCGCTCTTTGCTTTTCCATCTCCTGCAGCCATTTCGCCGCCTACTGCGGTATACGCCTTGCTGGAGAGGAGATTGATGGCCTTAACATCAGAATTGTATTCTACGTCAAACTGCTTTTCTGTTCCGCTTACGACCTTAGCGATATCTCTCAGCTTAAAATAGTTATTGCCGTTGATGTTGTATGCTTCGAAAGATGTTGCCGCACTGTTTACCAGTACCTTGGAGGCAGTGGGCTTTGCATCAGCCTTTGCCGGAGCCGCAGGAGTTTCAGCCGGTGCAGTTGGAGTAGCTGGAGTTTCTTCATTGGATGCGGCGCCTTTTACAAGAATCATGATATCAGTAGAGCCTTCTTCCCCTGCATTAAATGTAGAGATTGAATAATATCCAGGTTCTGTCAGCGTTGCGGTAGCACCTTTTAATACATTTTCTACATTTTCTTTGTCTGGATCAACAGTTGAAAGGTCGACTGCTTTTAATATGTCTCTCATCGCATTCTCGGGATCTGTTACCCATATTTGTGCGCTGCCTTTCATGGCTGTAACTTTGCCGGCAGACGTGAAGATTTCTTCTTCCTTATTCATCTTTTGAGCACTGAAACCACTAGTATCTCTGAGGGTGGTAATAACGCACGGTGCGTCAACTTCCAAAAAGGCGTCGAGCCATTCAGCGGTGGCTTTTGCATCCAGTTCTTTTGTAACGTTCGTTACGGAGATGTTATCAAAAGTTCCTCCCAAGTCTTCTCGCCCGTTCACATTCAGTGTTTTGCCGTTTGCAAAGGCAGTAACAGGAGCGAGCAGAAGGATTGCGGCCAGCGTGAGTGCGAATAGTTTTTTTCTTTTTACGTTCATCTTATTAATCTCCTTTTCCACAATTAGAAATATTTACAGACTCATCCAATATAACAAAAAACAGATAAATTGTAAATAATATCGAATAAATATGACAATTAATTGAATTTTACTACACCAATAATAAAATTATACTTCTAACAAGGATGATGTATTGAACCATATAAAACCCCCTGTAACGTAAACAGATACAGGGGGCTGCAAATTCAGTATGGGTTATTCCGTATACTCAAGCGCGGTGTCGATGCCTACTGTGTTGGTCGCACCATCCCAGGTGACGCCAATATTAAAGGCCGAAGCCAGATCTCTAAGTTTAAAGTAATTATTTCCGTTAATATTATAAGCCGTCAAGGCAACTTCCTGGCCGTCTTTGTAGATCTTGGAAGTGTTGAGGACAGCACTCTTTGCCTTTCCGTCTCCGGCAGCCATCTCACCGCCTACTGCAGTGTAGGCCTTACCGGGCAGGAGGTTGATTGCCTTTACTGATGCGTTGTATTCAACGTCAAATTGCTTTTCAGTTCCGCTGACAACCTTTGCAATGTCTCTCAGCTTAAAATAATTATTGCCATTGATATTATATGCTTCGAAAGAAGTTGCGGCACTGTTTACGAGAACCTTGGAAGCGGTAGGCTTTGCATCTGCCTTTGCAGGCACATCACTTTTTACCGGAGCGGCCTGATCTGCTGCTGGTGCTGTACCGGAACCGGTAACGTGGATGAGAACGTCTGCTGAACCGGCAAGGGCCTCATAAGCCAGAACTACGTAGTAGTAGCCGGGTTCTGTCAACGTTGCGTTTGCGCCCTTGACGATAAGAGGAATATCATGCTCAATATTTTCAAGTTCGGAGATTTCGACCGTTTTGAGATAGACTCCTGTAACATCAAGTGGATCGGGGACCCAAATCTTTGCCTGACCCTTAACGTCTTTGATCTTTGTGCCAGAGGTGAAAATCTGACCGTCTACCGGGTTCATTTTGTAAACGTCGAAGCGTGCACTGTCATTCAGTGTGGTTACAACGGATGGTGCTTGCACTTCAAAGTATGCATCCATCTCAGCTTCAAGGGTTTTTACATCCAGTTCTTTTGTTACGTTTGAAACAGACAGGCTGAGTTGATCCATCCCTACGTCTTCATAGCCATTTACATTGACAGTTTTACCACCGGCAAAAGCAGTAACAGGAGTAAGCAGGAGCGTTGCTGCAAGCATAAGGACAAAAATTTTCTTGTTCTTCATTCTCATTTTCGATCTCCTTTTTTAATTGATATATACCTTTTAAATATACCAAAAAATAGGGGGTCTGTAAATATTGGCTGATCAAAATTTGGTAATTTTTTGAAAAATATTTTCTTGAATTACCGTAGATATTGAATTCAGTTGCAGGAAAACCCTGATTTTTACGATTCAGTTGCATGAAAAACTGGTTATTTATAAATCCAGTCGCACTTCAGCTTCCTGGCCTGGCTTTAGCGGACAATCCTTTGGAAGGAGCAATTTTACCTTGATGCTTTTTCTGTTTTTATTTGCGGTGGTCTGCATATCTTTGGGAGTGTATTCACTTTTTACATCGATATATTTAACGACCGCTGTGTAGGTGCTGCCATTGCTGACAACATCATAAGACTGGCCATACTCCAATGAATATAGCTCCTCAACAGGAAGATAAAAGACAAAATAGTTTTCACCGTCTGCTGCAAGATCTGCCAGATTATAACCGGGTGAGACCATATCACCGGGCAGATAGCTTTTGCTCATGATCACGCCGTCTCTCGAGGCCTTGATTGTGTATTTACTAAGGTTTCTAAGCATTTCCTCCTGCTGGCTCTCAAGCTTATCCAGCTCCAGACGGGCGGATTCCGCAGGTGTACCGCTTCCGGCATTGTCCAGCTGAGCTTTCGCTGAAATTACGGCATTGGAAGCTGCGTCTGCAGCAACCTTAACCCGATCCAGGGCATCCTTTGTGATTGCCCCTTGTGTGTAAAGATCCCGCGCATTTTCATAATCAAGAGCTGCCTTTTCGTTTGCTGAGACTGCGCTGTTATAATTAGAACGAGCGATGGAGATGCTGTTTGCTGTCTTAGTTCCGGTCTTGGACTCAAGATCGGTAAGGGCAATTTTTTTCTGGTCGACGGTAAGCTGTAGCTGCTCTAGTGCATATTGCTGGTCGGTGCTGTCAATTTCTGCAATAATATCTCCCTTTGCAACGTGCTCACCAAGATTAACTGGGGATTGTAATATTTTTCCTGATACCTCGGAGGAGTGGGAAAGAATCGTTGCCTCCACAACTCCGGTATAACGATTGCTTGCACTCAAAGTGACAGCCGCAACAATAACCGCTATCGCCGCCAGCAGGGCGAGGGGGATTATTTTTTTGTGTACAGTTCTATGTTTCATGATTCCAACCTCCTTTGGGTTATATTCTTCTATAACGCTTTAGCAGCCGGGTATTGGCTGTCATAAAAAGTAAGGTAAGCCCCAGGAGAACGAAAACATCAAATGCGATATCAGGAAAACGTTCCCCTCGGATCATGACCTTTTCCAGCGCGTCAGCAACATAGTAGAGGGGCATAAACTTTCCCACAATGCTCCAGGCGGGGGATAAGTCAAACAATCCTGTAAAAAAGACCTGGGGCACGACCACAATGGGGATAAACTGAATCATCTGAAATTCACTGGAAGCCAGGGTTGAGAGAAGGATCCCCAAAGTGAGGGCTGTCATAGCAGAAAGCAGGGTGATCAACAGAACAAGCCATAGGGAACCAATCATCATAATATCCAGAACATATACCACAAAGATTGTTATGATCAGAGACTGGATCACTGTAACTGCACCAAATCCAAGCACATAACCTGTAACAATTTCCCAGCGCTGAATCGGCGTTGACAAGAGCTTCTCAAGGGTACCTGTGGTCCGCTCCTGCAGAAAGGAAATCCCTGCAATCAGGAAGGTGAAGAAAAATACGAGAAAGCCGATGAGCAGGGAACCGAAATTGTCAAAGAGCGAAAGATCTCCCGATCCGTAAACATAATTGATTTCCGTCTTAAGATCCTTTCTTTCCATAGTGGGGCCCATTGCTTTTTTCGCTGCTTCCATTGCAGCAAGAGCAGCACTTGCTTTTGTAGAATTTCCGCCATCTAAGTTGATATAAATTTTGCCGCTAATCATTTCAACAGAGGCGATGATCGTTTCTTCTTTGAGCATTTGACCTGCTTCCGATTCACTGCAGCGAACGGGAATTATATTATTTTCATAGAGTCTCTCAACGTATTGCTGCGGTGCATTGATGACGCCGACTTTAAGTTCTGTCGTAGATGAATCCAGGATGAAATAGATCAGTGTCAACAGGAGAAGCGGCGCGCAGAGGATCAGCGCCAGAGTCCTTTTATCGTTGCGCAGCTGATTCAGGATGCGCAGTACCATTGCTTTAATCCTCATGACCATTACCCCCATAGTAGATAAAGGCTTCCTCTATGCTTGCAGCGCCAATTTTATGCTGGAGCTCATCGGGAGTACCCTGTGCGATCAGAACACCTTGACGCATCATGGCAAGCTGATGGCATTTTTCCGCCTCATCCATCACATGAGTAGTTACCAGTATTGTTACACCGTCATTGGACATTTTATAAAGTTCGTTCCATATCTCCTTTCGAAGAAGCGGGTCTATTCCCACCGTTGGTTCATCCAGAATAAGAACCTTTGGATGATGGAGGATGGACATTGCGAGAGAAAGTCTGCGTTTCATTCCTCCTGAATATGCGGCCACAGGTTTGTAAAGATCATCGGAGAGATTGACAAGCTCCATAACTTCAGGAATACGCTTCCGATACTGCTCTTTCTTCATTCCGTAAACAGAAGCAAAAAACTCCAGATTGGCTGAAGCAGACAACATCATGTATAGGGCATCAGACTGAGCCATATAGCCGATTTCATTCATAATTGCAAGCTGAGGCATGGGCCTGCCAAGGACAAAGGTCTCACCTGATGTTGATTCAGAGATTCCTGCCATTATTTTCACTGTTGTTGTTTTCCCGCAGCCCGAGGGCCCCAAAAGCCCATAGATGGCGCCGTATGGAACCCGAAGATCTACGTTTTTCAG
>JARBUO010000190.1 GCA_029239605.1 Bacillota bacterium | reverse complement strand
ACAAGTTTTTTCCAAAAGATTCAGCTGCACTGACTGATCCAGTTCTTTTCTCGGACAAGCGCCGGCACAATATTCGGGACACAAAGCCGCAGCCACATCGGGAAAGCCCACCGCATTCCGGAAGGTTTTGTAGGCCGCGTTGTAGTTTTTATTTACCATCTTTGTCTGAAAATCCAGCACATCTACATGAAATGGACACACATGGGTACAAAATGGCTTTTCATTCTGTCTGCAGCGGTCATATTGTTTAAAATACTTCTCCACCAGTAAACTCCTATTCTAAGGAAAGGCTCATTGAATGAGAGGTGCGCAGACAGGACCGAAGTCCGCCGCACTTTGTCTTGATCCACCGTCTTATCAATATTTGAAGAGCGGTTGATGATCATATTTTAACACATTCAGCACCTGAATACTACAAAATGACCACTAAAGGCGACCCCTCATATGGAAAGGAGACGTTCAAACGCAAAGAAGGGAGTCTGGCTGCAGTCATAGATGCTTCAGCCAACACTTTTCTTCTGGTGCCTGTGCGCCGTCTCTTTCAGTCAGTTGTGAAACTGATCTCGTGAGGAATCTGCCAATAGTGGCCGTAACCGTTCATTATTCTGTTTTTATACTGGATTAGCCTTGATCTTTTCCAGTTCTTCGTAGAAATCAGAACCAAGGAAATACTTTTTCGGCGGCTGCACTTTGCCGCCGGAAGCGATGATGTCGAGGCCAGCCTTTACTTTTTCCGGTGAGGCAGGCAGCTCGTAAATTCTTACGCCGCAAGCATTGTTGATCGCATTGATGACAGCAACGTGATCAGAAGACTGAAACGCCTCGGAAGCTCCTGAAGAACCGAAGGGTCCTCTTTCATCAAAGCCATCCATATGATGCACGTCGATCTTATCAGGAACATCCTTAATATAAGGAACACCGGCAGAATAGATGTTGTTATGCTTCTTGACATCCTCGTAGTTTTCCTTAAGAGCAAAGCCGATGGCATGAGAGATTCCGCCGTATGCCTGACCATTAACAGCCTGAATGTTTCCGACTCTTCCAACCCAGTCCACGCAGGTCATTCCGATAACAGTGGTCTTGCCGGTTGCAACCTCCACTTCTACTTCTGACATGAACAATGCATAGGTGTAGGCATAGGTTGGGCTTCCAACTCCGGTGTTGGGATCAAGGAGTCTGAAGTTATCCCATTCAGCCTCTGCAACCCAGTTTCCTTCATATTTGGTTGGAATACCTTCCTGGATCATTTCGTCATAGGTACGATAAGTGCCGTCTTCCTTGCGCATTGCATTGGCAAGATTCTGGGCGGCAAGAATGCTGGCCTTTCCATTGGCGAAATGAGATCTGGAACCCGCTGATTCACCCGTATTTGGGCAATATTTCGTGTCCGCTTGAATTAACTTGATATCCGTGGGAAGGACCTCCGGGAAATAAGGCTTCAGTGCCTCAAGGGTACACATTAAGGAACCCTGGTCACCGCCCTGCCCCTGATCCTGCCAGGTATCATATTTTATAAATTTGCCGTCACCCGTAAGCTCGATGGCAACGGTGGCAAAGTCATCAGATCCAAGCCCTACGTTATACCCACCCCATGCAAGGCCTACACCACGGCGTACTTCCGGAGTGTCCGCAGCCTTTGCCTCCGCAACAGCCTTATCATAGAGAGGTTTCATCTTATTCATCATCTCCTCCATTGGATACTGGAGGAATTCTGTACTGTTAATGTTGGTCTCGCCTTCTCTTGCAATGTTCTTATATCGGAATTCGAAAGGGTCCATTCCAATCTTCTCAGCCATCATATCAATGAGGGCTTCTCCGCAGGTATACGCCTGAGGAGCGCCGTATCCTCTGTAAGGAACACCGAAAGCATGGTTTGTTACCGCTACTCTTCCAAGACCGAGAACATTGGGCACATTGTACGGGAAGAACATGAAACGGGCAATCTTGATGACTTTATCATCGCCGAGAGCCGGATCATAACCGTGATCCATACCGGCATCAAATTCACCCGCAATAATCTTTCCGTCCTGATCACATGCCAGACGTCCGTTCATATACGCCGGTGAACGCTTGCCGCTGAGCGCCATAAACTGTGAATAATCCATGGAAAGCGCAATGGGCTGCCCCGTTACCTTGCAGGCTATGGCTGCGAGGGAGTAGGAGGTAGCATTCATCGCCCAGCCGAAGGAGCCTCCGGTGGGATTTTCAACGACACGAATCTGCTCAACAGGAAGACCTACCGCCTGAGCAATATCGTCTCTGTCAAAATACGTGGTCATCGCTTTACACTGTACGGTAAGCAGCCCATCTTCATCGTAGTAGGCCTGCACGGTGTCGCCTTCAATGGACATATGAGGCTCTCTTGACGAGTAGAAGCTTCCATCCACTACATAGGGTGCCTCTTCGATCATATCAGGAATTTTGTCGGTTTCACCCTTAAATACCGGCTGCCATGCATAGGTATTGTCCATATTGTCATGAATTCTCATGGCATCAGGCATAACCGCATCCAAATAGTTCATGTATTCCGGCAGCTGCTCGATTTCAACTTTAACTTTATCTGCAGCCTCTTTTGCATGATCTTTGGTGTCTGCCACTACCATTGCTACAACAGTTCCCCAGTTAACGATCTTTTCGTCTGCGAGAAGTTTATGTACCTGCTCAAGCGCGGTCGTTCTCGGTGAGAACTGGAACATCATCAAGTGGTTGGCACCATCCACATCCTTGGCGGTAATCACCTTTACAACGCCAGGCATCTTCTCTGCTTCACTGTAATCAATGTTCAGAATTCTCGCATGGTTAGCAACTCTGGGCATTACAAGAGCAGCGTGCAATGTTTCCGCCGGCATCTTCAGTTCAATATCATCGCCGTAGTCGCAAACACCGCAAGCCTTCGCCAATGCATTGGGTCTGGCCAGGGGTTTTCCGTAGTAATTCCCCACATCTTTTTTGTAATCGTAGGTAATATCAGCAATGGTCTTTTCACCGCGTAAAATAGCAGCAGCTTCCATGACCGCATCTACGATCTGTTTATATCCTGTACATCTGCATACGTTTCTGTGCTGCTGGAACCAATCGCGCACATCTTCCCTGGTTGGGCTCGGGTTGCTCTTGAGCAGTCCGTAAGCTGAAACGATGAATCCCGGCATACAAAAACCGCACTGTACAGCGCCCAAATGAACCATGGCAGCCTGGATTGGATGAGGATTCATCGGGTTTCCAAGTCCTTCAATGGTAATCACTGAGCTGTATTCTTTAACCGTTTTAATTTTCTTGGTACATGCACGGATTACTTTATCATCGAGAACTACAGAACAGGCGCCGCATACACCTGTACCGCATCCGACTTTCGTACCCGTCAGACCAAGACGGCGCAATACGCTTGCCAGCGTGTCCTTTTCAGGGTCACAGATGAACATACGATCAGCGCCATTAATGTGCAAGGTCATTTTTTTCAATTGTTTCATAAGAACCTCCTAAAATTTGCCTCTTTTCCCCAGCTTTAGCTGGCCCGGAAAAGCGGACAGCAAACACAAGTCTTACTTGTGTTGGAGTGCCACCCGCGGCACGTTGCCTCTTTTCCCCAGCTTTAGCTGGCCTGGAAAAGCGGACAGCAAACACAAGCCCTAGCTCGTATTGAGTGCCATCCGCGGCACATTGCCCTCTTTGTTTTTAAGTTTAATCGTTAGCTTAAAACAAAAAGTACATCTCCGTTTCTTCGGTTCTCATACCGCAAAATAGAGAACGGTCAGACCCTTGCCCGCAGCTGCGGTTACAGGGCCGGAGATTCATGTTTAGTTGCCTCTAGAACACTTGTAGTCTATCAGTAAAACACCTTCTCTGTCAACTAAAATGCACCGATAAAACCACCCAATTCAATCTCCTTCATACCCCGCTCAGGGGATCACTGTTCTGCCTCGATTTTCCTTCCGTTCCACACCGCTTCCAGCTCGATCTTCATGTGATGGGCATATGCGTTTAAGAGCTCACAGCAGCCCGGCTCCTTCTCCAGATATTCTACCCAATAGGTCGTATGGCCTACCTCTTTGTACCCACTGAAGCTTTCCTTCTCAGGATTCCGCACACGCCTCCCGGTTCGCTGGCAGAATTCCACAACGGCCAGAATATCTTCCTCTAAAATCCGCTCTCGGTTCAGTTTTTCAGCCAGTTCAGATGAGATCTGCAGAACAAAGCTGCTTTTGTCCGAGGCGGTTTGTTCTGCACCGGTCTCCTCTGAACTTTCAGCCAGGCGATTTTTCTGCCAGTAGGTTTTTATGAGCTGTTCCTTCAATCGGATTCGATTTTCTCTCCTCTGGCTAATAGTAGGGAGTTTCTTCTGTGTCTCTCCTCCGAAAAGCAGATCGAGAATGTGTACTGTTCCCTTTCCTGCATCAAGAAATACATCACGGCAGTTGATACAGTATGTGATATAGGGGTTTTCCGATTCAGAAATTCTCTTTTGTGTCACAAAAGAAGCATACTCGGGATTCGCAACGGCGGGCTGTCCCCCAAAGCTGCAGCATCGCGGATTGGCGTCATTTTCAGCAAGCGGTTCAAGGGAATACCCCAATCGTTCTGCCAGCCTTCTGACCGACGCCCGCATCTCAGGCTCATGTCTTGATGCACAGGCATCAAACACAGAGTACTTTCTCTGTTCAGCTGATTCGATTGTTTCTTTCGGGGTCATTACAGCGGATTCCTTTGCGCCACACCAGCTGTCAAGAACCTCATATAACGAGATCACCGGAACCTCTTCCAGATAAGTCTTAAACTTTTTCTCACAGGTTGGACAGGCCATAATCAGTACCGGTTTTCCAAGCTCCTGCCAGTGCTTTCTGATGACGGTAAGTTCGTCCCGGTGTTTTTCCTCATCTCCCGACCACTCCGCAGGCGCACCGCAGCATTGAAGCAGCAAGCCCGTATCTGGCCTCCTTTCCAAAAGGAGCGCATAGGTCTTCTCCACCAGTTCGGGATCGCTGGCACCAAGCTGGCATCCTGGAAAAAATGCATACGGCTCAGTTTCTTCAGTCACCTGCCCATCTGACATCACTCCCTGCCCTTGCACTTCCGCTCTCGGTTCCCTTTCGGTGCTAAGGGGAACTGTAAACGGAGAACCCTTGTGAACAGCGGCTAGACGGCTGTTCGCAAAATCCATATCCCTGAGCCAAAAGTCATGAAATACCCAAGGTGCTTTCTTCTGCCTGTGCATGCTTTTTCTTCCCTCAAGGATCAGCCCGCCTACGTCAATTTCCTCAGGGCACGTATCCTTACAGAGTCCGCATTGATTGCAGGTACTCAGCAGACGTTTTGCCGGTGTTGCTTTTACTTCAGCTGACCCCGGCAGTGTTGTGGCCAGAATTTCATCTCTGATCCTAAGAGGCCATTTATGATAGAAATCAGTTAGGTCGCAGTAGGTACGGCAGAAATCACATTGACATTCCAGACATCTGCC
>JARBUO010000189.1 GCA_029239605.1 Bacillota bacterium | reverse complement strand
CCCTTGCTTTCGCTTTAACTGCTTTTGCGACAGGTCCTTCATTTTCTCTATTCGCCAAGGATTCAATTTCTCTTACAGATAGACCATCTCTTGCGACTCGATTCGCAAGTTCAAGTTGTTTTCGTTCATCTTTGACCGAAACAAGTGCTCTTGCATGTCCATTTGAAATTTCTCCTTGCACGACAAGCTCCCTTACCTCTTCCGGCAATCTCAGCAGCCGCAGTGAATTTGTGATATAAGGTCTGCTTTTTCCAACGCTTCTTGATACTTCTTCCTGCGTTAATCCAAAGGTTGTAATCATCTGATTCAGTGCTTCAGCTTCCTCCATGGGATTCAGATCCTCGCGCTGCATGTTCTCAATAATTGCAACCAACATGTTCTGCTCTTCGGTAAGTTCTCTTATAATACAAGGAACTTGTTTTAAAGATGCCCTTCGTGCAGCTCTCCAACGTCGTTCTCCGGCTACGATTTCGTAGCCTTCACCCGATGGCCTGACCATAATCGGCTGTATGATGCCATGGACTTCAATAGATCTTGCCAGTTCCTCAATTTTTTCATCTGGAAAACTCTTACGAGGCTGCTTTGAGTTAGGTTTTATCTTATTAATGTCAATAAAAAGGATCCCTTCGCTATCGGCAGATCTTTCTGAATCATGCGCATTGATCTCAACATCATTGAATAATGCTTCAAGACCCTTGCCAAGACCTCTTCCCTTCATTCCAGCCATTAGTTTTCACCTTCCAGTTCCAGAAACTCCTCAGCAAATTCAAAATATGCTTCTGCACCCTTTGATTTTGGATCATATTCTGTAATGGGCATACCATAACTGGGGGCTTCTGCGAGTCTTACATTTCTCGGAATAACTGTTGTGTAGACCTTTTCTTTGAAGTATTTTTTAACTTCCTCAACTACTTGTATGGAAAGATTCGTTCTCCCGTCAAACATACTGAGAATTACACCCTGAATAACAAGGCTGGTGTTCATATTCTTTTTTACCAGTTCAATTGTACTCATGAGCTGGCTTACACCTTCCAGGGCATAAAATTCACATTGAATTGGGATCAAAACGCTATCTACCGCAGTCAAAGAATTTATGGTCAAAAGACCAAGAGACGGCGGACAGTCTATAAATATGTAATCATATTTAGATTTGATCTTATCCAAGGCCTTTTTCAGCCTCTTTTCCCTGCCTTCAAGCTGTACCAGTTCAATTTCTGCGCCGGCCAATTGAACGCTTGCAGGTATGATATCAAGGTTTTTAATTCTTGTGGGAATGATGGCATCTGCCGGCTCAAGTCCGTCATTAATCAGGACTTCATACATTGTTTTATCCAGTCCTTTTTTAGATATTCCCATTCCGCTTGTCGTATTCCCCTGGGGGTCGATATCCAGGATTAATATTCTCTTGCCCTTCAATGCAAGACATGCCGCTAGATTTATGTTCGTTGTTGTTTTTCCAACTCCGCCTTTTTGATTGAATATTGCTATGGCCTTTCCCAAACTAATGCCCTCCTAATGTATTTGGATTACTACTACTGCTGTATTTTGAACGAATTATTCCGTTGTAAGCAGTTTGATGCTATTTCACTTTTTTGCGATGTCCTTTGAACAAAAATGCGCCGGCCTTCGACCTCCTCCAGGAGTCTGGATCCCTACACTGTCTGTTTTTTCAGCGAAACTTCTTCGTACTTTTGGTAAAAATTTAGCGAAACCATTGGACAACTTCATTTTTTTTGTTAAAATGAATAGCATGATACCTCATTTATCCAGTACCATTTCATTATATACCATCCTTCTTGTTTACACCATATCTTTTTAAAAATAAAAAGAGTTTCACGTGAAACATAACACGGAAACTCTTGATATTCCAATGTTTACAAGGCATGTTTGTTTTGATTCACTCAGCTGCAAGCGCATTGGTTGTATTTTCTTTTTTTGGAATTAATATCCTTATTTCTAGGTGGTCCCCTTTATCTTCCTGATAATATTTTGCATTTTTTTCTACCTCTGAAATACTCGAAAAGGCTTTTTTCAACGTGTTTAAGTAAATCCGGTAGTTGATATACCTCAGTTTTTCGCCTTTTCTCTTCTCTTCTTCATGTTTTGTCATAACATCTTCAATCAGTTTCTCTGTCTGCTTGACATTTAGTCCGTGCTCAACGATTCGATCCAGAATCAATTTTCTAATCCTGTCATCGGTGACTTTCAGCAAAGCCCGTGCATGTCTCTCTGTCAGCTGATTTTCTGCCAACAGCTGCTGTACATCTGACGGAAGAGACAATATTCTTATTTTATTTGAGATTGTAGATTGCTGCTTACCGACACGTTTCGAAATTTCTGTCTGAGTTAGACCATACTCATCCATCAGCCGTTTATATGCCGCTGCTTCTTCGATATAATTCAAGTTTTCTCTCTGTACATTTTCAACAAGGGCCAGCAGCGCAGAATCCTTCTCATCCGCATCTCTGATAATAGCCGGAATCTTTTTTAATCCAGCAAAAGATGCTGCCCGCAGGCGCCGCTCTCCCGCAATTACAACATACATACCCTTTTGATCTCTTTTGACAATGATGGGCTGAATCACTCCAAACTCACGAATGGAGTCACACAGCTCCAAAAGCTCTTTATCCTCAAATACCTTTCTCGGTTGCTCTGGATTCGTGCAAATTAATTCCACAGGTATTTCCATTTGATCTGATTTTTTTAAAAACATGATAATCCCCCCTCTGCCGAAGATAACGCTTCTCTTATCATAGTAACAGGAGGCTTGTCCTCGGTGAAGGCTGTTTTCTTCAACAAAAAACCCCTGAAAACATCATTTCAGAGGCTCTTTCGCAGGTGTTCCCGCTTTTCTCGGATATTTCGATAAGGTTTTTTTATTTTTGCTGATCATCAGAATTCTATGGTCCAGGTCAAATCCTTTCAGCTCAGGGCGATAATTCTCTTTGATATCTCCGCCTAACAAAGTCACCGCCGTTCTTGATGCCTGAACTTCTTCGTCCGCTGAGCCGCTCTTATACGCTGCAAACCATCCGCCTACACGTACAAAAGGGAGACAATACTCACTGAGAACAGCTAAATTTGCCACAGCCCTTGAAACGCAAAGGTCATACTGCTCTCTATACTCTTTTTTATGAGCAAATTCCTCGGCTCTTCCATGGCAAAAATTCACATTCCTAAGTCCTATTTCAGCAGAAAGTTCCTGAATAATTTTGACCCTTTTGTTCAGTGAATCCAGCAGCAGAAATTCTTTCTCAGGATTCAGAATCGCCAGAGGGATGCCGGGAAAACCAGCCCCGGTTCCAATATCAACGATCTTTTCTGCGCTTTGAAACTGCGGGCGGTTACAGATAATAACAGAATCCACATAGTGTTTCAATTCAAATTCATCCGGCTCTGTAATGGAGGTTAAATTAACCTTTTCATTCCACTCCAGAATCGACTCCATGTATTTTTGAAACTTCAATATCATCTCCGGCTGATAGGAAACGTCCATACGTTCCAGTGCATCGGTTAATTGCTTCATTTCTGTCCTACTTTCTTCTCTTTTGCTTTTCGAGATGAATCAGCAAAACGTTGATATCTGCCGGTGAAACACCCGAAATTCTTGTGGCCTGACCCAGAGAAACCGGCTTCAGCCGATTGAGCTTCTGCTTTGCCTCGATTCTTAGTCCGTCAATCTCGTCATAATCCATATTTTCCGGCAGTTTTCTGTTTTCCAACTTCTTAAACCGTTCAATCTGCTGCAATTGTTTGACGATGTATCCCTGATATTTAATTTGAACTTCGAGCTGTGTAATGGCGTGTTTGGAAAGTTCTGCTCTCTCAGGGTCGATTTGAGCAATGAGTTGATAATTCATCTCAGGCCTTTTTAAAAGTTCCGCAAGGGAAATCTTATTCTGCAGCGGAGTACTATTATTTTTTTCCAGGAAATCGTTGATTTGGCTTGGGAGCACCATACAGCGTTCCAACCGCCTTAGTTCATTTTCCACAGAATTTCTCGTTTCAAGGAACCGCCTATATCGTGTTTCACTTGCAAGTCCTATTTGATAGGATTTTTCCGTTAACCGCAGATCCGCATTATCTTGTCTGAGAACCAATCGATATTCTGCCCTGGAGGTCATGATGCGATAAGGCTCATTTGTCCCTTTCGTAATTAGGTCATCGATCAAAACTCCAATATATGCTTCTGAACGATCCAAAATAAAAGGATCCTTTTCGTCAATTTTTAAAGCAGCATTAATCCCGGCAATCAGTCCCTGGGCTGCTGCTTCTTCATAGCCGGAACTTCCGTTGAATTGCCCCGCACAATACAAATTTGCGATGCTTCGATGCTCTAATGTCATTTTCAGTTCCAGCGGATCAATGCTGTCATATTCAATGGCATAGGCCGGGCGCACAATTTTCAAGTGTTCCAGTCCTGGTATCGTCTGATAAAAAGCTATTTGTACATCTTCCGGCAGGCTGGAAGACATGCCCTGAATGTATACTTCATCCGTCGATAGCCCCTCCGGTTCAATAAAGAGCTGATGTCGTTCCTTATCAGAAAATCGGTTGACTTTATCTTCAATGGATGGACAATATCTCGGTCCGACTCCTTCAATCTGCCCTCCAAACAAAGCAGATCTTGAGAAATTATCTCTGATTACCTTATGCGTCTGCTCGTTTGTATAGGTGAGCCAGCATGAAACTTGTTCTTTATCAAAGCTGTCATTCATAAAGGAAAACGGCACGATATCCTCGTCTCCAGGCTGCTCTGTCATCTTATCATAATCAAGTGTTTTACCCAAAGCTCTTGCCGGCGTTCCCGTTTTAAATCTGCGCATGGAGAGTCCATAATTTCGTAGATTCAGTGCCAGATCCACAGATGGAGCCAAGCCGTTTGGTCCGCTTTCATAGGACCATTCTCCAATAAATATTTTACCCCTTAGGAATGTTCCTGTCGCTAAGATTACGGCCTTAGACCGATATGCAGCACCCGTCTTCAGGATAACGCCTCTAACCTCGTTATTCTCCATCAAAAGATCGACGGCTTCACCTTGTTTTAAATCTAAATTACTCTGATTTTCAAGGGTTTTCTTCATTTCCTCGTGGTATCTGGATTTGTCAGCTTGAGCCCTGAGAGAATGAACGGCAGGACCCTTCGCTGTGTTCAGCATCTTACTTTGAATGAAGGATTTATCAATATTAATTCCCATCTCACCGCCCAAAGCATCAATTTCACGAACAAGATGTCCCTTTCCAGTGCCTCCGATGGAAGGATTGCAAGCCATCATCGCAACTGCTTCAAGGTTGATTGATAGCATCAACGTCCGCTTTCCCATCCGAGCACAAGCCAGGCCCGCTTCACAGCCGGCATGTCCTGCACCGATGTCCTGCACCGATTACAATCACGTCATATTCATCTAAAATAAAGTAGTTCATTGTTCCTTCCAATCTAAAACAAGGTTCCTTGTTAACTTCATGCAAATTCAGTGTATTTCATAAAAAAAGTAATGCAAAAATATAAATGATTATCTTTCTTTCGCATATTTCTATTATACTAAATTCGTATTGAATGGCCAAATCCAAATTATTGAATCCCAATTAGCATTTGAAACTTAATGAAGCTTAATTACTAATCTTATTGAATCAAAGTGCTAATTTTTATTAAGGCTGAATGCTGATCTTATTGAAACTAATTGCTGATCTTATTGAAACTAATTGCTCATCTTATTGAGGCCAGAAAGCTTACTTTCCTAAGCAAAATCTGGCGAAAACCTGATCGATAATATCCTCAGTGACCGATTCGCCTATTATTTCTCCGAGAAGTTCCCAGCAGCGCCTTACATCAACTTCAATAAAATCCAGCGCCTCTTTATTCTTCGCCATTCTGCCTGCATCAGTGATGGCTGCAGAAGCTTGCTCCAAAAGCTCCATATGTCTTACGTTCGTAACAAGAAGGCTTTCTTCCTGCTTTACCTTCCCGCCATAAACGAGGTTCTCAATGGTGTTTTCCAGCAAATTAATACCCTGACCATTTTTAATTGCTGCGCGAATCACGCTTGCATTGGGCAACATTTTATTGATTTTCTCTATACTGACTGCCGTTCCCAGATCTTCCTTGTTGAGCAGAACGATGACATTTCTGCTTTCCAGCCTGTCGATAATGCTTTCATCCTCAGCGGTCAATGGACTGCTTCCATCCAGAATAAATATGATAAGGTCTGCACGGTTAAAGGATTCCTTGCTTTTTTCAATACCGATTTGCTCGATTCGATCTTCAGTTTCTCTGATTCCGGCAGTATCCGTTAACTTTACGGGAATATCCTTAATGCTGATGACTTCCTCAATGGTGTCCCTTGTTGTGCCTGGGATCTCCGTTACGATGGCTCTTGATTCCCGCAACAGTGCATTCATCAAAGATGATTTGCCAACGTTGGGTTTTCCTATAATTGCAACGTTTAAACCTTCTCTGATGATCTTTCCTGCACCCCCGGTTGCCTTCAGTTCACTAATCATATTGCTTATATACGATATACTGTCTTCCAGCTTTTGATAGGTCAAAAGTTCAATATCTTCGTCTGGATAATCAATATTTACCGTAATATCTACCAGCAGATCCATGAGCACCTGACGAATTGCTCTTATTTTGTCTGATAGCGCACCTTCCATCTGCTTTAATGCCACATCAAAAGTTTTATCTGTTTTTGCGCGAACAATATCAATGACTGCTTCCGCCTGAGAAAGATCAAGCCTTCCGTTT
>JARBUO010000045.1 GCA_029239605.1 Bacillota bacterium | reverse complement strand
CCGATTGGGGTTCTGCATCCCGCGACAATTACAACATTTCTCATTCATTCCTCCGTATGCGGCAACGACCCCGCCGGCTTTCCGCCGAAGAGGCCGTTGTCATATTTACTCGTTTTGTATATTTTTTCCTTGTTCTCTTTTGACCAAGCACTGACCAAATGATATGCGCTCCAAAATAGATTAGCGTTTTCCTAACGCTTGGTCTTCTGCAAGATAGTCTTTATTGTATTTTCTGACATTGATACTGCAGATGATAATAATATTTACAATCAGTAGACCAATATAGACCATATAGGCGCCTCTCAGGCTGCCTGTTATTCTGATTGCCTGCGCATTGATGATGTAATTGGTCATAAGTACTGCCTGCATAATTGGGAAATAAGCTGCATAGACCTCTGCAAATCCGTGACGTCCGAATACAGATGCCGGCAGAGATACAATGAAGTTTGCTGCTGCACCGATGGCAATTCCTACCATTCCTACAGAGATATAAACCCCCATGACCGTATCTGTTACGTTGACAGCCAGCGCCGCGGCATACCATACCAGGAAGATAATGATTGCTTTTTTTACGCCGAATTTCTGATCGATGAAGCCGAACAAATAGCTACCTGCAACGCCGACACAAGCACACATCGTCATCAGAGAGATCGCTTTCGCCTGTGAAAAACCGATGCCCATGTTTCGGACAACAAGCTGACTCATTACGCCTGTGGTCACAAGCTGGTTGATGCCGATCACAAGAGATACCATCCAAACTTCTTTCGTTTTAAGCACCTTTGCCAGCGTCCAAAGTTTTGCTTCTCCAACGGCTTCAGTGCAGTATTCACTCTCATAAACATCTTTTGTTACATTGTCAGGATATAAGCCCATATCCTGAGGAAGGTTTTTGACGAAGGCCAGCCCGATAAGGCCAAGCACGATTCCGGCAACACCGGTAAACGTCATTCCCTTTGCCATCTGAAACGCTCCGATCAGGAATGCAATCAGCGGAACATAAAAAGCTGATCCAAGGTTGTGCCCCATTGTGGTAAACCCGTTGACCAGACCTTTCTTTTTCGGAAACCACTGCGCAACCAAAGCGCCTCCTGCAATGTAAGCAGCACCGTTTATAAAGCTCGTTACTAAGGTCAGGCCTACACCGTAGGTGAACAGCGTTTCAGTGCTGCCCCAGTAGATATAGGACAGTCCAGCGCCGATCATGCAGATTCCAGAAGTCACTCTTGCGCCGATTTTGACGTTGATTCTGCCGATCAGTATGTAGGATAGGATTCCGATAAAACCTGCAATTGTAGCAACACTAAGCACGTCTGCATATTCAATTCCAGTCTTTGCTGCAAAAGCAGGGGCAACAATATTCAGGCCATCAATAGAAAAGCCGATTAAAAAGAAGAACATTGCACCGCAGTAGAGAATGATACCCCAGCCTGCTTTCCCAAATTTGATATTTGTGTTTTCACTGGCAAGTTTTTTTTTCATTTGCTGCGTTTCCATAAAAGATTTCCTCCCAAAATTTATCATACATTATTATTTTATTTATTTTGTCTTTTTATCTTCTTCTCTTTTTTCTGCAACAATCTTGTCAATATAGGCATTCCAAATCGGTTCTTCCGCTGCCATACGTTCACGGAATCCCGGCCCAATCTCTGTCTGATCCATACGGTCAATAATCGCCCATGCAATATGGGGCTCTGACGGCGGACACCCGTGTACCGCAACGCCTCTATTTCTGTATTTCGCTGTACAGTTTCCACACAAAATCAGCTTTTCCGGAGGAATGTCCTCTGAAATCTCTTTTTTTGCGCCCAGCACGATAACTGCATCCGTATTCTTGTCGTATTCTCCAAGCGCCTTGAGCTTTTCCATGGTGAATGCGACCAGTGACTGGCAGCTGGAACATGAATTCTCATGCATGATGTTATACTCCGGCCAAGTGTCAAACCGTTCAAGATACGGCAGCCACATTTTTTTATAGACATCTTTGATCTGCTTTCCCTTGACGATGATCTGATCCTCATCACTTGTTCCAAGACCTCTCTGCCTGGCTGCTTCAAAGTAGTCCACCATGCTGATGTCAAGTCCCACCATTCTGCACGCGGTGGCGTCCAGTGCAACAGGGTCCTTACTTGCTACCACGCATCCAAAATCAAGCGGAACTGCCGAGTGGGGACCAAAACCCTCTGCCGGATAGATTAAATCCGCAATGGTCAGGTCGGCTTTTACGACAGACCAAATGTCCATCATGGCCATTGCTAAATTTGTTTTGTGCATTTCATAATGAACCTTATCCTGCACCACGCCCTTAATATTCTTTAAGGCACAGCTGAAAACCATGCTGGCATGTGATTTGAAAACAGGAAGGTTGATAATATGCTCTGCTTCAAGAATCAGCCGCGGCAGCATCACATGGGTGATCTCTGATTTGGCATCTCGGATCTGAACCTTGATCAGATCTTTATCCGATTTGATATCATAGAGCTCTGCGCCTTCTTCTCTTGCGACCTGGGCATGACCGGCAGACTCAAAGCAGGCCATGGTATCACACCCGATAGCAGCAGCTTCTCCGACGATAACCCTTTTCGCTCCTGCGGCTTTTACTGCTTTGATGACAGCCCTCAGGAAATCATGATTCGTGTTAATGCTTGTTCCCGGAGGCCCCAGGTGCCCCGCATTTGGTTTTAGGATGACGGTGGAATTTTTTCTAATTAATTGTTCCGCCCCGCCCAGCTCAGTTAAAACTTGCTCTACCATAACATCAATGCTTGGGTCTTTGGCGATGGCTACAATAGATTTTGTCATTCAGATACTCCTCTCGCGAAAAAACGTAATGATATATTCATATAAAGCTTTATACATTTTTGTATAGTGCAATTTCCGTGCCGTTCATATTTCTTCCTGTAAATTGTTATGAATCGCCTTTTTTTGGTGTTCTTTCGATATTCTCTGAACAAGTAGCAGATTGTCACTTGTTGCTTTTTTAACGGGCATTGCAGCATTGCAACAGATTTCTCCGCATTCATTCTGACTTTCCTGCCTCCCTATCCATAAAACATCCGGCAAACGGAGAAGATTAACACCGCGCATCCCTTCCGGTCATCTTTGGCATACATCTTGCTTTTCACAATAGGTAACGAATAAAAGGAGGACATATCATTGTTTGAAACAAGAAGATCAAATGCAAGGGATAAAGTCATTGTAACAGCTGCAGTTTGCGGCGCCATCCCCACAAAAAATGACAATCCGAATTTACCCACACAACCTGAAGAAATTGCCGAATCTGTCATCGCCTGTTACGAGGCCGGCGCTGCCGTTGCTCATATTCATGTCCGAGACGATAACGATCGCTCCAGCATGAGCTTTGAAAAATTTGAAAAGACCGTCAGTCTCATCAGAGCGGCAAAATGCCCCATCGTACTAAATCTGACGACTTCCGGTGCCATCGGCGCCACGGACGAAGACCGAATGCTACCCTTTATGAAGCTCTCACCGGAGCTGGCTTCCTTCGATGCCGGCACCATGAACTGGATGCACTCCAGCGTCTTCATGAACGAACCTGCATTTTTGGAAAAGCTCGGACTCCGGATGCAAGAGTACAACGTGAAGCCGGAAATCGAAATCTTTGACATGGGAATGCTGAACACCGCCCTCTATTATGAAAAGAAGGGAATCCTCAAGGGACCTCTCCATTTTCAGATTTGTCTCGGTGCTCCCGGCGGAATGAAAGCAGATGTGGAAAACCTGTTATACGTAGTCAATCACCTGCCTGAGAACTGCACCTGGGGCACCTTTGGTATCGGAAGAGGAGCCATGGAAATCACGTTGGCGGCCCTTGCTCTGGGAGGTAACATCCGAACAGGTTTTGAAGATAATGTCTATTTCAATTACGGTGAGCTTGCCACATCCAACGCTCAGTTTGTAAGCCGGATCAAACGCCTTGCACTGGAAGCGAACAAGACCCTTGCAACTCCCGATGAAGCCCGTGAGATTCTCGGACTGAAGTAGACAGCAAATTAGATTGTATATTATTTAACAACATAACGCTATAGAAAAGTGATTAACGTTACTTCTGCAATAAGTAGCTGTTTTCGCCAGAGAGCCCAGCAACTATGCTCAATAAAAAAGCTGCCGCACTAATTTTACCTCGTGCGGCAGCTTTTGATTTCTCCTCATATCAATTGGGGGGGACTTGCTATTATAAGGAATTTGTATTTGTTTATTATAGGAATTTACACTCGTTTAACGTAGAAATTTATATTCGCCTATCCCGGGAGATTTATAGATCAAGGGTCATGTAATATCCGTCTGTCACTGCATTGGTGACCTTCCCCGGGCGTCTGCAGTCTCCGATCCGCTGCACCACCGGCGCTGCGCCATTCAGATTCTGGAACGCGGTATCATCGGCACGATATCCTGCAGCATTGATCACCGTGTCTGCCTGCACCAGCACTTCCAAGCCTTCCGCTGTGCTGATCAGGATTCCGTCTTTCGTAACCTTGCGCCCTGCGGAGCTAACAAAGATCTTTGCATTATTTCTGCGAAGATCGCCTTTCACTGCGGTCTGATAAAATAGGTCTGCATCCATAGCAAGATCCTCACGCAGCTCGATAAGCGTCACATTTTTTCCGAGTCTAGCAAGATGTGCTGCTGTTTCACAGCCCACCAGACCGCCCCCCAGGACAGCAACGGTATCACCCAGCTGATCTTCTTTTCCGTAGATGTCCTGGGCGAATCTCACATGATCGCTGTCAATGCCAGGAAGATTCGGAGTAATGGGAGTGGCTCCCACAGCCAGCAGCAGGGCATCCGGCTTTTCCTGTGCTACAAGTTCAGACGTAACTTCTGTATTCAGTCTGATCTCAACCCCGTTCTTCTTCAGCAAGTATTCCAGCACGTCCTTGTATTCGTAGAGACCATACTTGAATGGTACGTATTGCGCAAAAGCAAGAGCTCCTCCCAGCGCATCAGTTTTTTCACACAGCACCACCTCGTGTCCCCGCTCAGCCGCTGTCAGAGCCGCTTTCATTCCCCCGGGACCGCCTCCGGCAACCAGAACCTTCTTCCGTTCTGTAGGCTGGCATTTGGCAATGCTTTCGTTAAACTCGTTCCCTATGACCGGATTGATCACACAGGATGTAGTTTCTGTTTTCAGGGACTCACCGAAGCACCCCATACATCTGAGGCACTTTGTAATCTCCCGCTCTCTGCCTTCTCTCAGTTTCTGCGGCAGATAGGGGTCTGCAAGAAGTGGTCTTCCCAGTTCAACCAAATCTGCTTTCCCTGATGCAATAATGTCTTCCATCATCGCCGGATCGACGATGCCCCCTACCGTGGAGATCGGTATGCTGACTTCTCTGCGAATGGCTTCCGCAAGATAGACATTTGCGCCCTTTTCCATGAACTGTGTGGGATGGGTTCTGAGATACAGTTCGAGGTCCTCATGCATTCCTGCGGAAACATTAATCAGATCGCATTGATTTTCGATGAGCTTTGCAAGTAGTATTCCCTCATTCAGGTCAATTCCTCCTTCTACAAATTCATCTCCGCTCATACGAACCTCTATGGGAAATCCGGGGCCAACATGACGCCGAATGGATTCCAGTGCCATGGTAAGGGCTCTTGCTCGATTCTCAAAACTGCCGCCAAACCGATCGGTACGATGGTTCGTCCTTTTGGAAAGAAACTGGCCGAAAAACCAGCCGTGGCCTGCATGCACCATGCACATTTCAAACCCTGCCCGTTTCAGAACGGCGGCTCCCTTTCCGAAGGATTCAATCACTTCCAGCAGCAATGCCTCCGGCATTTCCTTCACGGGCCCCTCCGCCAGCATTTCATCACTGGCACCGTACGCAATTCTTCCCTCTTTCATACTGCCTGCCATGCTGACAAGTCCGCCCCATTTTCCTCCATGAGACAATTCAGCGCTGGGCACTGCTCCGTGGCGTTTGATTGCCTTTGCCAGCTGGGACAAACCCACAAGAGAGGTAGGATTATCAAGCTCAATCTGCCGGTCATGGGATTTTCCGGTGACAGTATGTACAATGCTTTCTCCCATGGTTACCACCGCTGCACCGCCTTTTGCTTTCAGCTCATAATAAGCGATGGTTTCCGGCGTGAGATTGCCGTCCACCGCTCCCCAGTTCAAGGAAGTAGGTGCTGAAAAAATCCGGTTCTTCAGTGTTAGATTTCCGATTTTAATTGGTTTAAAAAGATTTGGATAATGGTTGTTATATTTCATGGATGATTTGATTCCTTTCATAATTAATGCTCGCAGCGCTGACTTGTGCCGGTTGTCCTGCCCGTGATAGCAGGCTTCTTTGACGATAAGCTGCCTCATCCCGACTTCTTTAACAATGGGCTGCCTCGCCTCAACTGCTTGATAAATGGATCTGCTATGCTTCCTGTCCTGCTGTTTTTTTGACTTTCTGTCTGCGAAGTTCAAAGAATACCGTCAGAAACAGAATGACCATCAGCAAGAGCCCCTGAACAAATTCAGAAACCTCACTGGACGCATATCCCATAATTTTCAATCCGTTTTCGATAATCATGACGATAAAAGCACCCAGAATAGCTTTATACATCTTTGCAGTGGAGCCGCCCCGTACCAGAACGCCGCCCACATAAATTGCGGTCATCACTTTCATTTCGAAGAAGGTTCCCATGGTTGTACTGGTTCCACCCAGCCGGGCAATGAGGAAAATACATGAAATAGCCGCAGTCAATCCCGAGAGCGCATATGCAACAATCTTGCTTCTTCCCACCGGCATTCCCACAGAGTATGCCACCACCTCATTTTCACCAATGGCTTTGCAGTATCTTCCCAGACTTGTATACTCGAAAAGGTACCAGAATACCACAACAATCAGGATCAAAAGCGGCAGTTTGATCTGATTATCTGAAAGCATCATAATTACATCACTGGCATAATTCACACTGGCAATGCTTTGGATATAGTTGACAATTCCCCGAAGTCCGATCAGGATGGCCAAGGTGGCCATAAAGGACGGTACCTTGAATCTGCTAATCAGCATTCCATTTACCAGCCCGATTCCGACACCCACCAGCAAGGCTGTCACGATCATGATCAGAGAAGAACCCGTTGCCCGATATGCAAGATCACCGATCACCGCAGAGAATGCACAGTTCACACCCACAGACAAATCAACACGTCCCTGAGCAGATACGAAAATGGTGCCGCAGCAGGCGATGATCAGGACCACCGACTGATCGATCAGCATCGAAATATTATACGGTGAAATCATGCTCCCCTTTGTCAGAACGGTAAATACGAGAAGCATTACGATCAAGGACACAAAAGGGGTAAGTTTGTTCAATTCAAATCGTTCTTTTTTCATACCATTACCTCAATCAATTTCTCCTGTATAAAGTCATCTCCCCGTTCAAATTCGCCGTTGATTCTGCCATCTTTCATGATAATTACACGATCCGACATCCCTATGATTTCCGGCAGTTCATCAGAGATCAATAGGATTGCAAGACCTTGTGCCTTTGCCTGACGCATCAACTGATAGATATACGCTTTCACACCTACATCAACACCTCTTGTGGGACAATCCAAAATCAGCACATCCAGATCTTTGATCAGCCAACGGCCCAGGTTTACTTTCTGCTTATTTCCTCCGGAGAGGCCGTCCATTCGCTGATTGACACCACTGCACTTAATTTGGAAGTCTGCGATGCCTTTTTCTGCCACAGTCCTTAGCTTTCGGGGATTGAGAAAGCTCAGTCTGCCCTTCAGTGATGTAGTGGAAGGAAATACAAAATTATTCACGATACTGTCCTGCATCATCAAGGCTTCCCCGTCCCGATCCTTGGGAACATAGGCCATACCGTTACAAAGTGCCGTCCCGGCATTTTTTATTTCCAATGATTTTTTTGATAAGACTACTCTGCCCTTCATGGATGGCGCAAGACCATAGACGGCTTTTCCAACAGTATGTATCCCGGAATCGCTAAGACCGCAAAAACCCAGAATCTCTCCCCGATGCACGTTGAAGGACACCGCTTCGATTTCACCGGAAACGGATAGTTCTTCTGCCTTTAGGACAATCTCATCCTCGTAGTCAGGAACCCAATCCTCTCGATAATATGCGCAGCTTACTTCCCGCCCTACCATCATTCGCTTCAGTTCATCGGGTTCAAGACCGTCACACGCTTTCGTTCCCACCACTTCACCATCTCTTAAAACGGTTATGTTGTCGCACAGGCGAATCATCTCTTCCAAGTCATGGGTGATAATCACGATGGTTTTTCCCGCAGCCTTTAGATATTCAATCAGTTGATACAGCATGTCCCGATTATTTTGAGACAAAGACTGGGTAACCTCATCCAGAATCAGCAGATCAGGGTCTATAGAGAGTGCTCTTGCAAGCTCAATCATTTTTCTTGTTTCAATTTGCATATTGCCGCAGGTTTTCTTAAGAGGAACTGGCATCAGCCCCCATTTTTTAAATTGCTTTTCCGCTTCCTGATACAGCGCACTCATATTGATAATTCCAAAGCGCGTAAATTGGGAAAGCCTGCCGGCAAATACATTGACTCCTGCTGGCAATGTTGAGAGTACACCCAGTTCCTGAACGACAATACCAATCTTATGGTTTGCTGCCTGCAAAGGGCTATGGGGATCGTAGGGTTCGCCGTTCAGAATCATCTCTCCTGCATCTTTGCGGCAGATGCCTGAAATCTGAGACAGGAGCGTTGATTTACCCGAACCATTTTCGCCTGCAAGGCCTCTAACCTCTCCCTTCTTCAAAGAGAAATCAACGTTTTTATTTGCACAGGTTGACCCGAAATGCTTATAAAGTCCCTTTACGTCAAGGATGATGTCTGTCATTTCACTACCCCCTTTGTGTTCCTTTGCGCTATCACTCCAAACAGGATTACGATAAAGCCGAGAATGGCTTCCTGCCACGTACCTGATGGAACCCCCGCTATTGTAAGCATGTTGAAGATGCTGTAAACCAGCAGGGAACAGATGGGGATTCCTACAATGATATTAATCCTTGACTGCAGCACCTGAGCAAGCATCAATGCTGCCATTGGCTGAAAGATCATCGCCAGACTTGTCAGTCCTGTTTTTGCTGTCATTCTGGCATTATAACTCTCGTTGAGGAAGGCGGAGCAGCCCACAAAGAAGCCACAGATAAGGCCTACATAAAGCAGTGTTTTCTTTATATCAATTCCAAGGTCAGCGGAGACCTTCAGCCCGCTTCCCAAGGCCCGGATATTCAATCCCACCTGGGTTCTGTTATAAATTAGATAAGCAGCAATAAATCCAAGGAAAAATACCAGATAAATATAAGGGGGCTTTGCCAGCAGCCGCAAGGAATTGTCCAGCTGTGCAATGGTTCCCCCGCTTTGGGTAACCTTGTTGGAATACAGTACTGCCAAAGCTTCATAGATCATTGCCAGTCCGATTCCCGCAATCCACGATGGAATGTTGGTTTTTACAAAGATGAAGAAATTGAACGCAATTAGCAGCATTCCAGTACCGATCCCGCCAAGGATGATTCCGGGATACCCGAACGCACTTCCAAGCATGCCAGAAACGTTGGCGGCAATTACGATCACAGCTCCGATAGACATATCAGTAAATTCACAGGCAAAGATAAAACAAAGTCCCCAAGCCACGAAAGCAGGTATAATTGCATGTGAGATTAGTACTGTGAGATTGCTTTTGGTTAAAAATTTACCATCGAAACAAAAATCGAAGAGATAGCAAACCGCCGCTATGAGTAAAAGAATCAGAAAGAGAAAAAACCATTGTTTCCAGCTTTCTCCTCTGTTGATATTATTTTTTATTGTCACGTTGCACCCCACGCATTCTTTATGAGAGCCGCCAAAAAACCGGCGGCTCAACTTTCCTTCGTGATTTATTTAGAAGCGATTTCTTCCAAGTTGTAATTTATGATGAAGTCAATGAAGGTCTGATAAGTAACTCCTTCTCCTACTAAGGTCTTTAATGCATCGGCATTCATCGGATGACCTTTCAGAAAATACTCGGAATACAGCGAAGCATTCTCTGCATTGATTTCAAATGGCACGATGGTATTAAAGTAAGGCGCTACTCCATCATTTCCCTTAATTGCGTTCCCATTCAGATAATTATTCAAGAGTAATGCGGCAAGGGTCGTTACGATTTTTGAGCCGCCATCTCCGTAAGCAATTGTGCCGTCCTGAATATGGCTGATACATTCTTCAGTGGTATCGGAGCAATAAATGGCCATTTCTTTATTGTGATTGGAAAGTGCTGTGATTGAGCCGATGGCATAATCACCGGTCAGTGCATAGATTCCCTGGCAATCTGGGTTTGCGGATACAAGATCGTCACCTTTTGTTGCGGCATCAGAAGGAGAATCACAGCGACCTGCGGCCAGTACCTTTCCGCCTCCTTTTTCAAAGGTCTCGGTGAAGCCCTTTACTCTGGCGTCATGAACAGGATCTCCTACTGCACCGCCAAGGATGAATGCTGATTCAATTCCGTTTTCCTGCATTTTTCTTGCAGCGTTGGCACCCGCGGAATAGTTGTCGGTTCCCACACTGCCTACATAGAATGCGTTTTGCTCCAGCTTATCAAGAATTTTCTCATCCGTAGGAATCTGATCAAATATAACGAAGGGAATCTTAGCCTTTTCGCAGGTTGAGGAAAGCGTCTGATACAGCGTAGGAACGGATCCGAAGATCATCATACCCTGTGTCCCTGAGGATGCCATGTTCTGGATATTGCTGGCCTGGGTATCAGCCGTAAAGTTATCGTTGTATATCTTGAAAGAGTTTCCTAACGATTCGTTTACATACTGTGCTTCTCCTGCAATGACATCCAGTGCATTGACGCCTTGGCCCCAGATGTTGCCGCTGACGGCATATTTGCCTGTTGCTGCACCATCAGGGGTCTCTCCACCGCCGGATGCAGCATTTTCACCACCACCGCAGCCTGTAAAACTAAATAGAATCAAGGAGCATGCCAGTACTCCGGGCAGCACATTTTTCACTAACTTTTTCATGATTTTTCTCCCATTTCCATTATTTTTTTCTTTTGCCACCAGACTTGCCATAAATAGGGTTTGCCCTTATGTGTCAACTGGTTTGCCGTTGCTTTGTTCTTCTATAAGGTATCATAATTTGCTTGATAACAATTAGGACCTGTGTCATAATGAAATTGATTATTTTTAGGACATATGTCCCAATTCCTCGTCCCATTTGTATTTACGTTTAGAAAGGTCTAAAAAACAAGATTATGATGGCTAGAGGATTATATTAGGAGTGATAATATCGCATGGAATTTATGGATAATCGAGATAAAATATATTACTATATGAAGCGGTTTCGGCTGAAAGAATTCTTTCGTCCCGACTATTATCCTGAGTATTTGAAATATATGTCTCTTGTAAAGTTCTCAAAGGGTGAGTACATCTACAAACAGAAGGAGAATATTCAATACATCTATTTTTTTGTCGAGGGCAGGATCAAAGTATGCTCTCTATTAAGCAACGGAAAGCGTCAGCTCCTGTACTTTTATACCAAGTTTGGAATTTTAGGTGACCTTGAGTTGTTTAACAAGTCCAATCCCTACACTCTCATTCAGGCCGCTCAGGATTCCTACTGCATTGCCCTGCCTCTCGCTTATACAAAACATCTTCTTTACGATGATCCCATCTTTCTGCGCCAGATGGCAGAACTGCTTGCCCAGAAACTTTGCAACTCTTCCAGCAATTCTTCCCTGAATATTTATTACTCATTGGAAAACAGGCTCTGTGCCTATATCCTCGCTTCTGCTGAGAAAGGTCTGGAACACGAGAAAGAGGTTTTGATCTTTAAGGAAGGACTTTCAGAAACGGCGGAAATCCTCGGGACCAGTTATCGTCACCTCCACCGTACTTTAAAGGAGCTCAAGGAAAAAGGAATCATAGAGAAAGGGAAAGGGGGCTACCGGGTTCTCGATCCCGATCAGCTGATGCGCCTTTCCTCGGATCAATATATGTAGATGCAAAGCGCCTCACTTTAAAGGTTACGAGGGCCTATGTCAAACTGGGCTACGTCAAGCTGCAATATGAGTCAAATTGCAGCAGGCGCCTCACTTTCATGAGGCGCCTGTAAAGAGAAATTATGCTAGTACAGCGTTTCATGTCCAGTTAATTTAAGTACACTGTTCAGACATGTTTAACGGCTAGTTAATTTAAATACGCTGTGCTAGTTTTTGATAGATTGCTTCCGCATCGAAGCGTTTTATATTCATAAGCCCTCCGCCAAGATATTCCTGTCCGTGAGCAAAGGCTTTATCTGCTAGCTGATCAGGGCTGAAATCTACAACTCCCCATTCTCCAAGGCTTGTTGCCAGGCCAAGAGCGCGTAAGAATTTTGTCAGCTTCTCGATTCCCGCCAAACCGTCAGCCTCACCCCAAACAGTAGCTGCAAATTGATCAAAACGCTCCCTTGCATGGGGATAGGCGTAGCTGCTCCAGGCCGGCATAATCAGGGCAAGGGCTGCCCCGTGAGGAATACCATATTCGACGGTAAGAGCATGAGCAAGGCCGTGGCATGCGAAATCACCGCCCGGTCCCAACATATTGCTGTGGGCAACCGTGGCGCTCCACATCAGCTCACTGCGCAGGACATAGTTCTTGAGTTCACCTAACAGCGGCGGCGTGATGCTCACCACCGTTCGCATTGCGCCCTCACAAAGTTCATCCCAGATCCGGCTCGTTCTTCTCAGATCGAAATACCTTTCAAAGCAATGAGAAAAGATATCGGCAGCAGCAATTGCAGTCTCCTTTTGCGGTATGGACAGGGTCAGTTCCGGATTGAGTACAGCAAATTTCGGAATCGATGCAGGACTGGCAATGGCTGCCTTATCCCCCAACTCGTAATTGGAAAGAACAGATACCCCGTTTGCTTCGCTGCCTGTTGCCGGAATGGTAAGCACAACACCGACAGGAAGTGGATCTGCGGGGATCTGCTGCTCTCCGCAGTAAATCGACCAAAGATCTCCCTCAAATCGAGCTCCCATGGCTACTGCCTTTGCAGAATCCACAACGCTTCCTCCTCCGATGGCCAGAATGCAGTCAATTCGTTCCTCTTTGCATCGATACGCCGCTTTTCTTGCATCCTCCACCGAAGGATTGGGCCGAACACCTCCCCATTCGACGAACGAGACGCCTTCCTGCCGAAGCTGCGCTTCGATCTGTTCCAGAAGACCGTTCTTGCGGATGCGATCGCTTCCGTAATGAATGAGTGCTTTTCTTCCCAGTTTTCGAACAAGCTTTCCCGCTTCAAGATGAGTACCCCGTCCGAATTTTATTTCTGTGGGTAATGTAAAGTTGAAATCAATCATTTTTCTAACCTAATTTCCAGAGATGTTTTCTCGTTTCTCCTTTTAGATACGCAATGACCTCATCCCCCATGATTTCTCCCGACCAACGGTCCACATCAACCGTGAGTCCTGCCATATGTGGCGTTAGCGTAACATTTCTCATGGAGAGGAGCGGATGATTCGCCGGAATCGGCTCCTGCCAGTAAACATCCACCGCAGCACCTGCGATTACCTTGTTCTGCAGCGCTTCGACAAAATCTTGCTGATGGATCACCGCGGCTCTGGCTGTATTCACTACATAAGCGGTGGGCTTCATCTTTGAGAACCAGTCCTTGTTGACAATTGCAGTGGTGGACGGCAGAACCGGCAGATGGATGCTGACGATATCGCTCTTTCCAAGCATCGTATCCAGATTCACAGGCACAACTCCGTCGGCCTTGATCCGCTCCTCCGGGCAATAAGGATCGTAGGCGATGACTTCCATGCCTAGTGCGATGGCCCGTTTTGCAACTTCCGAACCAATGGCGCCGTATCCGGCGATTCCAAGCGTTCTTCCATAAAGCTCAAAGCCAATGCCATAATCTGTAAACGGATGATTCTCGTCTAGGGGTCCCCAGACCACATTCTTAATATCAGGTACCTGATACACATCCGCAGAAGGTGCCCCAAGATGTTCTCCCAGGTGCAGCCCGGTACTGCTTACCGCCAGGTTTCTCGTAGAAGCAATCATCAGCCCGATGGTGAATTCCGCAACAGCAACAGCATTTCTTCCCGGTGTATAGGAAAGTTCAAGGGCAGCTTCTCTGATTGCGCTATGATCCACCGTGACAGGGGTACCTTTGGCAACGCCGATGAATTTCATTCCCGCATCCGTCCAGGCCTTTATGGTCTCCGCACCGGCATATTCATCTCCAAGCACGATAAGTTCATTTCCCATGCATTCATTTTTTGTCTGTTCTTCCGCAGCATTTCCTTTTCCGTGTTTTAATTCACCGCAGATCGTTATATCACAATATTCTTTAATCAAATTTAATTTTTTCTCCGGAATCGGTGTACAAAGTGCTAGCTTCTTTTTCATTTCATAGGCCTCCATATTGCTTTTTTGGGCTTAACTGCTTTTCCTGTGAAACTGTTTAAACAGTTTTTCTTCTTTTCTGCTTAAATAGCTTTTCTCCTTAAACTGCTTTTAGACTGCTTTATCTGCTGCGATCAGTTCTTTCATTTTCATAATTGCAGCTTCAGGCAGTGGTTTAAAATTCCCATGAAGCTTTGCATAATATGCAGTAGTAGCCATTTCTTCCGTATAAACCGTCGCTGCCATTGCATCTTTGATGGTTTTTCCGCAGCAGAACATTCCGTGGTTTTTCAACAGAACAGCTCTTCCGTCCGCGCCAAGGGTTGACACAACGCAGTCTGCAAGATCATCACTTCCAGGCATGATGAACGGTACAATCTCAACAGGTGCAAATTCTGCCTGGGGTGGTGTTGTTGGCTGCAGCGCCTCATCATCCATTGCCATGATTGTAGCAAACATGCCATGAGTATGTACGGTTGCCTTGACATCCTTTCTTGCTCTCAGTACTGCGGTGTGCATCGGTGTTTCAGAAGAAGGCTTATATGGCCCATCGATCCATTTTCCATTGAGATCAACAATTGCAATATCTTCGGCTTTCATCGTTTTATATGCAACGCTGCTGGGTGTTATGGCAATGACATCTTCCACCTCATCCCTCACTGCGATGTTTCCAGAAGTTCCCTTTATCAGTCCCATCTCTACCGCTTCTAAAATAGCCTCTAAAACTTGTTTTCTAATCTTTTCGTATTTCATAGTAAGTCCTTTCCATTGATTGGTTTCAGTGCGCCGGCAGTTTCCGGCAATGAACCGCTATTGATTTATTTGTTGCATTACAATGCTTTCCTGAGAATCTCCAGAACTTGTTCCTTTGTAATGTTTTGTCTTGGATTGAAGTTAAGCACTGGTTCCTTCAGAACTTCACCAGCAAGCATTTCCAAATCTTTCTCCTGAATTCCCTGTTCGGACAATTTTTTAATTCCCAAAGAAGCAGTCATTCTTTCTAATTCCTTTGCAAACACGTATTTGTCTTCGTCTGCATTGCCTGACACAGCAAGACCGATGGCCTTTGCCATTTCAATCATCTTCTCAGGGCAGCTCTGTGCATTGAATTCCATTACATAGGGGAGAACCGTAGCGTTCGCCATCCCATGGGCCAGATGAAAATGTGCGCTCAGCGTATGCGCGATGCCGTGGACAAGACCCAGGTTCGCATTGGAGAAGCCAAACCCTGCAATGATACAACCCAGCATCATCTGCTCTCTTGCTTCCATGTTTTCACCATTCTCAACAGCCAATGGCAGATTTTGATACAGAATCTGAAGCCCTTTTAGCGAGTGGTACTCCGTCAAAGGTGTTGCCATGTTGGAAATAAAGCTTTCAACCGCATGGGTAATGGCATCCATGCCCGTGGCCGCAGTCACTGACTTTGGCATGGTTCTTGTGAAAGCGGGATCAATGATCACGTTGGTGGCTGTAATTTTATTGTCGATAATCACGTATTTGCATACCGCTTTTGTATCGGTCAGCGCCACTACGTTGGTGATTTCACTCGATGTTCCTGCGGTTGTGGGTATGGCCACCAGAGGAAGTACCGCGTGCTTCACGTTGCCGATTCCACCGTACTGTCCGATGGGGGACGGGTTTGTCATCAGTACATTCACTGCCTTGGCAAGATCGATGCTGCTGCCGCCTCCTACCGCTACAAATACGTCAATGCCGCTTGCTCTTGCTAGCTCGCCGGCTTCCTCAACAAGCTCATTGGATGGATTGGGCAGAACCTTATCGTAGACGGTGACGCTTACGCCAGCCTTACGGACCTCTGCCAGAACTTTTTCTGAAATTCCTGCGAGTTTAACGCCTTCATCATAAATGACCATAACCTGCTTCGCTCCGTAAGATGCAAGAATCTCCGGCAGCTTTTCCACGGAATTCAGTCCAAATGTTATATCACTTTGCACAAAAAATTGGTAATTCATTAGTTTGCTCCTTATGTCTTTTGTTTCTATACAGCCTTTGCCGCGTAGTAAGCAGTGCTGACGGCCTGATAAATCTGGCCTGCATTTCTGCAGTCGCCAATGATATAATATTCATCAACAGTTTCGCAGAGCCTGTCAACAGCGTCGTAGGGTGCTTTGTAGCCTGCTGCACAAATTACCGTATCTGCTTCCAGGACGAAACGGCCTTCCGGGTTTTCACAGATCACTCCTTGAGGAGTGATCTCCTTTACGGTGGTTTTCAAATACACTTCCGCATACTTTTTCAGTTCGGGAAGCAATGCACCCTTATAGAAGAAATTGTAATCGCTGATCAATTCTTCTTTCATCTCTACAAGCTTGATCTCTTTTCCCTCTTTTCCAAAAGAGACTCCTGCTTCACAGCCCACAAGACCGCCTCCGATGATTACGATCCTCTTTCCGAGTTTCTCTGGATTCAGTTCCGCATCTGCTGCCATTACAACGAGCGGAAGTTCGATGCCCTTCACCGGAGGAATGATTTCTCTTGACCCGATGGCAACGAACAGCGCATCTGGTTTAAATTCTTTAATATATTCGGGGGTTACTTCCGTATTCAGGACAACGTTAACCCCGGCTTTTTCCACTCTCTTTTGCATAACAATACAAAAATCAATAATGTCTTTTTTAAAAAAGGACGCCCCTGCCGCGTGAAGATTTCCTCCCAGCGTTTTGCTCTTTTCCACCAGCGTCACAGAATGTCCGCGCTCTGCCGCTACGATAGCCGCTTCCATTCCCGCAGGGCCTCCCCCTGCAATGAGAATCCGCTTCTTCCATTCCGGTGCCTTTTCCGGCAGTTTGGCAGCCATCTGCTGTCCCATGACCGGGTTTACCGTGCATTTCACGGATTCTCCTTTTATGGTTTCACCAAAGCATTCATAGCACCTGAGACATGGGGTGATGTCCTCTGCATTGCCAGCCAGGGCTTTTTTCGGAAGATAGGGGTCCGCCAACAGTGCACGAGCCACTTCCACCAGATCGGCCTGCCCTGACGCTATGATTTGTTCCATTTGTCCGGGATCATTCAGGCCGCCCACACAAGCTACGGGGGTTTTCACATGTTTTTTAATTTCTGCCGCAAGATAGACATTGCAGCCACGGGGGAAGAATGCTGACGGATGAGTTCTGCAGAACAGATCAGGATCTTCATGATTTCCACAGGATACATTGATCAGATCCACCTTGGAATCAATCATGACAGCCACCTCGATGCAGTCCTTCTGGCTCAGTCCCGATAAACTGAAGTCATCACCGGAAAGCCTGATCTCGATGGGAAAACCAGGTCCGACGCCGGCTCTGACAGCATCCAGCGAAAGCATCAGAAATCTCGCTCTGTTTTCCAGGCTTCCACCAAACTCATCATTCCTACGATTTTGAACCGGTGATAAAAACTGAGAGAACAACCATCCATGTGCCGCATGAACCTGAACCATGTCAAAGCCGCAATCCTTGCAAAGCCTTGCGCCCTTCTCATAGGATTCTATGATTTCATAGATTAGTTCTTTGGGCATCTCTTGTATGATTTCGCCCTTATCGGTGACCTCTTCAGACGGTCCGTATGCGGTCTTTGCACTTGCAACTTCGCCTCCGATGCTGGAAATGCCCCCGTATTTTCCGCCGTGGGAGAGTTGGATATTTGCATATGCACCGGCGTTATGAATCGCTCTCGCCGTGTTCACCAGCGAGGTCCTTACTCCAAAGGCGTCCAGCTGAAGCTGTTTGGCGTGGGATTGCCCAGTGGCAGAATGCACGATGGCTTCCCCGTAGGTGACTACCGCAGCCCCTCCCAATGCCTTTTCTTCGAGATAGGCGGTCATCTCCTGTGTCATATGTCCTTCTGTTGTTATCATGCTCGGACTGGTTGGCGCCGCTATGATTCTATTCTTCAATCTGATGTTCCCGATTCTGATGGGAGAAAACAGATTGCTGTAACGTTCCTTGCCGGAATACTGTTTTTTCTGATCCATACTCATTTTCTATCCCTCCTTGTATATAGCTTATATTAAACGATCTGTTTGGAAACTTCATATCAAGTTTTTCCATTCACTTGAGGAAAAATTTGATAGAAAGGAATAATGAAAAAAAGCCCTCATTCCGACCTGTAATTGCGGAATGAAGGCTCTTCTGATGTGTGATTAGAATATGTGCGCTAGTCCAGATGAAAATACCGGGTCAGCTGCTCCACAGATTTTACCTCGGAGGCGGGTATGGCACTGCCCTCCTGATAAAACAGCTTCAGCAACGTGCCGAACTGGCTGTAATCTTCCGGTCTCATGGTGAGCAGGCACAAAATCCTGATCTTGCAGTCGTTCCAAAGAAAGCGATGGCGAATGATTGCAAATGACATTGCGGTTTTTTCGCAAGGACTGATGGAATACGCCAGAACCAGGCCTTTCTTAAATGCAAGAGGCGAAACTTTATCTCTCATCATAACTTGCTCGAAGTAGTTTTCTTCACAGCAGTTTTGCTCTGCCATGCGGCTCACAAGAAATTTTAGTGCGCTTTCTTTATTCAGAAAATCTGCATTCTCATAAATCAAGCTCCGGTCAGCCAGTTTTCTGAGGGGGTTATCCTGTGCTTCATGGTAGGTCGCCTCTCGTCTCTTATTGATAAACATGCGGATTGCATCTAGGTCTGTATCATTCAAAAGCGGCGAGATTTCAAAAAAAGGAACCTCCATCTTCGTAACGATCCTTTTACTTGCCGTGGATACAATAATATCAAAGTTTTCTGCCTTGACCTTCTGCTTTTCATAAACAGAGATCGTATTCACAACAACTGCTTCCTGATTGAAGTACCATTGCAGCTTTTGTTTCAATACCCATTTTACACTGCTGCTCAGATGGCAAATAATCAAAATCCGGACCGGGTGCTTGCTCTGCCTCACTGCACCGGACAACAGCAGTGAAAGATGCAGCAGCTCCGTCTCATTCAGACAGAAGTCAAAGCAGCCGAGAGCAATATCCTGAAACAGCAGTGCCATTTCATATTCTAAAAGACAGCTCTCTCTGATCTGATGCTCTTCCGTTCCGAGTTTTTGTTCTGTATACATTCGATTTTGCAGCGCTCTAATGTGCAGCAGCAGCACAAAATAAAACGTATCATCCTCTGCAAGGTTCAGATGGAACGTCGTTTGAATTCTCTCAAGGAAAAGATCTGCCGCACCGATAATGCTTTTGTCAATATAATCGTAAACATTTTCCCTGGTCATGCTCCCAAGATCAAGAAGCGTATTGTTGAGCACCAGCCGGGCAATCTCATATCGTTCACTATCGTCAAATCCGCATTCCAGATCAACTTCCAGGTGATCCAAAATCTCGTTCATGGCCGTTAGTACGTTTGGAAGCATCTTGATCCGAAGCTCATGCCTTCTCCTGATTCGAAGTTCTTCACTGAGTCGATGGCCTTCCCTGAGCCGTTTGAATGAAATGGCAATGGAATAGATCACAGAGACCAGTCCCGAATCGTTCATTTGAATATTGTGGATTCTGAAGTACTTGTTCACGGTGTTCAGAACCACTTCAAACGTTGCTCTGTCAATATAGTCGTTCCTGTAATACTGACTGTCTTTCGCATCGTAATTCCAGTCGGCCGAAAGCAGATTGTTGAGCAGCACTCTTTTTTTATACTCATCCTCTTCAAACCATATATTTCCGTCTTCCCGGTTCAGGATAAGATAAGGAGGATTCTCCACGAAGCGCTTTTTAATTTCCTGAAGATCCCGTTCTATGGTAGCAATACTGACAAACATCTCATCTTCCAGATCAATTACATTGATCTTTTCATTAGACCGCACCAGCTTTATGGCAAGATACCGGATGCGATCCTCCTTTGTCATGAAATTCTCGTTGGTCTTAATAAGTTCATGCATGATTTCTTCATTGCCTGCAATCAGCCGATACCCTTTGCCCCTCTGGGATTCTACAGAAATGTGGAACTGATTGAAGAGATGATTAATGTTGTTAACATCGCTCCTAACAGTTCGGTCAGAAACCTTTAAAAATTCAGAGAGATCCCCTGCCGTAACATAATCCTGTTTTCCGTATAAATAAAAGATCAGTTTTCGCTGCCGAAGCAACAATCCATTAAATTCCATATTCAGCCTCCTTCGCAAAGGCACCATACACCCTAATCGTTAAACCTTATCACCTGCAAACCGAGCTACACTTTTCAAAGCAGGGAAATGCCCTCAAAGTTAGAAAGCTCTTCTGCAAGCACCAGCAACCTCCCCAGTTGTTTTTTATCAGGCAAAACCGCAAGAATGACGCCCCGCAGATTTCTGTTATGACTCCAGGAAAAGGTATTTTTACAGATTGCCCCATCCATTGATAAGGGGGTATCCTGACCCAGTTCCAGATAGAAAAACACAACATTGTTCTTCAAAACTACATATCGGTATGATTCCGCTTCATGATTCAGATCTAGCCCCCTGCTTGTCTTGACGTGATTTGTCAGCATACGGAACACCTCACCGAGATCTGGTTTTCCATCAATCCGCAGCCAGTTCATCTCCCGCAGTCCAGCCTCTTGATGGGCTGAAAACTTTTGATATAGCAGATCAGCCTCAATCCGATTCAAATGATCATTGATCCTTTTCTGGTCTTCCGCTTCGATCAAAGGGGATACTGTGATCACCGGAACATCAAACCTGCGGAACGCATCCATTTGAGCGGTGGTCAGAACCAGAGCCGGTTCCGCCCGGTCGATTCTCTGTCTGTCATAAATGGGAAAGGGGCCCTTAATCTCAATTCTTCCTCCGTAGACTTCCCGCAATCTTCCAATAAAATAACTGGTCAGACTGGAATTCATATGGCTCGCCACAGCCACTTGGATTCCGCTCTCTCTCTTTTGTTCCAAATCATGCTTCTGCCCGGTAATCAACAGCGGAAGAAGGTAGTTTTCTTCTTCCATCCCAAGCTCCAGCTCACAAATTTGCTCCAATCGTTCACATAAGTATTGTGCCACACAGCTCAGATAAGGATATTGCAGCCTTAATTTGTCCGCCAAATGCTTGCTTTGCAGTTGGACTGAAATCATTCCGTTCATCAGCGCCTGTACATGGAGCAGCATATCCCTGCAGAAGTTGTCATCCATGCGAAAATCCAGCAGGTACTCAGATTTCACCTCTTGTAGCAGTTGATCTACAAGAAGCGCACAGGTTTCGGAAGTATGTTCCAAGACCGATTCCCTTTTGGAGTCGGTAAAGTTCTGTGTGCATAACTGCATTAGAATTCCTGCGATCCATTGCTGCTCGGATTCGTCTGGCTCCAGACCCCAGGTTTTGCGTAATTGCTCAAAGAGCTGCCTCACCGCATCGGCAGAGGCACCCGAAGTGGAAAGCGACACCGCGCCGACCCCCTCTCCCTCGCCGGCTCCCGCTCCCGCACCGACTCTAAAACCAGACTGGACTCTTGAATAGGATACCGCTACGGCAAGAATCATATAGATCAATCCAAAATCATCCAGGTCAATGTGGTATTTCCTTAATACTTCTTTCAAAGCCAATCGGATCTGGTTCAGCATTTCATGATTGATCAGATCCTCCTTCAGTATGATCCCGTCACGGGAATCATAATCCCAGTTTTCACAATACAACCGGATCAGTATATTTCTTTTTTTAATCTCATCTTCTTCCAGCTTTACATACGTTCCCCGCCTTATCAGGGCCAAGTGAGGCTTGCGGTCCGAAAAGCGGCACTTCAGCGCTTTCATATCATTTTCCAGGGTTGTGCGGCTGATAAACATTTCATCCTCAAGCAACCCCAAATCATACCAGTCCGTCTGACTGATCAGTTTCAGAATCAGATATCTGATTCTGTCTTCCTTCGTTTGAAGATTTTCCTTCTCCAGAAAAAGATGATGAAATGCCTGGCGGTCTCCCACCTCAAGACAATAGCCTTTGCCGTGAAGGGAGTTGATCTGTGTTCCATAAGCCTTCATTAATCGATTTATTTCAGCGATGTCGCTTCGGATGGTTCTCTCCGAAACCCCGAGTTGAGAGGAAAGTTCTTTTCCAGTTATAATGCCGTGCTTGTAGTTCAGTATATAAAGCAGCTTCCGCTGTCTTGCATGCAACGTAAAGGTTTCCATAATGATACTCCAACTTAATAGCAAAAGCCAATTTGCATTCATTCTTTCATCGGTACAAAACCCTGCTCCAATTTGTCTCACACCAATACAATTAATGCCTCCGACAAAATCCACATAATTTTGTTTCATATTAGCATTTATTATACCATACGTGCAAACCGCTGCTCCGGTTTGCTTCACACTGATACAATAAATTCATGGGTACAAAAGCTATGAGATTTTGTTTCTTAATGCGCAATTTATTATAGCACAAACCCAGGCGAATCATCAGAAGGATATTTTATGGAAATACAGGAAGAGGCTGTATCTGACAGAAGCAATAAAAGGCGCAGAACGATATTTCCTCCTGTATAAAAAATTGCCCGACTCGGTAGTTTCATATTACCGAAATCGGGCAGTCAAAATTGCATTTTTTGTTTTATGAACCCTTAAGTAATACTTAATCCTGAGGAAGCAGAACTACCTTGATGGCTTCACCGCTTCTTGTCAGTTCGATGCCATCATTGATTTTATCAAGAGGAAGCTTATGGGTGATAAACTTATGGCTTGGAAAATTCTTATCGATGGCTAATTCATACGCTCTTTTTGATTGGATATACGAAGCTCCGAAATGCCCCTTGATCCAGATATTACTATAGTGGATGTAGTTGGTGTCAATTTCAGTCAGAGAACCTTTGGGAACACCACCAAAGAAAACAACAATCCCGCCCTTCTTAACCATAAAGATACTCTGGGCCTGAGCCGCATTGGAAGGATTTGCTGAAATTACTTTGTCTGCACCTAACCTGCCGGTCAACTGATTGACCGCTTCAATGGGGTCCTTCTCTGCACTGTTTACCAGATGATCCACACCAAATTCTCGTGACATCTCAAGACGTTTTTCATTGATATCGACCATAATTACGGTCTGGGCACCCCTCAGCTTGGCCAGCTGTGCCATAAAGCAGCCGATGGGACCGGCACCTATAATCACAAGGGTATCCCCATAGCCGACACGGATATTCTCCAAGCAGGCATACACCGAGGTCAGAGGCTCTCCCAGGCTTGCTGCCTCAAAGGTGACGTCCTCTGGAATGTGATAGATACCACCCAGCTGAATTTTGCGGCCGGATACCGCTACATACTGAGCAAAGCCGCCTGTCCCTGCCAGATCCTTCTCAACGTTGGTGCAATTTTCACTGTGCCCGCTGATACAATCGTCGCATTCCATACAATAGGTTCCGGGGAATAGGAAGAGTCGATCTCCGATCTGATATGTCAGATTTCTGATATCCGATCCGCAAAGGCCTACCGCCATAATTTTTAAAACCAGACCATCTATTGGGCAGCTGGGTCTCTCTACCATCTCCACCCGTATATCATTTGGGCCATACATCATGGCAGCTTTCATTTTCATACTCCGCATCTCCTTTTTTTACTTCTTTGTTATAAATTCAGTATAAAGCACCCCGCTGTACTGCATCAAACTTGTAATTTCCACTACGTAAAGGAAATGTACCTGCACCTTCCCATGATTTCCGCCTTGTACCGGAAATCCTTGGAGTTGTTCCGGGTTTTGTCATTTGATATGATTTGATTGGGTACTACTACCCCCGGTCTCAAAGTGAAGCAGATCGGCAAAAACCGTACGGAGGACAATAACATATGAAAACCGCTGAAAATTATTTACTTGGAATCGATCTGGGTACGACAAATGTGAAAGCAATCATTATGGATGAGAATGGTACCGTCGTCGCCTCCTCTGCAAAAGGAAATGAATTGGTTTTTCCAGGTCCGGGTATGGCCGAACAGAATCCGGTGCACTGGTGGGAGAATACAGCTCAAATCATCAGAACAATTACCAGGCAAGTTGGCCCGGATATCGTGAAGAAGGTCCGCGGTATTTGTGTCAGCTCGCACATTGTCTCCATGCTGCCCGTCGATAAAGACGGAAATCCGCTCCGAAACGCCATGATCTGGATGGATAATCGTTCCGACAGAGAATTGCAGTACATTCTGGATGAAATCGGATGTTCCGAATTTGTATCCATTGTAGGCGCTCAGCCTGATGTGGCCTTCCTGCCCAACAAAATACTATGGTTCAAACGAAATGAGCCCGAGCTCTTCGCAAAGACAGCCTGCGTTCTTCAGGCAAGCTCCTATATTAATTATAAGCTGACAGGGCAGATGATCATGGATATCGACCAGGCATCCAGATGTCAATGCCTTAATATCAATACGCTGAAATGGTCCGATGAGATCTCACAGGCCATCGGTGCTGATCTGAATCTTCTGCTGCCGCAAGTAAAGGCACCGGATGAAATCATCGGCCATGTTACCAATGAGGCTGCGGCAGAAACAGGGCTGATCAGCGGCATTCCGGTGGTAGCCGGTGCCAGCGATGCCATGGCTTCCATGTATGCCACAGGGCTTTGCAGGATCGGTGAGGCGGGTGAGTCCTCCGGCACGACCTCTTTGGTCTTTGTAGGTCATACTCGCCAAAGCGCGACGGATATACCCGTTGTAACGAAACCATGTTCTATCGCTGGGATGCCTTACTTGTTTGACGCTCCCATCAATGCCACCGGTGCTTCCCTCAACTGGTATCTGAATACGCTGGGCAAGGAGGAAAAGGAAGCTGCGGCTCTACAGGGTAAGAACGTCTTTGAATATATCAATGAGCTTGCAGCAGAAGTCCCTGCCGGAAGCAACGGCCTTATGTTCTTCCCCTATATGATGGGAGAGCGGGCCCCGCTTTGGAACTCGCATGCACGGGGGATGTTTATCGGATTATCCCTTGATACACAGCGAAGCGCAATGATCCGTTCCATTATGGAGGGAACTGCTTTTGCATTGCGCCATGTGATGAATACCATCAAGGAAGCAGGCGCAGAAGCTCATTGCCTGCGGATTACCGGCGGAGGAGCCAAAAGCCGTACCTGGTCTCAGATCAAAGCTTCTATGCTGAATATGCCCGTCTACCTTATGGATGAAAAGTCCGGAGACGTTCCCTTTGGCGATGCCATTATTGCAGGCCGTGCTACAGGCGTATTTCCCGACCTCACAGCGAGCATCAATAAGCTGATACAGATTAAGGAGATCATTGAGCCAGTAGATGAATGGGCCCGTATTTATGACAGGATGTACCCTCTCTATCTGGAAATGTACCGCCATCTTGACGGTGACTTGATTCAGCTGAAAAAGATCTTTATGGATTGAACCTATTCAAACGATACATTGAAACAGATTGAACATCATTGAGCCTCTGCTGAAGCAATTCAAAGCTGCTGCAAGGAAAGTAGTATGAATCCCATATGAAAAGGGCTGCCAACGGCAGCCCTTTTCATATGTATGATTTAATTTGAGAGGAAACGATAAATGATTGAGAAGATTGCTTTTTTTAAAGATAATTTCTGTTTTATGAGAGATTATTATTTCTGTACAGCAGCAGCAGCCTTTTTCGTGCGCTTTATGGGGCCTCCGCTGAACCGAAGGGTTACAAACAGGACCAGCATCAGCAGGATTCCCTGTACGGCTTCGGAAATGGAGCCATCCACATTGCTGATCAAAAGCCCGTTTTCAATCACGACGATGGTGAAAGCTCCCACAATCAGCTTATAGATTTTTGCTGACATTCCACCCGTAACCAAAACGCCTCCAAGAAAGATTGCCATCATAACCCTCATTTCAAAAAACTGCCCCAGAGTAGAGCTTGATCCCCCCAGCTTGCACAGCTGGAAAACACCAACGAGGGATGCCATAACGCCAGAGAGAATAAAGGAGATTACTCTGGTTTTACTGACATTGATTCCGATATATCTGCTTGTGGTTTCATTCTCTCCGATGGCCTTGCAGCAGCGTCCTGTCTTTGTATACTCAAACAGGTATCCTACAATTATGATTGCAATGACCAGCGCTATAAGCTGAATATAGAATCCATTCAGAAAAGCGGACCCATCGGGAGCAAAAACCACATCCTTCGAAAGCAGATAATTGAGAAAGCCTCTGAGGGAAATGAGCATTGCAAGGGTTGTCATAAATGAGGACACTTTGAATCTGGTAATAATCATCCCGTTGATCACACCAATCAAAATTCCGATGATAACAGCGACGGGAAACAGGAAAGCAAAGCCGTATTGGGCGGCGATCATTGCTCCCACCGTGGCAGAGACTGCAGCAGTACCGCCAATGGAGAGATCCACGCTCCCCTGTGAAACCACAAACATGACACCCAAACCACCGAGCACAATAGGGATTACCTGGCCAACAATAACCTTCATATTATAGCTGCTGCAGACAGTTCCGTCTGTTGCAATGGCAAAGACAAGAAACAGACCAAAAAAAGCAATAAAAGGAATCAGATTGCTCACCTTTAATTTCATATTTATCATATCATCACCTCAATTATGGCTTCTTCACTGAAATGAGAACTTCTCTTTATGGTTTTAACGATTTTCCCATTTTTCATTACTGCAATATTGTCTGACATCCCAATTGCCTCCGACAGTTCATCGGTAATCAGAACGATAGCAACGCCCTTTTCCTTGGCATTCTTCAGACACTGATACAAATATGCCTTTACTCCTACATCGACTCCTCTTGTAGGACAATCTACCACGAGAACATCGGGGTCTTTCAGAAGCCATCTTCCCAGATTCACCTTTTGTTTGTTGCCGCCGCTCAGTCCGTTCATGGGCTGGTCGATACCGGTGCACTTGACATTGAACAGATTCTTTGCATCTTCAGCCATGCGATTGAGTTTCCTGGTGCTCAGATACCCCAAGGGACCTCTCAGTGCATCCAGTGACGGCATACTAAAGTTTTCCCTGATGGATGCGGCCATCATAAGCGCTTCATGATCCCTGTCCTTTGGAACGTAAGCCATCCCATTTTGTAGTGCTTGTGTCTGATTGCAGATCCGTATGTTTTTCTGTTTCAGACAGACAGTTCCTGTCTGCAATTTGCTCAGACCGTAGACCGCCTTGCCCACTGCATGGATTCCCGAATCGCTCAGGCCGCAAAAACCCAGGATCTCCCCTTTATGTACTTCAAAGGAAATGTCTGCGAGCCCATCCTCCGATACAAGATTTTTCACTTCGAGAATAACCTCATCTTCATAACGTTCTTCCGCATCTGCACGGTAGTACTCTCCGTCCAGTTTTCTGCCGACCATCTTGGTTTTCAGGATATCTGAATTGATTTCGCAGCTGGTTTCTGTTCCAATCAGTTCGCCGTCCCGAAGAATAGAAATGGTATCGGTTATTTCAATCATTTCTTCAAGATCGTGGGTAATCAAAATAATGGACTTACCCTGTTCTTTGAATGTTTTAATAATCTCATATAAGCGCAGGCGATTGTCATGGGACAGCGCCTGGGTCACTTCATCCAAGATCAGGATATCAGGATCTGTGGACAGCGCTCTGGCAAGTTCGATCATTTTTCGGGTCTCAACATTCATTTCTCCCGCAAGCCTATGATACGGAATTGCGGGAAGGCCCCACTTTTCAAGCTGCTCATTAGCTGCCTGATAGACCTTCTTCATGTTGACGATGCCAAAGCGAGAAAACTGGTCGGTCCTCCCGAGAAAGATATTAATGCCGGCAGGCAGAGTATTAACCAGCCCCAGCTCCTGAACAACAATGGCGATTTTCTTTTCGTTGGCCTCCAAAGGAGATTTTGGATCGTATGCCGCTCCGTCCTTTTGCATTTGGCCCGAGTCTTTGCATAGGATCCCGGCAATTTGCGAAAGCAATGTGGATTTCCCAGATCCGTTTTCTCCCGCCAAACCTCTGACCTCTCCCCTTTTGAGTGTGAAGCAGATATTTTTATTGGCATGGGTCGGACCGAAGCTTTTGTTCAGATTTTCGATTTGCAGTATGGATTCATTTTGCACCATTATTTGATTACCCCTTTCTCTTTTCTCTGTGCGATCATTCCGAAAACAATAACGATCACGCCCAGTATGGTCTCCTGCCATGTACCGGAAGGCACCCCCAGAAGGGTCAACAGGTTAAAGATGGATGAGATAAATAAGGTCGCAATTGGGATTGCAATAATAATATTGATATACTTTTGAAGCACCTGGGACAGTAAAACTGCTGCTAAAGGCAGGAAGATAGTACTGATGCTGGATAAGCCCGTCATGGCAATCACACGGCCTGCGTAGCTCTCTTTGATCACCCCGGCAATGCCGAAAAAAAATCCGGCAATCAAGCCTCCGATGATCAGTGCTTTTACCGGATGGATTCCCATCATCTTTGCAATGGTCCCATTGCTGCCCACAGCTCTGACATTCAGTCCTGCGGTTGTCCGGTTGTAAAGCAAGTATGCTACGGCCAGTCCTGCAGCCAGCAGAAAATAAACTGCTGGGACATGTCCGAGAGCACGCAGCTGAGGATCCAGCTGCACGACCTGAAGGCCCTGCGCCAGCCTGAGCTTCGCATAGTAAGCAGCGACTGCCTCATATATCATTGTCATCCCCAGACCTGCAATCCAGGATGGTATTTTCGTAATGTTATACACCTGAAAATTAATAAGAAGTAAAACCATTCCTACAAGGATTCCTCCAAGGATCAATCCGGGATATCCCATCTTATTTCCCAGGGCTCCGCCCACTGTGGCGGAAAGAATAAGAACAGCGCCAATGGAGAAGTCAGTAATGCCTGCTGCAAAAATAAAGCAGAGGCCCCAGGCGACAAAGGTAGGTATGGCAGATCCGGTTATCAGTACATTGAAATTCGAAACACTGATAAACTTGCCGTCAACGTAACGATTTAGTATTCCAAAGGCCAGAACAACGAGGATAATCACAATAACCGCTTTGATCCTTTTTGTTGCTGCAGCGGATGAAGCCTCTTGATTCATATCAAATATTCTCCTCAAACAAATTCTTTTATATCGGATGTACGCTGCTTTCAGAAAGGCCCCTCTCCCGCATCGCTATAGCGAATCAGTACTGATGCTAGGAGAGGAGCTTTTCGATAACGTTTCACATTCCGCAATTCTGCGGCGATGTTTATGTATTTATTTTAACTTTGCGTTAAAGGTTTCATTATAATTAGTAATAAAGTCAAAGAATGTCTGATAGCTTACTTCAGGATTGAATCGATAGCTTAAGCTCTGATACTCTTCGTCGGAAATGGGGCTTTCATTGTTTTCCAGAAGCTTGATGAAGGCGCCCGCCTGATCCGGAGCAAGGGTACACATGGGAAGGTTGGTAAATACCGGAGCTTTTCCATCTTCGCCAAGGATTGGATGTCCGTCAAGATAGTTGAGTAGCAGCATATTCGCAAGGGAACCGTCAACCCACTGTCCGCCTACAACACCATCAATCTGCTGGTCTACCATTTTTTGTGCGATATCAGGTGTAATATCAGTGCCGTAGATTTTGGGGTCCATGTTTGTGTCTTTTCTGCTTGCCAGCGCATTTAAAGCGCCGTCCACAAAGTCGCCGCCTGTACCATAAATGCAGTCTGCATCGGGATAGGCTGTCAGAAGGTCGTTAGATTTTTGAACGGCTTCCGTTGGGTCTGCACAGTGGGCTTCGCCAAGGACATAGCCACCTCCGGCTGTAAACGCTTCAACAAATCCTTCAATTCTCAGATCATGAGAGGAGTCCCCTTTTGCCGCTGCCACAATAATTGCGGTTTCACATCCATCCTTCAGTGCCATTTCCGCTATGCTTTTTCCGGCCAGTTTGTCCTCTGCAGATATTGCTCCTACAAAGTAAGGATTCTCCTTCAGCTTTGCGAGAACCTCGTTAGAAGGAATTTTATCAAATAAAACGAACGGTACTTTTGCATCTTGGCAAATTTGGGAAACCGAGTTAAACATGGTTTCAGAAATACCAAAGAACTGAATTCCGTCTACCCCGGATGAGATCAGTGTCTGAACATCAGAGATTACCTTGTCGGCTTTAAATTCGTCATTTGCCACCACCAGATTGTTTCCGAATATCTCTGTTGCATTTTTTGTTTCTTTTTCGATGATATCCAATGGAAATACGCCCTGACCCCAGTTATTGTATCCGATTGAGTAAACAGCCGTGCCGTCCTTGTTGGAATCGGATTCTTTGGAATCACCTGTGCTTGCGCCTCCGGACCCGCAGGCGCTCATGGTGCTTGCAATCAAAAATACAGACAGACATAGGCTCAATTTTTTGAACATAGAATTTTTCATAATTGATTCTCCTCCATTATTAAATCTTCCTTTAACCATCTCCTGGTACTTTGCCTAGTGCGCTGTAACACCTAATTCCTTACATTGCCGTCGGTTGAATTTCCGTATGACTGTGTTGTCGTCACTCACCATAGCTACGGCTATGCCTCGATTCCTCCGCCTTTTTGCTCCAAGCTTGCTTGGCTCAGCAAAACGGACAGCAGGGAGCGAAGCGAGTCGGAGGCGGAGCCGTTGCCTAGTCATACGGAAATTTTCCTCGCCGGGCAATGCCAAGTTTTAAGTGTTACAGAGTACTAATTGTTTTCTCCGGCACCATTTTTACATAAAGTATGCCATCTCTATTGCCTATCATAACCCATCTGTTTCTTAACTTCATATCAAGTTTTTCCATACCCATGTGGAAAAACTTGATATGGAAAAGAGCTTCCTAAAAAAGCTCTGGGTAATCAAAACAGCTCCTCTGCCTGGATAAAAGATCTGCTGACCCATTCCCCCGCAGTTTTCCAGAATGAGTTTTTCCAGCTCTGCGTTGACCGACAATTTCAATGCTGACTTATATTTTGCAGTAGTCTGTGCAAAGGTTGCCGCCGGTCTTGCATGCAGTCCTGTTTTATTTACTAGTCAGTTATTTTTTCAACATTATCCTGTTCTTTCCTCCTTCTTTCGATAAGTTCTGTTGATCTAAGGAAACATTCCGTTTGTTTGTTTAGACCATTGAAATGATACGATATCTAAGAAAGTGCTGGTGACACAGTCAATTGAAAAAATAACCGATCGGATAAAAAAGCAGACACCTTTTCTTCTTTCGAAAAGATGTCTGCTCAATACGGGCTCGATCATGGGCTAAATTTTAATATTTATGGTCACAGAATACCAGTCCTTATTAAAATGTGTCTCTGCATACTCGATAACCTTGTCAAATTCATCGAAGGCGAGCCGCTTGACAAAAAAGGTATCGGTGTTCTTCTTCATATTCATAAGTTTTGCAATCCTGCCGTCAGTGACCTGTTTGACAGAATAATTTTCACTGGCCCATACGGGGAAAATTTTTGCGTCCTTTAAGGTTTTATAGAAGGAAGCATTTTCGCGAATATGCTCAGCCTGTTCCATACTCAAAATTCTGCTGTCCACGAAGGAACTTTGATAGGCGATGGGCTCATCATTGGCAAGTCTCACTCTACGTACACAGATCATCGATTGATCGGCAGGAATCTCCAATTTTTCTGCAACATTGGAATTTCGCACCTCTTCGATGAGATCCACGAGCATTCCAATCTGGTATCCCTGTTGGAGCAGTTCATCGCTGAAGCTGATAGAAGTCAGTCCGCGGGTCATCTGCTTCTTGGTTACAAAGGTACCAACGCCTTGCACTCCCATAAGATATCCTTCGCTGATCAGGTCATTGAAGGCCTTCCTGACCGTGATGGTGGATACATTGTACTTTTTCTTCAGGGCAGACTCGCTGTCCACTTTGTCTCCAGGCTGCAACATTCCCGATTTGATGTCACTGATGATGTCTTCCTTGATCTGAATGTACTTTGCAACTTTATGTTCCATACACCTACTCCTAATTTAACATACTTACGTGAAGTGCTATACCCTGAAAAGTTCGCTTTTTTGCAGTACAGCTATCTGGGTTTTCGGCGACACCGTTTTGAAATGCCGAAATTCCCGCAGGGCACTCGATCCGTAAAATAATCGTAATTTCACGTATTTCTGCGATTATTTTACCACATCACGGCAAAAATGTTTATCACATTCCTATTCTTCACCGAATTTTGATTCAACCAGTTCTTTCAGTGTCTTCACAGCGTGATTTTCGTCTTCACCCTCTGCTGTAATTTTGATTTCCGAATCCTTGGAAACACCAAGGGCCAGCACTGCAAGCATTGATTTTGCGTTGGCTTTTTTCGTATCCTTCTCGATGGTAACGTTGGATTTAAACTTTGCCGCAGTCTGTACAAAGGTTGCTGCGGGTCTTGCATGAAGTCCTGTTTTATTCTGAACTACAATGTTTTCTGAATACATGTCGATTCCTCCTGATTTTTCTTCGGTTATCTACCGAATCGCTCCGTCTTTTTTCATTGGGATATCAAGGTCTATTCCCTAACAACCATCTGTTATTCCGGAAATCTTGCTACTGCGTTTTTGGCTGTTTCCACCGCCAGATCCGCCAGTTCCTCGATGGAAAGTTCGCTTTCAAGATTCATGCTTGACTCAAGAAAAGCCATGGTATTTAATCCCGCAACAGTAAAATATTTTCCGGGATGTTCAGCACACTGCATTGCAGCCACACGGAAAGGCGATGCGCCGAGAAGATCGCAGGCAAACAGAACTTCGTCATCATCAAAGCTTTCCAGCAGCTCTTTGATCCGTTTTTCCAGATCAGCCAGATCCTCTCCTTTTCTCAGATCGAAAAAATACATCCGTTCCGGAACGCCGGCAATCATTTCCATATTCAATCTGACACCTTCGGCATAGCCTCCGTGTCCGACCACGATCATTCGTTTCATTCTGTCCTCCATTTCACAACGGCAAATCCTTTTTTATCTACTTCATAAGGCTGAAGCCTTCTTTGTCTTCCGCAAATCCCAGGCGCCTGGCCCGATACAAGCAGTTTTCAATACACCCCTATTTGCCGTCATAAATACAGCGTGGATGCCCGCAGGTCAGAGATGCTGATCCATGAGCATCTAAGTGTTCAGTCTTATACTGATCTGTGAGCATCCATGCTTTCAGTCTTTCTATGATTCCCTCAGATTCGTGTTTTAAGCACGGTGAGGACCGATGCTTAAGCGTAAAATCCTGTGGAATATCCGATAAAGGTAAGTACGCCTGCTGCTACAAGGATTAAGCCCATGAGTTTTAGTGGGGACCACTTTTTCTTGGAATACAGATAATAGATTCCCAGCGTCAGCAGCAGTGGAACGAGATGCGGGAAGATTGAATTCAGCATCTTGTCGGCCTCAAAGAGTACCTGATCCTCAAGGACAACACCCTGCGTCGCATCAAATACATCCTTCACGATTTTAAAAGGAATGGAGACGGTTACGAAGGAAGCAGTGAGTGCGCCGACAACGGTGAGGCCCAGAACGGTCATGGTATCCGTAAGGGTATCCAGCTTGCCCGTTGACATGAACCCGTGCATTCCTTCAATTCCGGACTTATATCCAAGCTTGAACAGGTTCCAGCTTAAAATTGCAGTTCCGATTGGGTAAACAACCATATAAATCAGTGGTCCAAGCCAGGAAGTCGCGGGAGACGCCTGAGAGATGGAAAGGCAGATGGTCAGCAGAATCGGAATAAAGGTAGCTACCCACAGGGAATCACCGATTGCAGATGTTGGCCCGATCAATGCAACCTTGACGCTGCTGATGAGCTCAGGAGTACACTGTTTATTGGAATTGGCTTCTTCAAGACCGCAGATAACGCCGTTACAGATAGAACCTACCTGCTGCTCGGTGTTAAACAGGGTTACATGCCGCTTCAGAGCCTCTGCCTTCTCTTCCTTTGTGTCATAGAGTTCTTCGATGACAGGAGACATGGACTGAGCGAACGCCATACCGAGCATACTTTCCGCCTGCTGGGAGCATCCATGCCAGAAGAACCAGTTTAGCCATGACTTTTTCAGTGTTTTTGGATTAAGTTTCTTAGCCATCGTTACGCCACTCCTTTCCTGGAATCCAAGCTGGAATTTGCTACATAATACAAAATAGCCGTTATAATCGCCACAACCGCTACGGCCATGGTGGAAAGGTTAAAGTACGTTACCAGAACAAATCCCGCAAGGAAAATTACGATATGATATTTC
>JARBUO010000188.1 GCA_029239605.1 Bacillota bacterium | reverse complement strand
AGCAGAGGGCAGGCAATGGAAGAAACGCGCCGTGCTCTTCCCTGCGCGGATCTCATCAAGATTTCTGAGGAAGAGACGGAATTACTGACCGGATACGCATCTCCTCAGGAGGCGGCAGAATATTTGATCCGGGAAGGACTTCAAATTGTTGCTGTCACTCTGGGAAAAGATGGTGCGTTGGTGGCGACAAAAGATGGCTGCGCTGTCGTGCCGGGGTACCCGGTAACTGCTGTTGATACAACAGGCGCCGGTGACGCCTTTTGGGGTGCCTTCCTGTATTCTCTTGGTCAGCTGGCCAAGACACCTTCAGAAACCAGCCTTCAGGAACTGATGACTATTGCCGCGTTTGCCAATGCGGCAGCGGCTCTCTGCGTGACGAAACGCGGAGCAATTCCGGCAATGCCATCGCTGGATGAAATTGAGACGATGCAGAATATCAGGAGATGATGCGATACAGAAAAGCAGGAAATGAAGCGGCAGGTGGTCTGATTGTTCCGTTTGCCCCGATGCAATACAGAAAAAGGAGTACTATGAAGCGTATCAATTACATAACGAAGGAAAATTTCAACAAATATGGCATTATTATTGATTTTACAGGGCGACCGGATAACCCTTCCTTCGAAATCATCGTCAAGAACGAGGAAGACCCCTGGCGGATTGCCATGCTCAGGGTGGAAGATCGGGAATTTACATTTTTAGAGAAGCACCCCGCTTCTCTGGAAACCTTCGAACCGGTTGAGGGGGTGTCCCTCCTTCTGGTCTCGTTGGAGACGGAGCCCGACGAATTTGAGTATTTTATACTGGACCGACCCGTTTGTCTGAATCACGGTGTCTGGCACAGCATCATCACCCTGACCGAAGTCTCCAAGATAAAAATTACAGAAAATCTTGAAGTTGACACGGATTATTACAACCTGAACGAGCCGCTGGAATTGTTTGCTGCTTCTCATAAGAAGTCCGCGCTTTAAGTCATCTTTGAAAGAGGTGGTAACATCATGTCTGAATGTATTGTAAAAATGGAGCACGTCTCCAAGACCTTTCCCGGCGTAAAGGCGCTTGACGATGTTTCCTTTTCCTTAAACTCCGGCGAGGTCATGGCCCTGCTTGGAGAAAACGGCGCCGGCAAATCAACGCTGATGAAAATACTGAGCGGAGTTTACACAAGAGACGAAGGTTCTCTTGTGGTCTTCGGGCAGAGCATACCAGACCAGTTGACTCCTAAGAAAGCACAGGAACTGGGAATCGCCATCATTCATCAGGAATTGAACATGTGCGGCCACCTGACCGTAGCAGAGAATATCTTTCTCGGCAGGGAGAAAACCCGCCTGACGGTGCTTTCTCAGCATGAGATGAACGAGGAAGCAAAAAAAATTCTGGATGAACTGAGAATCGACATCAATCCTACGACAATTATCAGCGATCTTCCCGTATCCAAACAGCAGATGGTGGAAATCGCAAAAGCACTTTCCACCAATGCCAAAATCCTTATTATGGATGAGCCGACCAGTGCTCTGACCAGCAAAGAAATTGACGAGCTGTTCCGAATCATCCGACAGCTGAGAGATCAGGGCAAGGGCATCGTATACATATCCCACCGTCTGGAAGAACTCTCTCATATTGTTGATAGCGTTACCATCATGCGGGACGGCAAATTTATTCTGAACTCGAAATTCTCAGACACCACCATGCAGGAGATCATATCCAACATGGTTGGCCGTGAAATCAAAGAAAAGTTCCCCAGGGTCGAATGCGCAAGGGGTGAAAAGCTGCTGGAAATCCGTCATCTGAACGCAGGTAAATCTGTCAGAGATATCAGCCTTGATGTTTATGCAGGTGAGATTGTTGGAATTGCAGGGCTCATGGGCGCAGGGAGAACAGAGACAACCAGAGCAATATTCGGCGCTGATCCCAAGGAATCGGGAGAAATCATTCTGAACGGTGAGGCGCTGAAGATCAACGGGCCTCTGGACGCTATCCGCCACGGACTCGTCCTTGCTCCCGAAGACAGAAAGAAAGATGGGTTATGCACGAAACTCAGCATACGGGAAAACATTGCCCTCCCCAACCTTGATGCAATCTGCGGAAAGCTGGGTGTCGTAAACAGAAAAATCGAACATCGAATTGTAAAAGAAGCGGTCAGGAACTTCAGCATCAAAATGTCCTCTGCCGAAGCAGATGCAGGCAGCCTCTCAGGAGGCAATCAGCAGAAGGTGGTCGTAAGTAAATGGCTGGCAAGAAACTCCAAGGTAGTGATCTTTGACGAACCCACCCGTGGAATCGATGTGGCTGCCAAAGTCGAAATTTATAACCTAATGAACCAGCTGAAGCTCCAGGGCATCGGTGTCCTGTTTGTTTCCTCTGAGATGCCTGAAATCCTGGGAATCAGTGACAGGATCATCGTGATGTGCGACGGCAGGATTACTGGTGAGCTCGATGCAAAGACAGCGACGCAAAATGAAATTCTGGAGCTTGCAACCCGCTTTGAAAGCAAGATGGAAGTGCAGCAGTAGAGACCCGAGTCTCTACGTGTTAAATGTGTTAGGAGGTTTCGCGCATGATTAAGATCGGAGATCCTGTTTCTTTGAAAAAAATAATTTCCGTACGGGGAATGGCTCAGGTTCTGACCGTTTCCTTCGGTCTTGTGGTATTATGCATCATCTTCGGTGCCTTAAACCCCAACTTCTTCTCAGGAGAGAATACGCTGAATCTGCTCCGTCAGATTGCACCCATTCTTCTGATCGGTATCAGTCAGGCTTATGTTCTCATCACAGGGAACATTGATCTGTCCATCGGCTCTGTGGTGGGAATGAGTACCATGATCGCATCCACGCTGATGTCAAAGGGAGGTGTGAATCCGTGGCTTGCCGTGCTGATTACCATGATCTGCTGCCTCGCCATCGGTGCATCAAACGGCCTGCTGGTAGCCAAGTGTAAACTCCCCCCCTTTATCGCCACCCTCGGTACCATGACCATTGCCCGGGGTATCGCCCAGCTCGCCAATAATAACTACAATACAGACTCTATCGGAAAAATATTGGGAAAAGATGCAGTACAGGGGTTCCGTGATTTTTTCTATTATGGTTCTTTCCTGAACGTATACAATACCATCTGGATCGCGCTGATCCTTTGGATTATCTTTAACTTTTTCATTGGAAGAACAAGAAGCGGCAGACATATCTATGCCATCGGCTCCAATGTAGAAGCTGCCCGCCTGTCAGGTGTCAATGTCACAGCAACAACAATAAAGGCCTACCTGGTCAGTGCCTTCTGCGCAAGTATTGTAGGCTTTATCCTCTGCGCGCAGGCTGGGATGGGTGCCATGGATGCAGGAAATACATATGAGTTGTACGCGGTTGCAGCAGCTGTCATAGGAGGCGTAAGCACTCTGGGCGGTCAGGGGCTGATGATCGGAACCGTAATCGGAGCCTCCATCTGGGGCGTTTTGCAAAACGGTCTGCAATTTGCAAATGTGGCTGTGGCGTGGAGAAACATCATCATCGGAGCCATTGTAATCGTCTCGGTTCTGCTGGACGTCATCGTCAGAACGGGGGCCAGGGGCAAAAAGGTTATTAAGTGATGATTCGGTACCGATCAAAATGAAATGAAACAGGGTGCTGAATGTCATGAGATAAAATTTAATCTAATAGAGTATTAGGGAGGAAAAAATGAATAAGTTATTTGCTTTACTTGTGAGCCTGTTAATGATTACAGGACTGCTTTCCGGCTGCGGTTCCGGAGCAAGCGATCAGGAAACACCTTCTGGCACGCCGGAGAAGGCAAAGGTTTATCTGATCACCATGGACCAGATGGACCAGCACTGGCAAAACGTCAACAAGGGTGCTGAAGAAGTGGCTGCCGCCAACAGTGATCTCATCGAATACAAATGGAGCGCTCCGGACAAAAAAGACGATGCGCAGCAGATTGACAAGGTTAATAATGCAGTGTCAGACGGTGCAAAGGTAATTCTTTTGGCAGCAAACGGGCCGGATGCCATTTCTTCTGCATTGGAAGAAGCAGCTGCAAAGGGAGTAAAGATCATCTACGTTGACTCCCCTGCCAACTTCCCCGGCGAAGCAACCTTCGCAACAGATAACCAGGCCGCCGGAAAAACCGCCGGAGAGCAGATGCTTGCAGAATTCAAAGCCAAGGGAATCACAAGCGGAGACATCGGAATCATCAATGTAAAACCCGATACCACTTCCTGCGTACTCCGTGAGGAAGGCTTCCGCTCTGCATTTGAAGGTACTGATTTCAACATTCTTACCACTCAGTTCTGCGAAGGCGATGCAGCCAAGTCACAGGATGCAGCGGCAAACTTTATTTCTCAGGGCTGCGTCGGTATCTTTGGAACCAATGAGGGCGGAACAGTAGGCGTAGGAAACGCCATCAAGTCCTCCGGCAAGGCTGTAACAGGCGTTGGCTTTGACAAGTCAGACACCATTCTTGGCCTGATCACAGACGGTGCTCTGCTCTGCACAATGGCTCAGAATCCCGACGAAATGGGAAAACAGGGTATGGAGGCTGCCATTAAGCTTATCAACGGCGAATCCATCAGCACGAAGAACGTAGATACCGGTGTCAGCGTTATCACAAAAGACAGTATTTAATCGTTCTCCTCCTTGTTCTGGAACGATATCAATAACGAAAGCAGCTCCTGTTTCAAGCAGGAGCTGCTTTCGTTTACTGTTTCACAAGAGTATGCGCCACTGTTTTTGTCTTCCTTCTTCAGTATCATATATGCCGGAAATGAATTCAAATAGTGTTAATATGTTGTAATCTTCATGAATATCATCGGGGTGTAACCGGGCTGTATTTCAAAAGCCCATCCTCTATATTAAGTACAAGACGACCGGTATCGTGGAGATATTCAACGTAGGTATTCAGCATTCGCTCAACAGAGAGATACCGGCTTACGCTTCTGATTGAAATGCGGAGCTGCTCCATTGCTGCTTTCATGATCTCATCCCTGGTCATGCTATGGTCAATGAGACCAAGGACACGCTCTGCTTTATGCTCATGCAGCCTTTTGTTTTCCGCTACAAGATCTTTGATTTCATCATAGATTCCCTTATGGGCTGCAATATATTTACTGCAGCTCAATTTCAGGAGCCGTTCATTGGTCTTGAGCGTTTCTTTCAGAATGTATTCATAGGGCAGCTTTGCGGGTTCCATCACATCTCTGCTGATCAGGGTATCTCCCAGATATGCAACGTCGTCCGGTGTGATGACACAAATATGCGACGGACTATGACCGGGAGTATGCAGGATTTTGAACTCTGCTCCCGCAAGTATAACTTTGTCCTGGTCTTTTGTTATGCGAATATCTGCCTGGCAGATCATATGACCCAGATGCTTTTTTACCTGTGACAGGGAATGACTGCTGTAATATACCTTAAGGTTTACCGGCGAACTGCAAAACAGTGCTTCCAGCTCAGACATCGCAACAGGACAGCGATATTTTTCTTTAAAGTACTGGTTATTTCCCATATGGTCCACATGGGCATGACTGCACAGGATGCCTGCC
>JARBUO010000187.1 GCA_029239605.1 Bacillota bacterium | reverse complement strand
CCCTCATACCGTTCCAATATTTCGTGGTACAACATATCCGAAAAAATCAAAATAGAATTATCAGTCGTTATATTTTCAAAAATCTTGCCTTCATTTTCACCAGGGTCAAAGGCTACCCGAAAGTGCGGTACGATTCCGTTGCTGTCCAGGATCTTGATTGCTGAACCAACAGCCATAATCACTGCATTATTTCTAACTTCCCTCAGATAATGCATATTGTAGTTCAACGATGGACCGGCTGAAACGATTATAATGGGCATTCCCTCGAACTTTTGGATTAACTTGGTAACGGGAATCGCTTTCTTCCTATGGTTTGACATGATATTCCGGACCCATTGGTACAAGAAGCGATCGTTTGTGGCGTAACTGATGAGATAAGCTCTGAATTGTGCCACGATTCCCTGATGGATTGCTTCAAAATACTCGGTGTAGAGGCTTCGGTAGGAAAGATTATACACTAGATCCATTTTGAAGATGTCTTTCATTTTCAAAATCCCGCATATTAAGCCAATAGCCTCCAACTTGCTTCGGTTTACAATCAGAGTGATGTCCACTTTAGATTTGACAAGAGCTGACAATTCGGTCTTATGCAATACTTCCTTAAAAACATTCATATCCGGCTCTACAATAATAAGATGCCGCAGTTCTTTAAAGGTGTTGAGAATATAATCTTTGCAGTGCCATAGACCCATCCCGAAAACGATAAGCCCTTCCACGGATTCATCAACAGATGACAACATCTTTATTGTTTCTCTTTCGATATTGTAGGTACTATGAAGCATACATAATTTACCGTCGAGAGATACTTTGATATTGGATGCATTTGATGGTTCCGTTGTTGACGGGAAAAGCGAGTCACCGCTCATTAGAGCAGCATGCACATCCCGAAGATTTTCTTTTAAAAATTGAACATTTTTATTATATAAATCCATAATTTGCTCCCTGCTATTGAATCATGAAAGACTAGTTGATATAAAAGGCTTCAGTTCATACTCTAAAAGATCAATTAACAGAAGGTAGTCCTTTGTTGTTAAGGCTGAGTTCATGGCTTTAATGATCAATAACATATCCCCTAATTTGGATTGGTCAAGATTTCCGCTTGCAAGAATGAGCTCTTCTGATAAAGAAGCAAACTCTTTCATTGCGGCAGGTATTTTAAACTCAAAAATTAATTTTTCAATTTCATCAATTCTATTGATCGCGATCAAATCGTACCACCTTCTTTCATAGCTTTGCCTTCTGATTTGTTTCCTTAAGCATTGATTTCTTAAAAATATGAACTACATGAGTTAATGACGAACAGCTTGCCGTTAGGCGGATTCGCCCGCATTGACTGCTGGCAACTGTTAAGATATACTATATCATGATTAGACAAGTTTCGAAAGTGATTTATTGAAGCACTCTTCAAGGAGGTGTGATGTGGGAATATATATAATAGTGGATGAAAATTGTACGATGCTGAGGGCGATGGAACTTTTAGATGCGACGTCAAAAAAGATCTTGTTTGTCCAGCGGGACAGTGCATTAATTGCTGCATTAACTGACGGTGACATTAGAAGATGGATTTTAGCAAGAGGTGATCTCAATGCACTCGTGAAAGATATCGCGAACTATAATCCGATTTACCTGCATCAAACCGAAATCCATAAGGCAAGGGCTTTGATGCATGAAAAACATATTGAGGCAGTACCAATTGTCGATGATGACAAGAAAATACTGTCAATTATTTTTCAGCATGAAGAAACAATTCAAGTTCATGGAACTTTAAACATACCGGTGGTGATCATGGCCGGAGGCTTAGGCACAAGGCTCTATCCCTATACAAAGATTCTACCCAAACCATTGATCCCCATTGGTGAAATACCCATCGTAGAGCATATCATCAATCGGTTTCATCGTTATGGGGCAAAGCAGTTTTACTTGATCATCAACCATAAGAAAAATATGATCAAAGCCTATTTTAATGAGGTGGAGAAAGGCTATGACCTTCAATATGTGGAGGAGACGCAGCCACTGGGTACAGGGGGCGGCCTTAGCTTATTAAAGGGAAAAATATCTTCACCTTTTATCTTATCAAATTGTGACATATTGATTGAGGCAGACTATGTTAAGATATTGAATTATCACAAAGAAAAGGGCAATCTAATCACAATGGTATGCTCTTTGAAGAATATACGCATCCCCTATGGAGTGATCGACATTGACGAGGCAGGGGAAATCAAAAACATGAAAGAGAAACCACAGCTGTCCTTCCTGACGAACACGGGGATGTATATCGTAGAACCCTCCGTGATTCAAGAACTGGATGAGGATATCTCGGTGGGATTTCCTGATATTATTGACAAGTATAGAATCAATGGAGAAAAAATTGGAATTTATCCAATCAGTGAAAACAGCTGGGCTGATATGGGTCAGATGGATGAAATGGAGAAAATGAGAGAAAGGTTTGAACTGTAGCATGAAGCACCTACCGGTTATAATATTTGGTACTGCAGGTTTGGCAAAAGAAACCTACATCTTGATTAAACAATGTAATGAGAAACCGCAGCTGAATGGGCTATCCTTTGAGTTTTTGGGCTTTGTCAGTGAAGATGATTGCCAGATTGGCAGCACCATTGTTGACAATCAAAAAGTGATAGCCAGTGACAGTACGATCTCAGATTTTTTAGGAAGGCACGAAGTCATCGGAGCTTTCCTTCCTTTTGGATTTCCTGCAGTCAAGCGGAAGGTCTATGAGAGGACTAAGAAATATAAAAATATCATATTCCCCACTTTGATTCATCCGTCAGTGGTTTATGATCAAGACACTGTTCATATCGGTGCAGGAACCATTATTGCCGCAGGCAACGTTATTACTGTAGATTGTGTTATAGAAGAGTTCAACTATATTAATGTGGGCTGTGTCATAGGTCATGATGCAAACTTGAAGAAGTTTAATGTTGTAAACCCTGGGGCGTTAATTTCAGGGAACGTTACCATGGGAAATGAGTGCTTAATTGGAGCAGGAGCAACCATATTGCAGGGGTTATCTCTTGAAGACGGCGTTACCCTTGGAGCAGGAGCTGTTTTGACAAAAAATGCAAAACAGTGGAAAACCTATATCGGTGTACCTGCAAAAGAAGTGAAAGACAGGTGACGAGATATGGAGAATAAGAATGGCAGCGTTTTTATCATCGCAGAAGCAGGCGTAAATCACAACGGGAATCTTGCTTTAGCAAAAAAATTGATTGATTCAGCAAAGGAAGCAGGAGCTGATGCTGTAAAGTTTCAAACCTTTCAAACAGAACAGGTCATTACGAAATCTGCACAGAAAGCGGTTTATCAGCAAATCACAACGGGAGAGCAGGAAAGCCAATACGAGATGGTCAAGAAGCTAGAACTGACCTTTGATGAGTTTACCTCTCTCAAAGAGTACTGTGACCATTCAGAGATCCTGTTTTTGTCAACTCCTTTTGACATGGAAAGCATCGAATACTTGGAAACCATAGATCTTCCAATCTATAAGATTCCCTCCGGCGAGATTACCAACTTGCCTTATTTGATTAGAATTTCCGAAACATTAAAACCGATTATTATGTCTACGGGCATGAGCGACCTTGAGGAGATCGGAAAAGCCGTATCGATTCTAAAGCAACACGGAAACAAGGAACTCACTTTGCTTCATTGCAATACGGAATATCCAACCCCCTTTGAGGATGTCAATCTGAATGCGATGCTCACACTAAGAAATACTTTTCAAACCGATGTGGGGTACTCTGATCATACATTAGGAATCGAAGCTTCAGTTGCCGCTGTGGCACTGGGGGCAACGGTGATCGAAAAGCACTTTACCCTTGATAAGAATATGGAAGGCCCCGATCACAAGGCTAGCCTAAATCCTGAGGAATTAAAACTTATGGTTCAATCCATCAGAAATATTGAGAGAGCCTTGGGAGAGGGGGAAAAGAAGCCAAGCAAATCGGAATTAAAAAACCGGGATATTGCACGAAAAAGTATCGTTGCGAAGGTGCCTATTCAGGAAGGTGAAGTATTCTCCGCAGCGAATATCACGGTGAAAAGGCCTGGGAATGGCGTCACTCCAATGAGATGGTTTGATGTTATTGGACAAACAGCGAAAAGGGCGTTTAAGGAGGATGAACCCATAGAACTGTAGCATTTGTTACTTGGAGGAACTCGGATATGACAGATTTCAGATATGATATTTATCACTATGATAATTACAAAATTAATCATTCAATTCAGGAATTATATCGGGATGTCTTCCGTTTTGATATGAAAGATGAATTTCATTGGAGATTTCTTGAGAACCCCAAAGGTAAGGCAATGGCAGTCGTCGTTACGCTTGAACATGAATTAATAGGACATTCTGCTGCAATGCCCATAGAATTAATCATCAGGGGAAATAAAGTAGATGCAGTGATTTCCATGGGGACAATGATTCATAGCGGTTACACTGGACATAAAATCGGATCAACTATGCTTCAGGCTTTGCACCAATATTTGTATGGCAGCAAATATTCTCTCTTCCTTGGATTTCCTAATGACAATTCCTTTTCAATGTTTACCAATAAATTAGGCTGGGTCCATGTGAAAGATTATAATTTCATTCGTTTCCTGGACAATGGTCTTAAGCCTGTAAACTGTTATGAGTTGACTGATGTCAGTTCCTTAGCCTTGAACCTTGAACCAGTTAGCACTGATATCAGTTTGAACCGTGATCCAGAATATCTAACCTGGCGTTACAAAGATAAAAGATATGAAATATATAAATCAATTGAGGATAAATATTTTGTTATCACAAAGTTCCAAGAAAAGTATGACATTGTATACTGGAGTGCTAATGTAAAGGAAGATGATGTGCGGGACTTTGCACAGTTTCTTTACAGTACGGGCAAAGGGAGCATTGTATCAACCTGGAACTCTATTCCATTCAGTGATAGGGATACCGAGGCGGGTCAAAGAAGGTATCATTTTTGTATTAAAAAATTGAAGGAAGATTTGACTGACGATGTCTTAAACGATAAGGAATGGATGTGGCTGATGGGAGATAGTGAATTATTTTAAAGGAGACGAAATGAAGATTTTGGCAATTACCGGAAACCGGGCTGACTATGACTTACTGTCTTATCTCTATAAGCTGTTGGATCAGGATCCAGAGGTTGATTTTAGGATTTTGGTGACAGGTGCCCATTTGTCTCATGCCTTTGGTTATTCAAAAAGCGCGATTGAGAAGGATGGGCTGAAGATATTAGGTACTATTGAGAATATTTTAAACGCAGATTCTCCTAAATCCAGGATAAAAGCTGCTTCGATCTTTCTGATGAATGCCATTGATCTTGTTGACACCTTTCGGCCAGATCTGCTGCTATTGGCTGGCGATAGAGAAGAGGTACTGGCTGGCGGCATGTTGGGAGCATATATGACTATCCCCACAATTCACTTTTTCGGCGGGGATCATGTTGCTGACGGTCACGTTGATAACCCAGCTAGAAGTGCAGCTTCAAAGCTTGCAACTTGCCATTTTGTCT
>JARBUO010000186.1 GCA_029239605.1 Bacillota bacterium | reverse complement strand
TTATTTCTATCTTATTTATGCCTTTCGGTTTTGGGCTTTTATTTCTGAAACTGCTTCATTCCCATGGTGTCCACTTCCATGTCGATGAGCTCTTTTAATTCATCATCCAGTTTCATTAGTGTGAGGGTGATTCCCATCATTTCCAGTGAGGTGAAGTAATTCCCCACATAGGATCGGTGAACTTTGATTCCCTTTTCTGCAAGAATTTCTTCTACCTTGTTATAAACGATATATCCTTCCATAATCGGGGTAGCGCCCAGACCGGAAATCAGTACCACCACTTCATCTCCCGATTCAAAAGGCTGATCAGGCAGAATGATATCCAGCATGATCTGAGCCATTTCATCTGCAGTGGCAAGGTCAGCAACCTTGATGCCAGGTTCACCGTGGTGCCCGATGCCCACTTCCATGGTGCCTTCTTTGATCGCAAAGTTTGGTTTTCCGACAGAAGGAATGGTGCAGGGCGTAATTCCGATTCCAACACTCTTCGTATGGTCGATGGCCTTTTGGGCTGCGGCGATTACCTCATCCAGGCTACCGCCTTTTGCCGCTTTTGCTCCTCCAACTTTCCACATAAGAATCTCACCGGCAACGCCTCTTCTTTTATGGGATTCTTCTTTCGGAGCAGAAGCTACATCATCGTTTGCTACGACGGTCTTCACTTCGATTCCTTCCATTTCTGCCATCTGCTTTGCCATCTTTACATTCATATTGTCTCCGGCATAATTTCCGTAGAGACAGGCAATCCCTTTCCCTCCGTTTGCTTCTTTAAATGCATCAAAGAAAGCTTTGGCTGTGGGTGATGAGAAAATTTCTCCAACAGCAACTGCATCCACCATGTTCTTACCGATATAACCGATAAAAGCCGGTTTATGCCCGGAGCCTCCGCCTGTTACAATGCCCACTCTTCCGGCAGCAGGTGCACCTATGTATTTCACAACTCTCGGATTTTCCGTTTCGGCAACAATATCCTTATGGTTCTTCAGAAACCCTTTGAGCATATCTTCAACCACAAGATCTGGATTGTTAATTATTCTTTGCATGCGATGGTACCTCCTGAAATAAAATCTCTTTCGTATTCCATGATCCGTTCTACTTTGGAGGCAGAGCCCCCGCCCTGGAATTCGGAATTCATCCAGATTTCCACCAGCTGTTTCGCCAGCTCTGATCCAATGACCCTGGCTCCCATGGTCATAATCTGTGCATTGTTGCTCTTTCTGGCTCTCTCTGTTGAAAAGCTGTCGTGGCATACAGCTGCACGAATTCCCGGCACTTTATTGGCTGTGATTGCCATTCCGATCCCGGTGCCGCAGAGCAGGATGCCTCTTTCATGCTTTCCCGCTGCAATGGCTGCCGCCACCTTGACTGCTGTATCGGGATATAAGGAGGCATCTTTGTTATAGACACCGTAATCCTCTGTTTCGTAACCCAGACGGATCATATGCTCGATGATGATCTGTTTTAAGTCGAAAGCAGCTTCATCGCATCCAATGGCTACGGTTTTCATCGTACCGCCTCGCTTTCTGATATCTCTTTCATAAAATCTTGTTCCTTTTATGGCTGTATTCTCATAGATCAGGGAATAAGAATTACCTTCAAGGTTCCTTCGGCACCCTTTTCGGCTGTCTTGAATGCTGCTTCCCACTCCTCAAGTGGGAATTGATGCGTTACAACGCCTTTTGTTGGCATCTTGCCATCCTTGATCCATTCTGCTACTGCATCATAGCAGTAAGGGCTGAGATGTGAGCCGTAGAGGTTCAGTTCTTTTCTATCGCTGATAATGCTCCAGTCAACGGTTGTGAGATCACCAAATACGCTGAATTCAACAAAGGTTCCCATCTTTCTGATTGCTTCAAGGCCCTGTTTTACACTGGACGGATGGCCTGTGGCTTCGATATAAATATCGCAGCCATAACCTTCCGTTAATTTCTGAATCTCTTCCACAACATTGACTTCCAGCGGATTCATTACCATATGAGCGCCGAATTCTTTGGCAAGGGCAAGACGATCTGCTTTTGTATCAAGAACGATAAAGTTCTTTGGATTTTTCATAGCGATATAGCCCACCATGCCGAGGCCGAGGGTCCCGGCGCCGGAAAGAACCACCACGTCCTCATTTGTGATGCCGGCTCTGTCAACGCAGTGCTTGGAACAGGCATAGGGTTCGATGAGGATCGCTTCTTCGATTGCCAGTTCTTCCGGAACATGATAGTTCAGCGCTTCTTTTGGGAACTTCATATATTCAGCCATACCGCCGTTCACATTGTTTTGGAATCCATATACATCATGCTTCTGGCACATCCAGTGTCTTCCGGTCTTGCAGAATTTGCATTCCCAGCAAGGAACAATCTGTTCGGAAATCACTCTGTCTCCCAGTTTGAAGTCTCCTTTTACATTGTCACCCATTTCAACGATTCTGCCGATAAATTCATGTCCGGGAGTCATGGGAGCCTTAATATAAGGCGGATTTCCTTCGCCGCCCCAGAAGCTGGGAGCACCGTGGTAGGATTTCAAGTCGCCGGCACAGATTCCGCATGCTTCAACCTTGATAACGATTTCGCCGTCTCCTGCCTTTGGAACAGGAACTTCCTCCAATTTAAAGCATCCGGGTTCATAAGCGACTAGCGCTTTCATTTTTTCAGGAATGTTTGACATTTCGTTTCCTCCCTTAATGTTATTTTAAAAATTATGATTGATCTTCTCTCCTGTGTTCACATCGAACAGGTGGGTTTTCTCTGATTTAACCTCCAGTTTGACAACATCGCCCTGCTGATATCTTTTTTCATCTGTTGTGATCAGTGTCAGGAAACCGTCGCCAACGCGAAAGCTGATTTTTTTCTCGTCGCCCAGGTTTTCAAAAACAGAAATTTTTACATCAGAGCCTTTGCTGCTGGCTCCTCCGATCATGACATCAGAAGGTCTGACGCCAAGGCGGACCATCATTCCGTCGCTGAGGACAGGAGCATACCGTTCCGGAGCCGGAATCAGAATATCCGCATCCTGCAGCTTGAACAGAAAACCATCCTCTCTCTTTTGAACCTCTACCGTCATGATGTTCATGGGAGGTTCTCCAATGAATCCGGCTACAAATTCATTGACCGGATTATCATACACTTCGAAAGGGGTTCCGTATTGCTGGAGTTCTCCGTCCTTCATGATGGCAATCTTATCCACAAGGGACATGGCTTCCATCTGGTCGTGGGTAACGATGATGGTTGTGCATTGAATCTCATTATGAAGCCGTTTGATCTCTGTTCGGAGCACTTGCCTCATCTTTCCGTCAAGATGCGACATGGGTTCATCCAAAAGTAAAAGCTTCGGCTTTCTTACAATGGCTCTTGCCATATTGACCCTTTGTTTCTGGCCTCCGCTGAGTTTTCCGGGTTTCATCTGCAAAAGATCATCGATCTTGAGCAGCGGTGCAATCCTGTCGATCTCTTCTTTGATCACGTCATCTTTCACCTTGCGCGCTCTCATATTAAAGGCAATGTTTTCATAAACGGTCAGCGGAGGGTAAAGTGCATAATCTTCAAAGGCCAGACCGATGCCTCTGTCCTGGGGCTGTATTTTATTTACTACTGTGTCACCGATGATGATTTCGCCGTCTGTGATATCCTCAAGCCCTGCAATCATTCTGAGGGTTGTGGTCTTCCCGCAGCCGGAAGGTCCTAAAATTCCGATGAATTCACCATCTTCACATTCCAAATTCAGATTGTTCACTGCATAGGGGTTTAAATCGCTGCCTTTTTTTCCTTTTTTATTGTCATATCTTTTATAGAGATTTTTTAACTGAAGTTTTGCCATTATTTCACCCCCAACAATTCGTCTTGATTATGCCGGTATATGAAATTGTGATCGTCGGCATTGAAGAACATCGCTCGTTCCATTTTAATCTTTACAAAGATCTGCGCATCGAGGTTCGCTTTCAGATCGTTAGGTGCTACCAGTCGCAAAAGCTGCCCGTTAACATCAACCACAAGAATGGTTTTATTTCCGATGGGTTCTACGCTGTAGACTTTTCCTTCTATGTAAGAGGCATCTTCCTGTTTGAAACTAAACATGAGGTCGTTGCCCCGCAGCCCCACTCGAAGATTCTCATGCCCGCCGGCTTCAATCACCTTTGCCACATCGTTTTCAATCTTGTATCCGGATTCCTGACCTAACATCAGTGCATATAGCTCGCCGCCTTGTTTCACAAGCTCGATATCAAAAATATTGATTTCCGGCTCACCGATGAATTTCGCTACGAATTCGTTTGCAGGAGTCAGATAAACTTCGTCTCCCGTTCCGATCTGAAGGATTTTACCTTCATTGATAATCGCGATTCTGTCTCCGAGGCTCAATGCTTCCATATAATCATGGGTTACGTAAATTGTAGTTGTATCAAAGGAACTCTGCATCTCCTTGAGCTCTGCTCTCATGAAGTGTCTCAGCTTTGCGTCAAGGTGGGCAATTGGCTCATCCATAAGAAAGACATTGGGTTCTCTCACCAGGCATCGGCCCAGCGCAGTTCTCTGCCTCTGACCGTTACTGACCTGGCTGGGAAGCCGATCCAGCAAGTGATCAATTTTCAACATGGATGAGACCCGTTCTACTTCTTTTTTTATGATTTCTTCATCCTTCTTGTACAGCGGGCTGCGCATTGGGGATGCTATATTGTCGTAAATCGAAAGATGGGGATATAGTGCATAGTTTTCGAAGACCATGGACACATTCCGTTTTGCGGGTTCCACATAGTTGACGTTCTTATCGTTGATCTTCACCTCACCCACTTCCGGAAACTCAATTCCGGCGATGATCTTGAGAATGGTAGTCTTCCCAGCTCCCGCAGGTCCGAACAGCACGAAGAACTCCTTATCCTTAACTTCAATGTTGATATTCTCAAGAGCGGTGAGGGATCCAAACCGTTTTGTTATATTACAAAGTTCTATTTTTGCCATCGTTAATCTCTCCCTATCCTTTTACTGCGCCGAAGCTCAATCCGCGTACAAGATGCTTTTGTATGATGAGCGCCAGGATTACTTCGGGAAGTGCCGCAACCCCTGCTGCTACAGCCATCTGTCCGTAATGTACGGTATCAGAACCGATATATCTGAGGGCAGCAACTGTAACGGTCTCAATTTTGAATCCGCTGAGAAGAAGCGGGAAGGTAAAGCTGTTCCATGCAAAGATGAATGCCAGCAGGGATGAAGCTACCAAGCCGGGCTTGATCAGCGGGACGAGGATTTTCATAAACACGTGATACCAGGGATATCCGTCCAGATTGGCTGCCTGCTCAATTTCCACCGAAATTTCTTCAAAGTATCCTCTGAGTACCCAGATCAAAAGAGGCAGTGTGATGAGCTGATATACCCAAATGAGTCCGAAATAGGTGTCATAGAGTCCGATTTTCTGATAGATCATGAAAAGGGGCAAAATGACCAGTATTTCCGGAGCGAAACGGAAAGATAGGATTGTAAATGCCAGATCTTCTTTTTTTGCAAAATGATATCTGGCGAAGGCATAAGCAGCCGGTACTCCTACAATGAGGGAAAGCAGTACTGCTCCGCCGCTGACGATGATATT
>JARBUO010000185.1 GCA_029239605.1 Bacillota bacterium | reverse complement strand
GTGAAAAGATTTGGTGTGGTAACTTAACCTTAACACAATTTGGAAGTTTTCCGCTTTTATTTATTTGAGGTGTAACACATGTATTGTAATCCTACAGAATAGAGCGTAAAGAAGTATCTATTATATTGACAATTCGTAGAATTTCTAGTAATCTTATATGAGGCTGAAGTTTCAACTTTCGGCCTTAAATGAGGAATAAAGCCATCGGGCTGAATCAATAGGAAACAGGAGGTTACATAAATGAAGAATATCAAGACAATCGCAAAACCGACTTTAAAGAATACTGCAAGCAAAGGCTGCGGTGAATGTCAGACATCTTGCCAGTCTGCCTGCAAAACATCCTGCACCGTCGCAAATCAGGAATGTGAGAACACGAAGCGCAGATAGTTAAACCTTCAAAAAAACAGCAGCGTTGCTGTTTTTTTCTCTTTCAGTAACAAAATAATACAGAAGCCTCGTAGAATAGGGTCTTCTGAGATTAAGAGGAAAATCAATGATTCATAAATATCAATATAAGGATCAATTTATTGTTTTGGATGTCAACAGCGGAGCCATCCATGTTGTCTCCGATATCATCTATGATATCCTGGATTATTACAATGACCGCAGTTCAGATGAGATCTTCGATCTTTTAGGTGAGAAGTACAGTCGGGAAGCTCTTCAGGAAGGGATAGAGGATGTCGTTTACCTTATTGAAAATGGAATGCTGTATGCCGATGATTCTCAGGTCACGCTGGATATGCTTGAGGGAAGGGGGGCAGTGATAAAGGCCATGTGTCTCCACGCTGCTCATGACTGTAATATGACATGCAAGTACTGCTTTGGAGATAAAGGTGCTTTTGAAGGAGCAAGATCTTTGCTTTCCCTAGAAACAGGAAAGAAAGCCATCGATTTTCTGCTGAAGCATTCCGGTTCGAGAAGAAATTTGGAAATAGACTTTTTCGGCGGAGAACCTTTGATGAATTTCGAAGTGGTGAAAGCCCTGGTGGCATACGGCAGAGAAGCAGAAAAGCCCTATGGGAAGAACATTAGGTTTACCATAACAACAAACGGTCTACTTCTGGATGACGCAAAAGCAGATTATATCAATGAGAACATGGACAATGTTATTCTCAGTATTGACGGAAGACCCCATGTGAATGATAATATGCGCCGTACCGTCAACGATAAAGGGACATACGATATCATAACGAGCAATTACTTAAAATTCGTTGGGAAAAGAAAAGGCACCTATTATGTCAGGGGAACTTTTACCCGCGAAAATCTTGACTTTTCCGAAGATGTAAAACATCTTGTGGATCAGGGCTTTAAAAACGTGTCTGTTGAGCCTGTTGTTACGGATTTGTCCATGAGCTATGCGCTGCTGGACGAAGATCGAGATCGAATTTGTGCAGAATATGACCGTCTCACAGACTTATACCTTGAATATGCAAAAGAAGGCAGAAGGTTTGAATTTTTCCATTATAATGTAGATTTAAATCAAGGTCCCTGTGTTGTTAAGCGGGTATCCGGCTGCGGAGCGGGAACGGAATATGTAGCAGTTTCTCCTGAAGGAGATATCTACCCCTGCCACCAGTTTGTCGGAAATACGGATTTTAAGCTGGGTAATTTATCGGATGGGACGTTTGAAAACCGTTATTATGATACCTTTAACCGGGCTCATATCTACAACAAAGAAAAGTGCAGAGAATGCTGGGCAAAGTTTTATTGCAGCGGTGGCTGCCATGCCAACGCTTACAATATGAATGGTGACATTAAGAAACCCTATGATCTAGGCTGCGAGCTGGAAAAGAAAAGGATAGAATGTGCCATTGCGATTAAGGCAATCCTCTCATCAGAAGAGGAAATGCAAGAAGACGCAGAGTAATAGGAAAACAAGCTTCAGCAGAAAATCAGATCCGCTCTCGTCGCTATCAGGCAGGGCGGATTTTCATTTTGCTTAGGATTCCAGAGATTACCATATTAATTTCGGGAAAACATTTTCCGATTTTTCGTTGACAGGAAAATGTTTTCCCATATAATCAAAGTTGAAAGGAAGAAATACCATGCCGAACATCAAGATGATTGCACGTAAGGCCGGAGTGTCCATTTCAACAGTTTCGCGCGTGATGAACGGTTCAAAGCCCGTTAGCCCCGAACTGCAGAAGCGGGTTTACGACGCGGTGCAGCAGATGAATTATAAACCAAATAGCATCGCAAGAAGTCTCATCCTGAAAAAGACAAATCTTATCGGGGTTGTAGTCCCAGATGTATCCAATTCCTTTCATGCGCAGCTTCTTTCCGGAATTGAAGAAATTACTGCCCAAGCAGATTATGGAGTCATGATCTGCAACGTATACCGAAATATGAAACAGCAGCAGAAATACTTCAACCTGATGCTTGAACGGCATGTAGACGGAATTATATTGCTGCACGAAAATACAATTGAAGAACTAAAAGAATTTCAGAAAATGACAACAACGCCGCTGGTGCTTGCCAGTGTGCCTCTCGAAGTCTCCGGAATTCCTTTCGTTGGAATTGATGAGATCGGAGCAGCTTATGATGCGGTATCTCATTTGATAGAGAAAGGCCATAAAGAGATTGGGCTGATTTATGGTGACTGTACCGCGCTGGGTATTTTGAGAAAAGAAGGATATGAAAGAGCCATGAGCGACCATGGCCTCAGCATTAAAAAAGAATATTTAACACAGTGTCCCTGTAGTGTGGCTTACGGCTATCAAGCCATGGAACAGCTCCTTTCTTCCGGATCACAACCCACTGCAGTATTCTGCGTCAGCGACGAAATGGCTGTTGGTGCCATGGACTGCGCATACGACAAAGGTTTGAGAGTTCCTGAAGATATTTCGTTCATCGGCTTTGATGATATAGAAATCAGTCAGGTGGTTCGTCCGAGGCTGACAACAATCCACCAGCCAATCAAGGAAATCGGAAAGGAAGCGGCAAGACTCCTGATTGAGATGATTGAGAAGAAGAGCAGATCTGTTAAAACCACCGGATTTGATAGAAGCAGCGGCTGTGAGCAAGCCTCTTCCAAGGAGGAATCAAGAATTATTCTGAAACATTCGCTGGTTGAAAGAGAAACGGTCTAGTTTTATTTAAAAAAGGTCAATATTTTTTTAGGAGACAGGAAAACCTTTTCCTATCATCCTATACCGTGCTTGATTACATGACATATAAGCTGGCGCGGCAGATGCCCTTAGGGAGCGCTCATTCATTATTTAGATATCTATAGCACTTCATATAGATATAAGGATCGGCTGAAATGTACATAAGTGCTGATCAGTTGACACCAAGTTATTTTAGAGGAGAAGAAGGAGAAAAGATATGAAAAAATTACTCGCTGTTTTACTCTGTCTTGTTATGGTTCTTTCTATGGCTGCTTGCGGAGGCAAGAAAGAAGCTTCCGGAGATGGTCCTGTAACGATCAGACTTGCAACCTTTCAGGTAGGAGTCAATGCATCTGCTCCATGGTTCAGCTCTGTAATTGAAGCATTCAATGCAGAATATGAAGGAAAGATCAAACTGGATATCGAAGAAATCCCGGGAGATCAGGCCTACGTAGACAAAATGAAGACCTATATCTCAATGAAAGATATGCCCGACCTGGTTTTCACCGGCGGATATAACTTAATGGATGATGCTTTAGCTGCAAATGCTATCGTCGACCTTACTCCTTATTTCGAAGCCGATCAGGAATTCGCATCCAGATTCTTTGACGATGATATCGCTTATAACTCAAGAGATGGAAAGATCTACGCAATGCCTGTAGAAAGACAGCCTGTTACTTACTTCTACAATAAGGCTCTCTTTGAAAAAGCAGGAATCACTGCACCGGCGGCAACATGGGATGAATTCATGCAGCAGCTTGAGCAGTTGAAGACTGCTGGTATTACTCCTGTTTCCATGGATACCCTTGATTCTGCATGGCTGTCCTCACTGTGGCTGAACAGCATGGTAGGAACATTATCAGCAGAAAGCAACGAATGGATGAATCAGGCTATGCCGAAAGACTATAATTCACCTGATTTCGTTAAGGCTACAGAAATGGTTCAGAAGATGCTTTTAAATTACACCACCAAGGATGCCCTCGGCGGAAAATATGAAAACGGGGCAAACAACTTCCTCAACGGAACCACTGCTATGATCGCAAACGGTCCTTGGATGATCAGCGACTTCCAGGCAAAAGGTGATGATTTTGTAGCAAATATCGGAACTGCCCTTTATCCGGAAGGCGGTATTTTCTCAGGCTCTATGCCGGGATATCTCGTTGGTTCAAAAGACAAGGCACATGCTGATGCTGCCGTAGAATTCCTGAAGTTTATCTCGAATGAAACCAATCAGGGAAAAATGGCTGAAATGTACAGCGCAATTCCTGCTAACAAAAACGTTGAAATTTCTCAGGAAGTCATCGATCAGAACCCACTGCTGGGAGAAATCATCAAACTCCAGTCAGAGGCGAAAATGGTTTACGGAAACTATCAGAGCTTATGGTATTCCAATGTTGTTACAGAATTAGACAGACAATACCCACTGCTTGCTGCTGGCAATCTTACACCGGAACAGTTTGCACAGGCTCTGACCGACGCTGCAAACAAAAACTAAAACTAACTTTTTCATTTTTAAATCGTTATTGGCAGAGCTCCCCGCTGAGGGGGCTCTGCCTGAAATTGAGGTGTAACATTGAAAAAAAATACATTTTGGCTCTATTTATTTTCAGCCCCGTTGATCATTTTTTTCGTCGTGTTTTTACTCGCTCCGGTCTTGATCGTATTTGGTTCGTCCTTCATGGAGTGGAAGGGTTTCTCAGGCGAGATCACCTTTATTGGATTTGATAATTATATTGCGGCAATGAAGGACTCTGAATTCATTGTCTCATTTAAACATACATTGATTTGGATTCTTTTACAGTCTACTGTCCATGTAGCCATCGGTGTCAGCTTTGCAATTATCATTTCAAGAAAATTCAAGGGATGGAAGGTTCTCAGGACCACCTTTATGATTCCTAATATGATTTCCGCTTCTGCTTTGGGCTTTATCTTTCTGATGATCTTTAACGGTCAGATCGGACTTGTAAACAGTGTACTGCATAAATTGCATCTCGATCAATTTGTTCGCAACTGGCTTTTCGATCCAAATACGGCTTTTGTTACGGTAACTTTGACCTGGCTGCTTTTCGCCGGACTGATCATGCTTCTCGTACTGACAGAAATAGGAACCATTCCGAGCTCTCTGTATGAGGCGGCGGATCTCGACGGTGCAAGTCAGTGGCAGAAGGATTTATTTGTCACGCTGCCCCAGCTCAGGAATGTCCTTGGTACATGTATGATCATAGCAGCGACCTCTAAGTTAAAAGAGTTTGAGCTGATCTATCTGACCACAAAAGGAGGACCCGGAACGGAGACAATGAGTCTTCCGCTCTACTTGTACAATACTTCCATCGTGCAGAATAATTTCGGTTATTCCAATATGATCGGTACGGTGCTCATCGCATTGGGTCTGATTCTGATCTATATAATTAATAAAGTATTTAAGATTGCCAGTGATGAATAAAGGGGTTTGTTATGAAGATAAAAGGATATTCCTATGTAACAAGTATTGCATTGATTTCCATCATAC
>JARBUO010000184.1 GCA_029239605.1 Bacillota bacterium | reverse complement strand
CTTATGATAAAATAAATGTGCTGTATTTGCATTTATATCATAATCAATGCAGCAATCCAGAATGAATGCAAAGAAGGATCGCTATGAACGACAAATTCAATTATTCCAAAAACACTGCCGTAATCTTTATGGTAACCTGCGCCGTACTTTGGAGTACGGCAGGGATCCTAATCAAATTCCTTCCGTGGAATCCTCTTGTTATCGCAGGCGCAAGAAGCTTGATCTCAGCTGGTATTTATATTCTTTACATGCGATGGGAAGGGATTCGTTTTGTTATCAATCGATTCTCTGTTTTCAGCGGCATCGCCCTTGCGGGAACCTTCCTGTTCTTTATTGCTGCTAATAAACTGACCACATCAGCAAACGCAATTGTACTGCAGTATTCCGCTCCGATCTTTATCCTGATCATATCGGCGCTGCTATTTCATCAGAAGTTCCGCAGGGGTGACATTTTGACCGTTGCTGTGACTTCCGTAGGAATCTCATTGTTTTTTCTCGATCAGCTGTCAGGCGGATATCTACTGGGCAATCTATTCGGAATGGCTGCCGGGATCTCTTTTGCCTTTATGTTTGTTATTACCGGCCGGGCTAGTGTGAACGAACGGGGAACCGGGATTCTCCTGGGTCATCTCATCACTGCCGCAGTGGGACTTCCTTTTCTGTTCCTTTATGAGACACCTGTTAATGCGATGAATATTGTGGTCATACTGGCCATGGGAATCTTCCAACTGGGAATTCCCTATATTCTGTATGGGCTTGCGGTAAGAAAATGCACGCCACTGGCATGTTCTCTGATCAGTGCAGTTGAACCTCTTCTCAATCCGGTATGGGTCTTCCTGTTTTATGGAGAAAGACCCGGTTTTTTCGCGTTGATCGGCGGAACCGTGGTCATTGGAGCTGTAGTTTGCTGGTCGGTATGGGGCAATCTGCAGGAAAAAAGACTGGAAAACAGAGCAGGAAACACAATCGGAACAAAGGAAGATGAAATTCAGTGAGCTGGCTTGAATAAATGCGGCACCGGCTACTTTAAAAACTGCCGTGTCTTTCCCATCTTGTAAGCCAGGAGGATCATCTGCTGCTCTTCTTCCGTCATATTTCTCTGATACATTTTTTCAAACTGTGCAATCAACTCTTTGAAATTTACAGTTCTTCTCGCTTGTCTCTGACGTACCGGCTTAAAATCTGGGTCATAAACTGTAGACTGTATCGAGGTATTGTAGATCTTTTTTAATATTTCAGCAGTATAGTAAGCATCGTAGCATGCGTTATGAAAGGGATGAATCAGCGGTATTTCCAGTAATTCCGCTGCTGATTTCAATTTCATGGAACGGCCCTGCATCAATCCAAAATGCTTTGAGACATACGCCTGAAGATTGATATAGTTTCGCGGCATTACACTCCGATCCAGCCCATGAAATGCAATATTGCGGTAGAGCTCTTTCAGATCAGACATTCCCCAGACACATAGAACAGTGTTCTCTGAGGTAAGGTCAATGAATGCCTGATAGACCTCGGGGAAGAAGGCCTCCTGAGAAAGTCGCTCCGTCGTAATACCGGTCAGCTCAGTGATAAACGGGCTGACTTCCGGATAGATGGATGGCTTTACGTACCGATCCAATGTAGTGATAGCATTCAGCGCCTGATCCAGTTTGACTGCTCCGATTTGTATAATTTCAAAACAAGTCCTAGCTGCGCTTCCGCAGCTTTTCGTTGTTTTTGTCTTCGCTTCTTTCGGCGAAAAATCCTGATTGAATTCCAGGTCATAAACAATAAAGTTAAAATCCATTTCCGTTCTCCCATCTGTTAGGGAAGCACTGATCAATGAAAGGTTTCAAAGGCAAGGTGCACATAGGGGCACTTTTGTACTGAATTTCTATCAGCGCTTCATGCGATTAGTATATCCAATCCTTCCTGATAAATGATCTTTCGGCAGATAGGAATAAAGCACATGTAGTGACCATTGGGAATGTTCACGATTCCGTTTCCATGATCTGGACATCTGCTCCATCTTGGTTTTGTTTTGAAGCAATCAAAAAAATCCCTGCAATAACAAGGAGACCGCCTGACCATTGGCGAAGGCCTGCCTGCTCTCCCAAAAGGAGAACCGAAAGAAAGAGGGAAGTAAAAGGCATCATTCCGGAAAAAGCCGCTGCTGTTATTGCACTGGACCGCCTGATTCCCGCATACCAGCAGATAAATGCAAGGACAGTGACGAAGATTCCATACCAGAGCAGCGCAAGCCAATCCGAAGGAATAAGAGCTGAAAGCTGCTGTGCGGGATGCTCCAATGCAGAAGGGATAAGGCAGAGAAACATTGTTGCTGCCGACACTGCAGCAGTTTGTTCCATTGGACTGAGTCCAATGCCTTCCGCTGCATCCGACTTTTTTACGAAACTTCGTGAAAGGATGTTGAAGGCTGATTCACAGCATGCCGCACAGAGCACAAGAAGATTTCCGGAAAAGTGTGCTTGACTGAAATCAGCATTTGATGTCATAAGCCCTTGAATCAGTAAAATTCCTGCTACGGTGCATATCATTCCTGCTGCCTTCCAGCTATTGATTTTTTCCTTTAGAAACAGAGCTGCGAGAATTGCGGTAATTGCCGGTGTGGCTCCGGTAAGCAATCCTGCTTCTCCTGCACTGGTGTGAAGGAGGCCCAGAAGGAGGAACATTCGAAAGAGAAACATTCCGAAGAAGGCCTGGATGAACAGTAAAAATCGACCAGGCCAAGTAAGCCTGGATAAAGAAGACAAAAGCGTTTTACCGCAGAAAGGCAATAAAAACACCAATGCGAAAAATAGACTTATGGCAGTAATTGTGAAGATCCCCAGTTTGCCAGAAAGATGCCGTGCAGACACCACTCCTGTCCCGGCAAGGGTAAACGCAAAAAATAGGCAGATTGAGCCTGTGAACTGTTTCATTTTAGTTTTCTCCTTTCATGACATACCAACTGCTCCCGGGTACAGCATATTTTAATTAACCAAGTATTAAACTTGTCTGAATTTCCGATGTGCCGAGATGAAATTGGCATTTTCCTTGTTTCTCTTTTAAAGTATGATAGAATCATACTAAATCAACCGGTATGGTAAAAGTACCGGATTATCATAAATTCTTAAGAGCCAGTTGCGGAAGGAGTGGGAAGTTTATGCTGGGAATCCAATTGGACAAGGGCAAGGGGCAGCCTCTTAGGAGACAGCTTTATCAGGCAATCAAAGAACGGATCGAAAGAGGAGCGCTTGAACAGGGAGAAGCGCTTCCCTCCACCAGAGAGCTGGCGGCGGCATTAAGCCTTTCCCGAAACACGGTCTGCGAGGCATATGATATGCTGCTTACTGAGGGATATACGGTCAGCAGGAGCGGTGCACCGACACGGGTTGCAGCAGGAATCAAGCGGGATCAATCACCGATCAGCCGTTTCGAAACGGCTGCCGTCATGCCGGAGGAAAAACTGATTTTAGCAGACTTTCGTACAGGGAAGCCGGATCTGAGGCAATTTCCAACCTATACCTGGCAGCAGATGGTGCATCAGGCTGCGGCTGTTTTGGATAGAACCGGAATGGGTTATAGCGGCCCTCAGGGGCTTCCCGAGCTTCGTACGGAACTGGCGGCATGGCTTTTTCGTTCCAGGGGCATGTCCGTGAATCCAGAAGATATTTTCATCACTTCCGGTGCAACCTTTGGCATTCATTTGGCTGCAGCGATGCTCTGCGCTGACGGCGGAGAAATTCTGGGGGAAGATCCCTGTCATACAGGCATGAGAATGGCGTTTCAAAGCAGAGGATGCAGGGTTCATCCGGTTCCCGTTGATGAACAGGGGCTGAGAACAGAACTTCTCAGTCCGGGAGTGGGGATTCGAGGTATTTATGTTACTCCTTCCCATCAGTTTCCGTTGGGAGGAATCATGCCAGCGGCCCGCAGAGCGGCTTTGATCCGCTACGCCGATGCTCAGAATGCTTATATTATAGAGGATGATTATGACAGTGAATTTCGATACTGGGGGGAGCCGGTGGCGCCTATCTATACCATGGCACCGGATCGTGTGATCTATATCGGAACCTTCAGCAAACTTACTTTCCCTGCGTTAAGAGTCGGCTATGCCATCGTACCTGCGTCCCTGCAAAGGAACTGGACGAGGCAGAGGACTTTTACCGATGTTCAGAACCCAATTCTTGAGCAGGCTGCTCTTGCAGTCTTTCTAAAAACAAGAAAGCTTGACCGCCACGGAAAGAAAATGAGACGAATCTACGGAGAACGACGGATGGTACTTACGGATTCGCTTAAGGAAGCTTTTGGTGATGCGTGCAGGATTTGGGGAGACGGAGCAGGGCTGCATCTTGCCGCGGAATTTCCCGGCAGGCGTTTCGATGGAGTTTTTGTGGAAACTTGCCGGCAAGCCGGGATTCTTCTTACTTCGGCGGAATATCATGCCATTGAGAAGGGTAGGCATGAAAATAAGCTGTTGCTGGGATACGGTCATCTGACTCCTGAAGAAATCAGAACTGGCGTGGGGGAGCTGAAGAATTTTATATCATTAAAATAAGTGTCCCCAGCATGTTTTACTGGGGACATCGGGATTCTTTTCTTCCAAGGAAGCGCTGATTAATCTCTCCACAGATGCCATAGATGGTTGTTCTGCCCCCGGGCAAATACATCAAGGCGCCTTCCTCCCCAGGATACTGCAGCGGGATCTGAAGTAATGGTGCCGCCCAGTGACTGCCAGGAGCTCCACCTGTTTCCGTTCCAGTTCCTGTAAAGTAATTGATTCTGCGTCCCTCTTGCAAAGACTTCAAGGCGGTTTTGTCCCGTTGATGCAGCAGCGGGTCCGGAGGTAATGGGACCGCCGCCCAAATCCTCCCAGTCACTCCAGCGCATACCGTCCCACCATTTATGCCAGAGAGAACGGTTTTGCCCTCTTCCAAAGACATCAATCCTGTTTGGACCCCAGGATACCGCGGCAGGAGGCGAGGTAATGATGCCGCCGAGATCCTCCCAGCTGCTCCAACGTGCTCCGTCCCACCATTTGTGCCAGAGCGCTTGATTCTCACCAACACTGAAGACGTCAATCCGGTTGGGAGCCCATGAAGCGGCTGCAGGAGCGGTCATCAGAACACCGCCAAGATCCTCCCAGTCACTCCAGCGTCTGCCGTCCCACCACTTGTGCCACAACGCTCTGTTTTGGCCTACTGCAAAGACATCAGTCCGGTTTGGACCCCAGGAGACAGCTCCGGGTGAAGAAGAAAGAATCCCGCCCAGATCTTCCCAATCGCTCCAGCGTCTGCCGTCCCACCATTTATGCCAGAGGGCATCATTCTGTCCGCGTCCGAACACGTCAATACGGTTTGCCTGGTCTTGGCCCCGGCCCCGGTCCCGGCCCTGGGATGTTGAGGCTGTTCAGAACGAGAATGATAATAGCGAGCAATGCATTGTCGATGACATTTTGGGGAATTCCGTAACCTTTCATCATATTGAATATCATCATGTTGTCTTTTTTGAGATCCGCCAGCATCTTCGCGGATTTTTGTTCGTTTGTGCCGCTGTAATTTCCCGCATTTCTAAGAACATAAGTAATTACGCTGATAAACAGCCACTGCGCAATAGACCTTTGAATTCCATAACCCTGAAGCTGTGTGTAGTAACCGGTCAAATCCTTGTCTATGGTTCTCATCATACGATTAATATTTTCCGGCATTTGATTCATGTGTACACTGCCATCCGATAAAGACTCCTTTGAAATCGAGTCTTCTCTGACAAACCTGCTGTGATCCAATGTGAGCGGGCAAATAGATCCTGGGTTCAGGGGGCAGAGCATAGGCTGATCATACATTTTGTAGTGCATTCCATCACCTCATAAAAATCATACGGTACTGCTCCGGACATATAACAAACAGTGCCTTTCCAATGTCTGGGCAGCCCCTATTATCATATTCAGAGAAAAATTAGAAGTGATAAAAAGAACCAGAGCAGGATAAATTACATATACTGCATTTGTGGAGACGCTGACGATTCCATCGGTTTGTTCGATCAGTGTTTTCTTAGTGTTTGGAGGTGTACTTATGTGTGGAATTGTCGGTTGGACGGACTTTTCGGGAGACTGCCTGAAAAACAGGGCTGACATATTGAAAGCAATGGCGGACAAACTGACCAGCCGGGGACCGGACGACTCAGGATATTGGTTCAGCAATGAAGCAGCTTTTGGACATCGGAGGCTGGTTGTTGTGGATCCTGAGGGTGGGCGTCAACCGATGCTGCGAAGAAAGGGCGACAAAGAGTATACGTTGATATACAACGGAGAATTGTACAACACCGAGGATCTTCGCAACGATCTGGCAGCCAAAGGCTGGAAATTTGAAGGCTGGTCCGATACGGAAGTACTGCTCACTGCGTATATGGAGTGGGGACCGGATTGCTTGCAGCGGTTAAACGGCATCTACGCTTTCGCAGTCTGGGATGAGGAAAAAAAGCAGCTGTTCCTTGCAAGGGATCGGATTGGAGTAAAGCCCCTATTTTATTATCGGGAGGGAGGCTTGCTGATCTTTGCTTCGGAGATAAAAGCAATTCTTGCTCATCCGAAGGTCTCTCCCAGACTGGATCGGGAAGGGCTTGCTGAGATCTTTGCCATTGGCCCTGCACGGACCCCCGGAAATGGCGTCTTTGCCGGAATATCCGAATTGAAACCGGGGTATTGCATGACCATCAGAAAAGAAGGAACAGAAATCAAACCGTATTGGACCTTAAAGAGCCACTCTCATGAAGAGGACTTTGACGGAACCGTAAAGAGGGTCAGGGAGCTTGTTTATGATTCCATCAAACGGCAGCTGGTCTCAGATGTACCGTTGTGTACGCTGCTTTCCGGCGGCTTGGACTCCAGCGCCATTACCGCTGTAGCTGCAGAGGTTTATAAAGAGGAAGGAAGGGAACCAATTCGCTCTTATTCCATCGATTATCTTGACAATGATATCTATTTCCAGGCAAGCGATTTTCAGCCCAATGCGGATGCCCCCTGGGTTACGCGGGTTTCTGAGTATCTTGGCACAAAGCATGCCATCTGCGTCATTGATACACCGGAATTGGCAGAAGCTCTTTATCCAGCAGTGAAAGCAAGGGATCTGCCCGGAATGGCTGATGTGGATTCCTCTCTGCTGCTTTTCAGCCGCTGGATCAAGCAATATGCTACGGTAGGCCTTTCCGGAGAATGCGCCGATGAAGTATTTGGAGGCTATCCGTGGTTTTACAAGCAAACTGCGAGGATTCCCGGAAGATTCCCATGGACGCAGCAGCTGGAGGCACGGACGAAGCTCTATTCTCAGGAACTGCTGGATGGCATTAAGCCGGAAAACTATGTGGCGATGCGTTATGAAGAGGCCATTGGAGAGGTTCCCCGCTTTGAGAAAGACAATAGCGAAGAAAATAAAATGAGGGAATTATTTTATTTGAACCTGACACGCTGGATGCCCACTCTGCTTGATCGAAAGGATAGAATGAGCATGGCTTCCGGATTGGAATTGAGAGTGCCGTTCTGCGATCACCGAATTGTGGAATACGCGTGGAACATTCCATGGGAAATGAAGTTCTATAATGAGCGGGAAAAGGGACTACTGAGGCAGGCGTTGACCGGTCTGCTGCCGGAGGATGTTCTGTGGAGAAAAAAGAGTCCTTATCCAAAGACGCATAACCCCTCTTATCTGGAGGCAATGAAAAAAATGATGCTTGCCATCATCCGTGATCCTCATTCTCCTTTGCATCCGTTCATTGACAGGAGTGCGGTTCGGGAGCTGATTCTGTCAATTGACAGGAATTCCAATATTCCCTGGTTTGGACAGCTGATGAACGCCCCTCAATTGCTGGCTTATTTAATTCAGGTGGACGCATGGATGAGAGAATATAACGTAACTGTGGTATAGTATTGCGCGTATTTTGTAAGCTGTTTCGGAGGTTTCACTGCCGCCGGAACGGCTTTTGTTTCCTCTTTCAGAATTCCATCAAATCACGATGGGAAAAACAGGAACATATTGATTTGCGCTAAGCGTAAAACGTGTTATAATAAACTCAAATATGAAACAAAATCGTAAGGATTTTGTGAAGGCAGTCTCTTTTTACACGAGGTGATTGGTATTGTTTCGTAAGAAAATACTCCTGATTGACGACAGTGATTTTTTCGCCCGGCTGGTCAGAAATATTTTGGAAGAAGCCGGATATAACGTGCTTCATGCAAATAGGGGAGACGCTGGTCTCAAAATGGTAAGAGAAGAAAAACCCGATTTGGTGCTTCTCGATGTTGTGATGCCCGACATGGACGGATTTCAAGTCTGCAGTATTTTAAGGGATTCGGAGAGCAACAATCTCATGCCAATTATCATGCTGACTTCTCAGGACAATCAAGAGGACAAACTCATCGGATTGGAGCTCGGTGCAGATGATTATATCACGAAGCCTTTCAACAATCGGGAATTGCTCAGCAGAGTACGGAATACCCTTCGCAGAATTGACCGTAACCGGGGAGCCAATCCTCTGACCGGATTACCGGGAAATCTGGAAATTCAAGCGGAAATCAACTCGAGAATCGAAAAGAAACAAAGCTTTAACGTCATTCATGTGGACCTGGATAATTTCAAAGCTTATAACGATGCCTACGGTTTTGCGAAAGGTGATATCGCCATTAAACTGACAGCAGATATTTTAAAGGATGAAATTAGAGACTACGGAAACCAGGATGATTTTATCGGTCACATTGGTGGTGACGACTTTGTGTTTATCACAAAACCCCACAACTCAGATATGATTTGCCAGGGTGTGATCAATCAATTTGACAGGAGAATCCGTGACTTATACAGTCAGCATGATCTGGAAGCGGGTTTTATCAGTACCAGCAACCGCCTGGGCACCACGATTCAATACCCCATCATGACGGTTTCTCTCGCTATTGTTACCAATGACAATTGCTCTTTCCAGGACTACCTTGAAATGGGCGAGGTTGCAGCGGCACTGAAAAAGCGGGCAAAATCAATGTCTGGGAGTAATTTTGTTAAGGTTGCTGAATAAGTTCCTGCGGGTTCTTGATGCTGGATTTCATGAAGCCGGAAGCAGCGCTGATCTCCCATCAAGATGGGGAATTCTTGATTTTACAAAACAGAACTTTCGTTTTTGATCTTTGAATATAAGAATAACGTTTTTCATCATAAGAGCATATAATGGATCGTAAATCTTATAGACGAGGTGTCATATGGAAAGATTAGATCCAGAGAAGCTTTCGGTGGAGTTCAGATCCGGCGCAACACCAGCAGAACCGGTGATCGGCAGGAAATATACCCTGACCCATTCTGATGAAACGGCAGAATTGTACTTAACCATCGGGCTTGATTATGCCGTCGATCAGATCAATTGGATGAGAGATGAGGTTCTGGCAGAATGGGTTCTTGATAAAGGGAATATCTTTCTGCAGGTATATGTATATGTCAGTGGTTCCTATGGATCTTCTGTAGCGGAAATCCGCGACAAAATTTTCCGCCGTGAAATGCCGCTGGCGCTGGAAGCGATCCGATACGGGGATCGTTATTTTTTTGAGGCGCACCCTGAGCTGGATCACGCTCCGATCTGGATCTATTTCGGTTCCGAAGACCCGGATTATAACCGCTTTGAATATTGGGGAACACCTGCAGATTATGCGTGATGGGCAGGTAAATGAGAAGGTATTCACTGGTATTCAAAGAATCTGATAGATGATTAGTAAATATAGATCATATAACCCGAAAAATTCCTCCGCAGAGGGATTTTTCGGGTTTTTTCTCCTCTAATGAATATTTTGGTTGGCCTCAAAAGATGGTTCCCTGACATTTTATAACGGTTGCAATACCAATGTATAAGTCGAAAGATACAATATTCTACTATTTATAGTCTGGTAAACCCGATTGTGCATGGGATCAAATGGAAATATAATCAGAATGGACCAAATGTGATCCACTAGCCTAACTAGATAGCTTTAAATCCAAAATAAGATATTTCTTTATTGAGGAGGTTTTTTATGAAGTACAAATTCTCTATTCCAGAGCACCCTGAGACAGTAATAGAAATAGATATTTCTCCCTGGTCAGGTAAGCAGAATGTTTTGGTGAACGGACATCCCGCGAAGCAATCAGCTCAAAGCAAGCGCCGCAAGCCCGAATTCTTAATTCCAGATTCAACTGGTACTGAAAAAACCCTTGAATTAAAATCTTCGCTCTTCGGCGACTTAACAGCTTTTTTGGATGGAGAAAAAATTCAGGTTACTCCACCTTTAAAATGGTATCAGTACATATTTGGCGGCCTCCCCATTATTCTCATCTTCACAGGTGGCGCCATCGGAGGCATCTTTGGTGTATTGGGTTCCCTCTCTAATTACAGCGTTCTGAGAAGCAAATTAAACGTCGCGTTGAAAATCCTCGCTGTGATTGGCATATCCGCAATTTCATTACTGCTTTATTTGCTCTGCGTCTCTTTAACATTAGACACCGTCAGTAAGCCCTAACTCTAATAGAAGCAAATCCATCAAAACAAACCCCCTGATGAAATGGTGTGACCATAAAATCAGGGGGAGTTCTTTATCTTGCTGTTTCCAAAAATCCTCGGCGTAGCGCGACTATGCATACGTTTTTTGGAAACTACCTCTGAAAATTCATCCTGCGTTTTCTAACCAGTTATTTAGAATACGCTGTACTAGAACTTAATCCGATAGATCATCGCCGCGGCTTCTGCTCTGGAGATGTTGTTCTTCGGGCTGATTTGATTATTGTTTCCGGTGATGACACCTGACTTTACAAGTGTTGCAATGGCTTCTTTCGCGTAGTCAGAAATCTTTGCGTTGTCCGTGAAGGTTGACAGGGAATTGACATCGCCCTGAACATATCCCATGCCGCTGACGCTCACTCATTGCCCTGAGGGCCAGTACCATGGCATCCTCACGGGTAATCTGCGCATTCACGCCGAAGACATTATTGGAACCTTTTGCGATGCCCAGCGCCTTAGCGGAAGCGATGGCATCATAGTAGGTACTTCCGGCTGGTACATCAGAAAAGCTGCCGGCAGAAGTATTGTGAGGGAGGTTCAATGCTTTGTATAGATAAAGCAGATAATCCCCTCTTGTAATGTTAACTCCGGGATTGTAGGATGACGTTCCTCCGGAGCCACTTCCCGTAAGCACTCCTGTGGAGTACAGCGTATCTACATACAAGACAGCCCAGGTATAGTCTCCTTTTACATCACTGAAGTAGAGCGAGGCAGTGTTAGCAGCCTTATAGGTCAGCTTGATCTTACCGGAAAACGCGTCTCCGTCTGTATCGTAGCCTGTATATTGCAGCGTGATCATTCCTGCCGTTCCTTCATTGGGCACGAAGGTAACGTTTCTGATATAAGGTTTTTCATCGTAATAATATTTTGTTGATGCGGTAACCTTCGTGCTGGAACTTCCGCCGGTGGTGTAGCCGTAATATAAAATGCCGTTTGAAGTTGAGGGCAGGGTGAATTTTACATAGTCGATATCATTGTCTGTCAGCGCATCGCAGACATCGTTGAAATCATCATCGTCGAAGCTGATGTTTGTACCCACGTTTGCAGAGTATGTAATATCCTTTGCAGATTTGAGATTACTGCTGCTGCTGCCGTCTCCAACGGTAATAATCACTGAGCCTTTAATGGAATTTCCGTCAACATCTTCCCCTTCAAACTTAATGGTAACTTCTCCTGAGTAATCGTCGTCTGCCAGAAACGTGATATCATCAATGGACGGGTTGCTGTCATAATAGTATTCTTCATCGTCACTTACTTTTTCTTCACCCTTCGTATCGTACTTATAATATAGGACGCCTTTCGATTTAGAGGGAAGTGATGTAAAGATTACAAAGTCCAGATCTTCATCATTCTCATCCTGACAGTAATCGTTAAAGTCTTCTTCGTCAAAATCCACGTCATCGCCTGAATCAACCTCGTACTCCAGATCACCGGAGGAACTTGATTTGCTCACAGTGATTTTGACATCTCCGGTAAAGGAATTCCCGTCAATATCATAGCCTGTGTAGCTGATGGTTACCGTTCCGGAGTAACTGCTTTTCGGAACAAAAGAAATGTCAGACAGATCCCAGTCGTTTTTGCCCGGATCATAGTAACATTCATCGGATTTGGTGACTTTCTCCTCATCGGAACCGTCATAGTCGTAATAAAGCGTACCCTTCGTCGAAGATGGCAGGGTGAATTCCACATAATCCAGCTCCTCATCCATCAAATCGTCGCAAACATTGTTAAAATCTTTGCCCTTGAAAGTGACCTCTTTCCCCGCATCTGTTTTGTAAGAGATGGAGTCCGCTTCGTCTGACGCATATACCGATACCGGTACGAACAGAACGGTTACCATTACTGCCATAAAAACAGCTGCAATTCTTTGCAGTTTTTTGCTCATTGGTTTACCCCCTATGTTTTATCTTTCAATCCTACCTAACCAAGATCAGGTAAATACCGCTGGTACCCTGGCCGTTTGAACTATAATGATTGCGCCTGTTTGATCGAGAAAGGCACAGAACCAAATTGCAGCCAATTAGGGTACTACTACTATAATAATAGTCTTTTGGGCTGAAAACAATATGTTTTTTTTCCAGGAAAATAAAAGCTGAATGCAACCCCAGGCATGAACCCGGTAAGGGGGGAATACGCAGATAAGCTGATTCAATTCAGGTGTTCTTAAATTCTGGGTTTCGTTTTAAAAGATTGCTGTTGACATTTAAAATTATACTCGTATAATAGTTATGGTAACATAATTATTATGTCCAAATAAAAAAGTGGAAATGACGGAATTGAAGAAGCTGAGATTTCGTAATTTTGGAAATCCAGATGGTAAGAATGTGTCAGGGAAGCTGGAAAATACCGCTTCTGCTGTGCATTTTCAAGCCGCAAGGGTTTCCTGATAATAAATCAAAGGAGAGCGCAAATGCAGAAAGCAAAGAAAATCGCCGCCATCGTGATCGCAGGAATCCTGCTGTGCGGAGCAGCGGCAGGAGGATATTTTATTTACG
>JARBUO010000183.1 GCA_029239605.1 Bacillota bacterium | reverse complement strand
TACTTGTACGAAAGATGGAATGGTTACAGAACGGTATATCAAGTACCTCGAGGAGAAGGCGAAAGGCGGCTGGGGTCTTATTATCACAGAAGATTATGCGGTTAATGTGAATGCCAAGGGATATGAACTGATTCCGGGGCTTTACAACGATGAACAGATTGAGGGAAACATTAAACTTACCGACAGAATACATAAATATGATTCCAAACTGTTTTGTCAGATCTATCATCCGGGAAGACAGTCAACAAGGTTGGTAAATGGAAATGTAACACCACTGGCACCTTCCGCAATTAAAGATCCTATCTGCCAGGAACCACCAAAGGAAATGACGGTGGAAGAGATAAAAGGTATTGTTAAGGATTTTGGAGATACGGCAAGAAGATGTAAGGAAGCCGGCTTTGACGGAATTGAAATTCATGCAGCTCATGGTTACCTGATATCTGAATTTTTGTCTCCCTTTACCAATAAAAGGGTCGACGAATATGGCGGATGTTTTGATAATCGTGCGAGATTTTTAGATGAGATTCTGGAAGCGGTAAGAAAAGAAGTAGGAAATGAGTTCCCTGTAATTGTCAGAATTTCTGGAAATGAATATCTGCTTGGAGGCAGAACCGAAGCTGAGAGCTTTGAACTGGCTCGTCATTGTGAAGAGATTGGGTTTGATGCAATTCATGTTTCAAACGGTATGTATGCTTCTGCTCCCATTGACCAGGTTATCGCACCTATGTATACAAAGCATGCATTGAATATGGAAGTAGCTGAACAGATTAAGAAATTGGTTAATGTTCCTGTCATAGTTACAAACCGTATCAATGATCCTAAGATGGCGGATACTCTTCTTAAGATGGGGAAAGCAGATTTCATCGGTATGGGTCGTGGCTCCCTTGCAGATCCATATCTTCCGGAAAAAGCGAAAGCAGGAAAATTTGACAGCATTCATTACTGTATCGGATGTCTGCAGGGCTGTGAAGAGAAGTTATTAACAGGGGAAACGCTTACCTGTCTTATCAATCCTCGGGTTGCAAGGGAATATGAAAATGAACTGGAAGTGGTGGAAAACCCCAAGAAGGTTATGGTTATCGGAGCCGGTCCCGGAGGATTAACAGCAGCATATACAGCAGCAAAAAGGGGACATAAGGTAACAATTTTTGAACAGAAGAATGATTTAGGCGGCCAGTTCAAATCAGCAGCATATCCTCTTGGCAAAGGCGAATTAGCAACTTTCGTTTCATCTATGCGTAAAGCTTTAATGGATTTAAAGGCTACAATTCATTTAAATACCGAAGTGACAGAAGAATTGATACAGAACGAGAAACCGGATGCAATTATTGCTGCTACCGGAGCCGTACCCTTCCAGCCTAATATCAAAGGTATTGAATCAGGTAAAGTCCTGATTGCGGAAGATGTATTATTAGGAAACTGTGATATTACGGCAGGACCGGTAGTTGTCTGTGGCGGCGGTGAAGTAGGTGGCGAAACCGCTCATTTCCTTTCTCAGACAGTCGGAGACATTACAATTCTTGAAATGCAGAAAGATATCTTAAATGACATGATGATAATGACAAAAGTCTGTTTGACAGGTTATCTTAAGGAATCTGGTGTTAAAGTATTGACGGAAGCCACAGTAAAAGAAGTCAATGACGAAGGCGTCGTTTATGTGAATGCTGCCGGAGAAAAGATTACGCTGCCGGCAGAAGTGGTTGTTTCAGCCTTTGGCTATAAAGCGTATAATCCTTTGGAAGAAATGGCTAAGAAATACTGCAGTGAAGTATATGTAATTGGTGGTGCCGTAAAGGCAGGCAGTGCTCTTCATGCAACAAAAGATGGATATGAAGCAGGACTTGCAGTATGACCCTTACTACCAAAAGCTTATTCTACAAGGTCATAAACATATTAACGGGCGGGAGTCTAGGAACCCCGCCCTAGAAAACGTATAAGAATGAAATGATAAGGATTTTACATGACATCAATAAAAATTTGACTCTGTTATTATGAAAACGTAATTGCCCCTCGAGATATGTTCAGATTTCCAGTATTACAAAATCTAATAAATATAACGGGATAATTTAACCTGAATTATTATGAATAATTCAGGTTTACTAATAATATTGTTTACAGAGCACACAGCTTTTCCATGAATACTTCCAACTTACTTGGAAACAATACCCTTGGAGGTGTTTACAGCATGATATCACGCAAATCAGTTATAACATTTGGTATGGTCGCAATTCCCATCGGGATGTCCACGACTACACAGGATAATGACATCCATTTCAATCAACTCCATAAAGGAGACAACAGCCGAATCCGATATAAGAAAACCTGTGCCCACTGCGGCAAGGAGGTAAAAACAGAAGAGATTGTAAAAGGCTTTGAGTATGATGATGACAAGTATGTGGTTATCACAGACGAAGAGATTGAAAAAATCAAGACAGAAAAAGAGAAATCCATCCAGATTCTTCATTTCGCACAATTAAACCAGATTTCACCTGTCTTTTACGAGAAGACCTATCAAGCAACACCAGAAGCCGGTGGAGAAAAAGCCTTCGAACTTCTCCGTTCCGCATTGATGGGAGAACAGAAGATAGCCATAGGAAAGACCGTCATGGGTACTAAGGACACACTCATGGCAATCATACCCAGGGAAGACGGTATCCTTATATCCACTATGTTCTATGCCGATGACATCAAAGCTCTTCAGAAACAATATACGAAACCCGAAGTATTAGAGCAGGAACTAAATATGGCGAAAATGCTGATTAATTCCATGGACACGCCTTTTGATCCTTCCAAATATAAAGATGAATATCAGGGCAGACTGCGTGCACTTATTGAAACCAAGATTTCCGGTAAAGAGGTTGTGGCTCCGGAATCTGAAGGTGAAGGGAAAGTCATCGACCTTATGGAAGCTCTCAAAGCCAGCGTAGAAAAAGCTCAGAAAGATAAGGAAACAGCGTGAGCTTATGACGGTGAGTTTGAATGAGTACAACGAAAAAAGAAACTTTGATAAAACCCTTGAACCTCAGGGAATGGCAGAGGCTACGGATGAGAGTCTGCGATTTGTGGTGCAGCACCATATGGCCCGGAGGGAACACTATGACTTTCGTCTGGAATGGAACCAGGTTCTTTTGAGCTGGGCAGTACCAAAAGGACCTTCTTTTGATACACACGATAAAAGACTTGCCGTTCAGGTAGAAGACCATCCTCTTGAGTACAGGAACTTTGAGGGGACTATTCCGAAAGGAGAATATGGCGGTGGAGTAGTCCTGCTCTGGGATGAAGGCTATTGGGAACCTCAGGGGAATGTGGAGGAAGGGCTTAGAGAAGGTGTTCTGAAGTTTGTTCTGACAGGTAAACGGTTAAAGGGAAAGTGGGCTTTGATCCGTTTGAAAGCAAAGGAAGGAGATACAAAGAACAACTGGCTCTTACTGAAAGAAAAAGATGAATATGTAAATACAGAGGGCATATCCGAATTTACAACCAGTATCAGAACCGGACGTACCATAAAAGAAATTGAAGCCGGAGAAGCTGAAAAATTCCTTAAGAACCCTTTCAATAAGGTAGAAGTACAATTAGCCAAATTAGCTCATACCATTCCGGAGGGAGAGGACTGGCTCTATGAATTAAAATATGATGGTTATCGAATTATTGCATTTGTGGAAGGCAATCAGGTACGGCTGATTACCAGAAACGGTAATGATTATACCAGGAGGTTCCAGGCGGTAGCCAGCTCTCTCATCGACCTTGCTGCCGGTAGGGCGATGGTACTGGACGGAGAAGTAGCAATTACGGATTTGGCAGGTAAGACGGATTTTCAGGCTTTGCAGCACTATATGAAAAATCCCAAACCGCAGAATCTTACCTATATTGTCTTTGATCTTCTTGCCCTGGATGGTGTTGATCTTCGGGGATATCCTTTGACTGATAGAAAAGAAAAGCTTGAAATTTTGCTAAAGGATGCTCCGAAAAGACTCTTCTACAGCCGTTATATCAGAGGTATGGGTAAGGAGAGCTTTGCTGCGGCTGATGAAGCCGGTATGGAAGGAATCGTAGGAAAAAGAGCGGATTCCGCCTACAGCGGAACCAGAAATGGTGATTGGATCAAGCTCAAATGTGAAAAGAGACAGGAATTTGTTATTGGAGGATATACACTTTCTGACAAAAAAGCACGGGGAATAAGTTCCCTTCTTTTAGGTGTTTATGAAGGGAAAGATTTGATTTATGCTGGTCGTGCTGGTACGGGATTCAATGAATCTGACATAAAACACCTATTGGAGACATTTGAGAACATAATAAGGCGAGAGTCGGCTTTTAAAGAGGAACCCGGATCCAAACAATCGGAAGAGATTATCTGGCTTGAACCTGAGCTGGTTGCAGAAATCAAATTTGCTGAATGGACCAAAGATAATTTGCTAAGGCAGGCAAGCTTTCAGGGTTTGCGGACAGATAAGGACCCAAGGGAGGTTAGGAGAGAGATGACAGAACAGGAAATAATGCTTCAATCCTCGGGAAATGATGCAGGTGAAATCGTTAACGTAAATACAGACAGCATCTTAGTGGGGGGAATAAAAATTACAAGTCCAGGCAAGGTAATATATGAGGAGCCTGAAATTACAAAAGCAGATATCGTTCGGTATTATGAAAAGGTGTCGGAACGTATGCTGCCCTATCTGAGTCACAGGATTTTAAGTGTTGTTCGCTGCCCGAAAGGAATATCACAGACAAGCTTTTTCAAAAAGCATCCGGGAGCTGACAGCAAGGCTGTTATTACAATACCTGTAACCAATGGAAGCGGTGAAACGGAGGAGTACTTCTATCTTGAGGATTTGGCAGGTATTTTATATGAAGCACAGATGTGCACGTTGGAATTTCATACCTGGGGAAGCCGTGTAAATGAAATCGAAAAGCCGGATATGATGGTTTTCGATCTGGATCCGGATGAAGGAATGGACTTGAGCAGAGTACGCCAGGGAGTGCGGGATATCAGAAGTATCCTTAGCGAGCTCTCTTTGAACTCCTACCTTAAGACCAGCGGCGGTAAAGGTTACCATGTGGTAGTGCCTTTGAAACCGATAGTTACCTGGGAGGTATTTCACGATTTTGCAAGGTCTGTTGCCAAAGTGATGGAACAAAAGTGGCCTGACCGCTATACCAGTAATATCAGAAAGTCAAAGCGAACCGATAGGATCTTTATTGACTGGATTCGAAATGGCAGAGGTGCTACAAGTATTGCGCCTTATTCCTTAAGAGCAAGAAAAGGGGCGAAAGTGTCAATGCCCATCACATGGGAGGAATTGGATACTGTGGCGCCGGACGGGGTGAATATGGCAGAGGCACTTTTAAGAATAACTGCCAGTGACCCTTGGAAAGGTTTTTACAATAATAATCAAAGTCTAAGACAGAATATTTAAATCTCTTTAATTCTATAAAACTAATCTTCTACTACCCACAATTAGAACGTTTGTTATAAAGGACTTACCTGAAAATTACGGTAAGTCCACAAAGAAATCTTCATACTCAGCCTTAAAGATCTGCTTCAAAGCTACTAATACACTAGTGCGAATATCATAGGAACCGGTCTCCATCTGAGCATACATTGCTCTTGAGACATTACAGTCCATTTCTTGTAG
>JARBUO010000182.1 GCA_029239605.1 Bacillota bacterium | reverse complement strand
GCCGCGTATTTTATCCGCGTTTTGTCTTACCAAACACAAAATATTGCCTTCCTCTAAATACCTTTCTTCATTCATCATGTCTTTATATATCTCGGCAGCTTTTTCCGGCTCAACACCCACAGTTTGAGAGCCTTTGTGATAATAATGGTGGTAGGTCCCCGCGTAAGCCGTTACCGATGAAAACAATTCGGGGTATTTGACGGCATAATAAAACGCCATCCCGCCGCCCATCGAAAAGCCGGAAATTGACCTGCCCTCGCGGGTTGCGACTGTCCTGTATTCTCCTTCGATATGCGGAATAAACTCTTTGATAACAAAAAGCTCAATAGGCAAATCCTCAAATTCTTCGATAACTGGGGAATTGTTAGGAAAAACGGTAATCGCTCCTTTGTTCCGATATACCTTTTCCATTGTCCATATTTCGGACGATTCGTTTCCCGTCCATCCATGAAGATGATATGCAACGGGGTAATTAGCGTCGCTATCATCGTAATCGGGCGGCAAATATATGTTATACCCAATTTCGTGCTTTAATAATTGGCTGTAAAATGTTCTATGGGTAACATTTTTAGGTGATTCAGTTGGTGGATTTATAAAATTCATTTTGTTTTTGTTCCTTCCCGGACTTGCTTTAAAGATAACAAATATTCCATCGCCTTTTTATGATGTTCAAGATCGCCCACAAATTCCATATACGGTTCACAGGGAAAATCACTGCAATCGCCGCAATGGTCAATTTGTTTTTCGGTGCAGCAAATACGGAAATCACGGCTGGGGTGGCAGCCACACTTGAAAAAGCAATCATTCGTTGTGTTCCAGCAACCTTTGCATAACGGGTTTTTCTTCATCACCGCTTCAGCACCTTCGTTTTCCCCGATCCATCCCTGACCCCTGTACCACTCGACTAACCCCTCCGCTGCTTTTATGTCATGATGCATGGTTGCTTTGTATGAACCGCATTCGACGCAGTCCATGCCGCAAGCAGCAAGTTTGAGTTTTTCCATCGCTACGCTTCCTCCCTTGCTTTCATAGTTATTGTCCGTATGAATTCGCCTTTCGACGCAGTATATCCGTCTCGGTCATGCTCAAAACCCTTGAACAGACTGCGTTTCAATTCGGCATATTTGACGGCAACTTCGGGATGCGAAATCAGATAATCACGAAAATGTAACTCGTCCCAATCACCGGGGTTTCTCACATGGATGTGAAAAACTTTATCAGCAAACCCGGTATCAGTACACCGCAAGCGGAACGGCAATCGCTTGTGTCCACTGTTAAATTCTGCGATTCCGCATAGCGTTGAAGTTCAGCTACAGCGATATCAGTCGATGTATGAATCTTAACTAAACTCCCTTCAATCATACTCTTTAGTACGAGAATATTGTATTTAAACTCGCCTCGGCATAGATTGGGATCGCCCCCATTAAAATTTTATAACATCCGCTTGACTCATTTTTTTCCAAAATTGCTTTCGTCATCTCATACTTACGAAGAATACCAGCTTTTGTAACCTTATTCCCATTTACATACTGTTCCATTTGACTGCATCCCCATTCATCTGTGATATTTTCATTTTTTATTTCTTTTTTTGTAATCTCTTTCGACCTCTTCCTTCCAACGGTTGTCGATACTTCCTTCTGAACGACAGCAGGAAATCGCTATATTCATAGCCTGATAATTCAACTCTGTTCCCCGGGAGTCAGCAACATAATTCGTTGCATGATCTTCATCAATGCCAACCTGCCTCGCTGTTTCAGCCGCATCTATATTGGCTCCTAAAAAAATAAATTCCCATTGGTAACGATCCTTTTGATGTTGAATCATTTTTTTGATTGTATCATAGGAATATTCCTTACTGGAATTCTCATAACCATCCGTGGTAATCACAAAGAGAACCTTTCCAGCTCGTTCCTCTTCCTTGGCATACTTTTGAACATTTCCCATATAGTGAATCGTCTGACCGATGGCATCCAACAGGGCCGTACAGCCGCGCACGAAGTATTCTTTTTCCGTCAGTGCACCAACTTCTTGAATTGATACCCGTTTGTTCAACATCTCGACCTTATCGTCAAACAGAACCGTCGAAACGTTTGCTTCCCCATCTTCCGTCTTCTGTTTCTTAATCATGGAGTTGTAGCCTCCGATGGTATCTGACTCAAGTCCCGACATCGATCCGCTACGATCCAAAATAAATACTAATTCCGTTAAATTTTTCTTCATATATAAAAACCTCCTGAAATAAATTATTTTCTCGGCTTGCCTTTGCATCTCCGGTATAGAAAAATAATAATATACTTCAAAAGGTATTTGGTCGTTTTCGAAGCGACATCGAAAGCCTGTATCAGGAGCTTTTATCCTTTCACAGGATCTTTTCAGCTACATGCGGATATTTAAGCTCCTAACAATGGTTGATCATGTGCAAAGAGTGCTTCATTTATGATATACATATCATAGCTTTTATTCTCAATAAAGAATCGAATAATTAGATCAAACCTGTTACTATTTGATAATGTATATCCTGCTTTCATAAGAAAATCTTTTGTCTCATCCAAGGATAATTCCAAAGCAATCGCCAATGCTAAAGCAGTACTTTTCTTAGGCTGATAATTTTTATTTCGCATTTTTGAAAACAGCTTACGATCGATATTGGCTCTTTTATATACTTCAACATCCGCTTTGCCTTTTTCATCAATCAAGCGAAACATCATCTCTGAAAATGTCTCCTCTATTTGGTTAATAACATCATCCAAGCATCGCAGTGCAGACTCTGGTATGGAATAGCATATGGCTTCTTCTAAAGGAGCGTCATCAAGTAGAGCTTCTTCGCGTTGCACTTTTTCAAAGGCATTTTCCTTCCACTTTTTCTTTGTCTTTTTTGATACTGTATCGGGAAATAAGTTTGAATTAAGATCATAGATTTGATCAAATTCACGACTTGACCGATGTTGTCTGTTCCTGTTCTCATATTCTTCGTTATCTTCGTAATAGGTATCGATATAGTGATTAATTTCCGTAAAAAGCTTTTCACTAAGCGATATCGCTTTGCGGTCAAACACCACTAGATAAATGTCCATGTCATTATGTAATAAAAACTCGCTTATTACTGATATTGCTACCTGCAATGCCTTATCTTTCGGATAACCATAAATACCAGACGAAATAAGGGGGAAGGAAATCGAATCCAGGTGATATTCTAGGGCTATTTCCAATGAACTGTGATATGCCATCGCAAGTAACTTATCCTCGCCTTGATCTCCACCCTTCCAAACCGGACCAACGGCATGAATGATATATTTTGCCGGTAGTCGATAGCCTTTTGTAATCACAGCATTCCCGACCGGACAGGAACCGATTGCATCACATTCCATTTTGAGAAGCTCAGCACCAGCCGCTTGAAAAATAGCACCACAAACTCCACCCCCTTGTTGCAAGTAGGAATTTGCTGCGTTCACAATGGCGCCTGTATTCATTTTAGTTATGTCGTTATGGATTATTTGAAATGGCATAATTATTCCTTTCATTACCTCTTCTGTAAATCAAACGAATATATTTATAACGTTTTCTTACTCCCATACACTATTCTCATTGGAATTCCTCTTGCATCTCTCCCCGGTAATTCCGGAATCGAGTGTAAACCATTCATCATTCCTAAACGGGCAGATACCGCCAGACACAATGCATCAATGCAATCCACTTGATATTTTGACAAAATAGGATCCTTAAGAATAACTTCTATAAACTCACCAGTCTTGTCATAGAACTCTTCCATTACATCAATTCGATCCAAGTAACCCTCTTCTGTATGCTTACTGTTATACAAAGGTAATACCCACTTACTATCCTTGGAGGCAAGCACAGCAAAGCAGATTTCCGGATGACTTTCCATCAATCGATCCTTAAATTCCGGTTCATTCCCTAAGAATTCATCCAATTCACGAATCTGGTTACAGATTGCAAAAGATTGCTTACTGAGTCCCTTACCCAAGTAAATGCGGTTTATTTCCGACGCTTCTTTGTAGTCCGCTTCGTACACTGCCTGTCTACAGGGAACATTAAAGATACAGGAGCTTCTCCCGGAAAGATAGGTTCTTGCCTCAGTATCCGGTCGCTGATCCTGATCACTTTCTGGTAATCCCATTGGCATGTCAATAAAAAAGCAGTCAGCCTCCATGTATTTGGAGGTAATCTCTCGAATATTATGGTACATGTCTACCTCAAAGCCTGTCTCAGTAATACTTACAGCTATCCAGCCACCCCGGCAACCATCGATACCTACACAACGCCAGTTTGGTTTTTCTCCTTCGATGCTTTGCATTGAATAGATAAATTCCTTCTCAACATGTTTGAAATCCCTTTGAGTAAAATCATGTTTCATATTAATCTCAGGCTTATCCTCCCAAAGCTTCTCATCCATAATTGTTAGAAACTCATGATAAAGCATAGCGTCGTCAATTTCTTTAATTAACCTTACTTCGCTCTCAGTCAGATCCCCAAGACCAAACCGCTCATAAATCACTGCCTGTAAGTGTCTTTCGAATTCGTGATACTGCGTCAGCTTCGCCTTCACTGGTCTTGTAATGTCAGAAAGATAGCTTTCACTTGCGTCATGTAATAAGCATCCTAATTGGATTCGTTTGGATAGATTTCTTGCTTTTGCTTCTTTATAACAGTTGATTGAATGTTGTGCAACGGAATAAAAATAAGAAAAATGACCGTTAGCCCTTGTCATAAGGGATAATGCGTGAGCAATATCCCGGATATCAATATCCTCGATCTGAGGATCTAATGGTGTAAACTTCTTTTTTGTATATGTAAGTATGTGTTCCTGCATATTACTCCTTATCTATGAATTGTGAATCCATTTCTTTATAAAGTCCCAGTCCTTTACACTGCCATCCTGATTCAGTATCCCCAGGTAAATTCCATCACCTTTTCCCACCTGCCAGATTGCATTTGCTGAATTATCCTTGTCACTTTCCACAAGTCTTTCTGTTCCTGTCACAAAAAATAGAATATGAACGATAAGAACAAGATGCGTTTACATTCTGTACATCGTGACAGATACCAACTGACCAGTTTTTATTCCACATAATCCAAGAAAATCATATCCTCAAATCCACCACACTCTATGGCTTTTACTTTACGTTTCTCCTCTAACTGATCCAACGTATAACCTCTAGCTACACATATAGCTTGGATTACCTCCAGCACATCAGCCATCTCTTCTATACTTTTATCTTCCTGATATTCGGCAACTTCTTCATTTAACTTTACTTCAAGTGCCGCCAAATATTCTTCTTTGGAAAGTACATGTGTTGTCGCTTTCTTTCCAGATTCCTCTATAATTTCCGGTATTTTATCTCTGACTAACTTATTATATCCCTTCATATTCAACCCCTTGCTTCATAAATCCAGTGTCCAAATCCACAATTCTTTGCAGATTGATAAACTGGTTGTAATACATTATACAATTCTCCCACAAATTCCTGATACTTTATTCCCTTTCGATAAATACGTCTTCTTACATCATCGTTATTTAAATGTTTTCTTGCGCATTTTTCGAATTCTTTATGTACCTTGTCGTATTTCCACATCATCTCATAAGAAAAATATTCCAACTGAGATAACCTTGGAAAATACACTTCCCAGTCA
>JARBUO010000181.1 GCA_029239605.1 Bacillota bacterium | reverse complement strand
CTTCCCTCGGAAACACGCTCGCTTCGCTCGGACGGTTTCCTATGGGAACCGACCTGAGGCTGGCAGAGATACGAGGATCGTTTTGGAGCAGCGCCGGATCTGTGTCGGCAGAGATTTGAAGAATATTTCGGAGCAGTGCGGCTCTGTGCCTGCAAGGGAACCGTCCGAGCGAAGCCAGCGTGTTCCCCGTGGGTACAGCTTCGGCACTGCGGCAACTGTGGCAATGGAGGCTTGTAATATGAAAGGGATTTTGCCTGCACTGGCGGAAGGTTTTTTTGATTTGATCTATCCGTCCAACATATATTGCATCTGTTGTGGAAATATTATAGACGACAGTAGACCTTACTCCCTCTGTGATGCCTGCGTCAGATCGCTGAAATGGGCGAATGGGCGGACGTGCAGCTGCTGCGGAAAAGTTCTTCAGGACGATTATCTGCCGGAACGCTGCACCAGCTGCGGAGACGGGGTCCATCTTTTTTCAAAAGGGTTTGCCTGCGTAGAATATGGTGCCGCAGAAAGGGATATCCTCCATCGCTTTAAGTACAAAGATAAGGCGTACCTGGGTAGAAAGCTGGCGGAAATCATGCGTGACCGGATACAGCCGGAAAACCTTACGCCGGATCTGATTCTTCCAGTACCGATGTACAGGCGAAAAGAAAAGGTAAGAGGCTACAATCAGGCGGCGGTGCTTGCCAGGGAGCTGGCACGGCTCATGGGAAAAACATATTGCGGGAATATGCTCCTCCGCTGTTCCGATACGGCCGCCATGAATCGGCTTGGTGCTGAAGAAAGAATCAGAAATGTCAGCGAAGCGTTCACGATCGCATCAGCAAAGCGTGACCTGCTGAAAGGAAAGAAAGTACTTCTGGTGGATGATATCTTTACCACGGGAAGCACCGCGGATTCCTGTACGGAAGCGCTTCTTCAGGCAGGTTCATCAGAAGTTTTTGTTTTCGTCTTTGCTGCAGGAGCAAACCTGATCAGCGAAACGGACGACAGTGCCAGGGTATGATGCCGCAGCCAGCGAATTTTTCATCCATCTGCATCGTAGCTTATTGAAAAATTGATTTCCGTGACCTGTATGGCTTCGGCATTGACGAAACTGCAATTTTCGACATATAATAATTGAGTAAGACAAGCAGAACCGGGTATATACAGATTATATATTAGAGCCGCTCAGGTCTGTGATTGAAAGTCCAGGCCAGCTACGGGCAAAGGGACCCACGTAAGCTGGACCGCAAGGCGGCAGTGATCATGGCGTAGCTTAGATGTAAGACCTTTGGTAAAATACCAAAAGGCGGGTGTGGGGGCAAAGATCAGGTCAGCTGGGCGGTTCCAATATCTAATTTGTATATCTGCAAAACAGTGCCAATTTTCGACGGAAAATCCACAGTCTGTCAAGTGCTGTTGCAGAAGGGCAAAAAAGCGAATAATGAAAAGAAAGGAAAGGGTCTGCATAAATATACGGAGGATAGATTGTTGAAAAACAGCAGGACAGGAGATTGCAGCGATTTGGATATGCATATAAATGTATATTCTTAATCGAAAAAAATATCCACTGGAAAAACCTTAGTATTTCAATTATGCACAGACTTATCCACAATATCAACAATCGATGGTATGAAATTCTGAAACGCTGTAATATGCTCTATCTGGAATGAATTGTCGGATGAAAGAAAATAATGTCGATGTATGCAAGCTGTATATTTATTTGCCGATGAAAAAGAGGAATGGCATGGGTTTTGTGGTATACAATACTAATACTATTTCCTGATGCAATGGCAGACAGATAAACTGCCTGTCCGTGAAAAGCGCCGCAGAAAATAGTATTGAACTGTTCCCTTACCAAGATTATTTTTGCAGGGAACGGGGCAAGATAAACCTAAATCGAATGCTATAGGGGGTGCACTAAATGAAAGTTATCATTACAAGCAAAAACATGACTGCCAGTGACCATCTGAAACAAACCATCGAATCCAAATTGGATCGACTTGGTAAGTACTTCTCCAATGACATTGTAGCCAATGTTACACTGACAGCGGAGAAAGGAAGGCAGAAGATTGAGGCAACGATCAATGCTAAGGGTACGATCTTTAGGGCGGAAGAAACCACAAATGATGTTTACAGCGGCATAGACAGGATTGTAGAAAAACTTTCTTCTCAAATGTCAAGGTTCAAAACAAAGCTCCAGAAAAAGCACAAGGATAATAAGGATCTGCATCTGCTGGATTTGCCTGAAGTTGCGGGAGAAGAGCTGGAGGAAATGCAGGTTGTCAGAAAGAAGAAGTTTGATTTGATGCCAATGTCTGTTGACGAGGCAATCATGCAGATGGAGCTTCTGGAACATAGCTTCTTTATTTTCCTCAACATGGAGTCCAATGCGGTAAACGTAGTCTACAAGAGAAAAGATAACGACTACGGCTTGCTGGAAACGAGATATTAATATAAGTTCAATAAGCGGAGGCGGTTATCAAACCGCCTCTTTTTAATCATTTCTTTCTTTTTTTAAATATCAGAGCAGAAAAACCATCATTATTGCTGCAATTCCATGGCGTAAAATCTCTGATTTTGTCAGGGACTCTTTTTCGAATAATCTTGAAAACCTATTGAATTTTCGTACTTTTTTCGATAGAATAAAAACTAGTATGATTAAGGGAGTAGAGAGGTATGTCAGAAATATTTAACAGTATTATTTCCGGCGTAGGGATTACAGATGTCATCGACGTAGCCATCGTCGCTTTTGTGATCTACAAAGTTTTGGGATTTATCAGGGAGACAAGGGCATTGCAGCTTGTAAGAGGGCTGCTGGTTTTGGTTGGGATCACCATCCTGTCTGAACAATTTAATTTCTATACACTGAACTGGATTTTGAGAAACACGCTGCAACTTGGTGTTATCGCCCTTGTTATCGTGTTCCAGCCCGAGCTCAGGCGTGCCCTTGAGTATGTTGGCAGAAGTAAATTTATCACCCCGCAGTTTGCACAGATGGATAAAGAACGGGTTAAAGTTCTTACCGCTGCAATTATCAAGGCAGTGGATTATTTTTCGACCAATAAAATCGGTGCGCTGATCATTATGGAGCGGGAAACCACCTTGAACGACATCGCGGAAACAGGAACGAAGGTCAACGCCGAAATTTCAACAGAACTGCTGGGAAATCTCTTTTACGAAGGTGCGCCTCTCCATGACGGTGCGGTTATCGTGAGAGGAGACCGGGTTCTGGCAGCAGGATGTGTTCTGCCGCTGACCCAGAGCAAAACCCTCAGCAAAGATTTGGGCACCAGACACAGAGCCGGTATCGGCATCACCGAAAACTCCGATGCCATTTCCATCATCGTCTCTGAGGAGACCGGGATTATTTCCATCGCTGTGGATGGTAAGCTTTCAAGATTCCTTGATATCAAAACAGTGGAAAAAACGCTGTTGAATATATATTTGAGCCAGATTCCGGCGGAAAAGGTTAAAGTTCCTTTTATCGACAAGATCAGGAGGCGCAGGAATGCTGAATAACAATAACTTTTACAAGATTATATCGGTAGTGCTTGCACTGGCTCTATGGGTCTACGTGATCCAGGCAGAGAACCCAATGCAGACGAAGACCATTTCGGATGTTACGGTGCAGCTGCTCAATGAAGAAAGCCTTACAGCCCGCGGTCTTGCTCTGTCGGGAGAGGCTACTTATACCGTAGATGTAAAGATTCAAGCCAAGAAGTCGGAACTTTCCAGCATCAGCGCCGCTGATCTGATCGCCAACGCCGACCTGTTCGGCTACAGCATGGGTAAAAACTACATTCCGGTGACGGTTTCCGCGCCGGAAGGTGTAACAATACAGGATATCAAACCGATCAAGATCAATGTTGTCATCGAAGAACGAGTTGAAGTTGCAAAGCCAATCAAGGTCAACTTTGTTGGTCAGTTTGAAAATGGAATGGAAGCGGGTCAGGTTACAACCCAGCCCGAGGAAATCCTCGTTTCAGGCGCGAAATCTGAGGTGGGAGCGGTATCTCATATTCAGGCAGATGTGAATACGTCCAAGCTGACAGCTGACGGTGTAACCATACAGACCAAAGCAGTGGCAGTAAACAGCGCGGGAGATGTGGTTCAGAATGTCAGGTTGTCTTCACCGTTCATCGACGTTTCGGCTAAACTCAGCAGTGTTGCTGAAGTTCCGCTGAACGTTGAAATTATCGGGTCAGTGGCACCAATCTATGAAGTTACGGCCATGGACCTTCCGGAAAAAGTAAAAATTAAGGGTTCCGTACAGGATCTTGCAAAGATTACAAGCCTGACAGCAGCACCAATTGATATCAGTTCGGTGGCAAGCACTTCGAAGCTGCCCCTTGATATTACGCTGCCGGAGGGTGTAGAATTCGCAAGCGGATATGAGAATATGAGCGTAGGCATTACAATTCGACCTGTAGCTACCAAGGAATTCACCTATACCTCAGATGAAATCCTCATGGAAGGAATTGAAGGGGCAAGCAACATTTCCATCACGACGCCGGAGATTAAGGTAACCGTGTCCGGCAGTGAGGATGTGATCGCAGGACTTTTGAAATCGGATCTCGTTCCTTATCTTGTGTTGGATGCGGAGTCACTGATTTCTGCTGCAGCAAAAGTGCAAATTCGTTACGAAAAAGAGCTGGGTCATATCACAGTGGACCCGGAGGAAGTTCATATCACGCTGAATGAATCAGAATAGCCATTTGAAATGCCGCTGGTCAGCAAGTAAGCGGAAAAAATTGAGAAACAAGAGACAAGAAATTTAAGTAGCAAGTAAAACGATAAGGAGATATTATGGGCAGACTTTTTGGAACTGACGGGGTCAGAGGAGTGGCAAATTCGGAGCTAACTCCTGAGCTGGCATTTAACCTTGGAAAAGCGGGAGCTTATGTGCTCAGCAAGGACCAGCAAAGACCGGTGGTTCTTATTGCAAAGGATACCAGAATTTCAGGGGATATGCTTGAAGACGCAATCAGCGCAGGCATTCTCGCAATGGGAGGAAATGTAATCAAAGCAGGGGTTTTACCGACTCCCGCTGTAGCTTACCTTGTAAAATACTATCAAGCCGATGCCGGAGTCGTGATTTCCGCTTCCCACAATCCCTTTGAATATAACGGGATTAAATTCTTTAACGGAGACGGATTTAAACTGGATGACGACATCGAAGATGAAATTGAAGATATTATCCTGAGAAATATTGATGTGAACAGCCATATCACAGGCGATCGTCTGGGCCGCTGTCTTGAGGCAGAGGAAGATGCCATTGCTCTTTATGCTGATTTTTTGAAGAAGACTGCTGATGTGGATCTTTCCGGTATGAAACTTGTCATAGACTGCGCCAACGGAGCCTCTTATAAAGTTGCAGAGAAGGTATTCCGGGAGCTGGGGGCAGATATCACTGCCATTCATAACCAGCCGGATGGCATCAACATCAACGAGCGCTGCGGATCCACCCACCCGGAAGATCTGCAGAGACTGGTAATCTCCAGCAAAGCGGACATGGGTCTTGCTTTCGACGGTGATGCCGACCGTCTCATCGCAGTGGATGAGCAAGGCAGACTCATCGACGGCGATAAAATGATCTATATCTGTGCCAAAATGCTGAAGCATAATGATGCACTGCCCGGTGACAAGGTAACAGCGACAGTTATGAGCAATATCGGCTTCCATCGTGCCCTGACCAATATCGGCTGCAATGTGGAAACCACACAGGTAGGTGATCGCTATGTATTGGAAAGCATGCTGAAAACCGGTTGTGTCATCGGAGGCGAGCAGTCCGGACACATCATATTCCTGAATCATACCACCACGGGGGACGGGATCTTATCCGCGCTCCAGCTTCTGAAAGCAGTGAAGGAATCCGGTATTAAGCCGTCTGTGCTTGCAGATGAGGTTACCATCTACCCTCAGGTACTTAAAAATGCCAGAATTAAAAACGAGAATAAGAAAAAATATCTGTCAGACCCGGAAATCAGTGCTGAAATCGAAAGATTAGAAGGCATGATGGCCGGTGAAGGCCGCGTCCTGATCCGCCCATCCGGAACAGAACCTCTGGTAAGGGTTATGATCGAAGGAAAGGATATTGAGGATATTACGAAGCTGGCAGAGAACCTT
>JARBUO010000180.1 GCA_029239605.1 Bacillota bacterium | reverse complement strand
TTGCTTCCCTGATCTGAATAGCTTGCACAGCCCTCCTTAGGAGAGTATTGTTTGTTTCTTCCAATACCTTCGGCCTTTTCTATCCTTTTGATCTCATACAACAGATTTGCCATATAAATGTCCATGACAAAGATTCTTTCCGCATCTTCCGCAGCTTCGTAAAAACTGATTACCCGATCAATGCTCTGGCTTGTAGGTTGGCAAAGTACAATGCCCTTCTCCGTCAGCAGAATCTCCTCAAACTGTGCCTTGAGCTGCTTCTCGGTTAGTTCCTTCTCTCCCGACCGTCCAAGGGTTGTTCCTTCAATGAGAAGTAGATCCGGCTCCTTTTCCGCTTCGGAAAGAAAACGTTCCAGATAATCCCCTCTCCTTCCGTGGCCTCGAAAATCTCCGGTATAGTTGATGAGCTTTCCCTCAGCCCGGATTTCAAAGGCTCCTGCGCCATAGGCAGAATGATCCATAAGAAAGGGCTTCAGGGTGAAATCACCAATCTCAAAAGGCTCATACATAATGATCCGATTCCGTTTTCGGCGTGCAAAATCTTCAATGGGAAAGGTCAGACTCATCTCGATGAGCTTTTCTGTAATTGCGGTGAGGAAAATTGGGATCTCGGGGTGAACGTAACTCAGAAGTCCGAAGTGATCACTGTGGGCATGAGAGATCAAAACCGCATCGAATTCCGGTTTGTCCCAGCGATATAAGCCCTTCACATCCGGCAGAATTCCCAGGGCTAGCAGTTCCTGCCACGGACGCTTTGCAATGGAATCATCAATGACAGCCCCCTGATAAAAAAGCGGGTATCCTGCATCCAGCAAAATCCTTGTGTTTTTCGTTTTCAGTTCAATCATCGTTCCGCCGACTTCATGCGTCCCTCTGTATATGGTTATTTGCATCGGATCACCTCCCTATTATTATAGTGATTGGATCTTAAAAAAATGATCGAATCTTCGCCCGTATGGCCTATCCTTATGGAAATAAAATAAGAGCGGTGATAAAAAGACGCCTGCAACAAAAAATGGAGAGTGGAATAAATCCCCATAATAAGAAAAGACCTCCTATTGAAAGGAGGCCTCATATTGGCAAACTTATTGTTCTATAAACTTATTGTTCTATATGCGTTGCCACATCATTTGACAGAATGCGTATTTTATTTTACATCCAGGATCAAGCCGTCAATGTTTACGTCATTTTCGATCATATCATTGTCAAGCATGAATTTTACGGTCTTTTTCATCGATGCAATATCCCCATCTGTAATTTTCGAACTGAAATCATACATTGGGTACATTTCCTTTACCGCATCTGTGCTCAGCTCGGTTTCTTTCGCTGTAATCTCTATGATTTCATCGTAATTTTCATCCATATAGGTAAGCACTTCATTTTGTGCAGCAAGGAACGCGCGAACAAGCTCAGGATATTTTTCATAGAATGCATTGCTTGTAGCAGTTACGATGGTAGCATCTACGAGACCTTTTCCGGTGGTAACCACGGGATATCCGTCTTTTGCAAGGTTATATGCCGCCGGGCCTGCCTGAAGAGCGCAGTCCACCTCTCCTGCAATAAGTGCAGCCTGGGATTCCGGAATACCCATGGAGATGAACTCCACATCCTTCTCTGTCAGACCTTCTGTGGCCAGATAGGATATCAGCAGTTCGTGGAGAATGGTTCCCTTGGGTCCTGCAATTTTCTTTCCCTTCAGATCAGCAGCGGACTGAATGCTCCCATCCTTGGCAAAGAGGCGGAAGGCTTCCGGTGAACGGCTGTACATACTGATGATCTTGATATCGCCTCCGTTTGATGCGGAGAGAATTGCCGACGTAGCTCCTACTGCGTTGAGGAATTGGATATCTCCTGAGGCCAACGCCTGGGTCTGTTCCGGTCCTGTGGTCAGGTTGGAATATTCCACAGCAAGTCCATAATCACTGAAGTTTTCAGCAAAGATGCCCTTTTCCTTCTCCACGATAGACGGAACATTCAGCGGTGATTTTACATAGGTCACCACAACCTTATCCATGTCATATGTTTTGGCCGAATCTCCCTCCTCGGCAGCTTTTGAGCCGCAGCCGGCAAGCAACGCGAGTGTTAAGAAACAGCTTAATCCTAAAGCAACTATTTTTTTCATCCTTTTTCTCCTATTTATCATGTATTTACGATGGTGTATGAAATCAATCAGGACACAATTCCCTGATGGTTTATCAGAGTTTCTCTAAAGAAGCGCTGATTTGCTGATTTAATGATGGGTGCACGGAATTTATCAGAGTTTCCCTAATATACTTTTCTTAATATTAATCAATTGATCCGACAGCAGATCTCTTGGATACGCATACGGCGAGAGATCATATTCCGCACGCACGTTTCCTTTGCCCATAACAACGATCTTTTGTCCCAGCAAGAGAGCCTCATCAATGCTATGGGTTACGAACACGGTGATTTTTCGGCTGACGGAATCGATGCGCAGCAGCTCCTGCTGCATGATTTCCCTTGTAAAATGGTCCAGTGCCGCGAAGGGCTCATCCATTAAAATCAATTCTGCATCGTATGCCAGCGCCCTTGCCAGAGAAACACGCTGCTGCATTCCGCCGGAGAGCTGATTGGGATAGGCCTTCTCAAATCCGGTAAGGCCCACTGTATTAATCAATTTTTGTATTTTCTCCTGCCGAATCTCATCCTTTTTTTGCCCAAAGATGATATTCTTCCAAACGGTAAGCCATGGCATCAGGCGAGGCTCCTGAAAGACCATTCCGATCTTTTGGCTGCTGCCCGGTATATGGATTTCCCCATGATCCATACATTCCAAACCCGCCAGAATCCGGAGCAGAGTGGTTTTTCCGCACCCGCTTTTTCCGACCACTACGGTAATGCCCTGCTCTGCCAGGGCCAGATTGAGCCCTGTGAGAACCGTCACATCCCTGCCTGATACGGTGAAACTTTTATGCAGATTGGTTATTTTAACTCCAGCTATCAGAAACACCCCCATGCGCAATCTTTTTAATGGCCAGTGAGAACAGCAGGTCACAGCAGTATCCCACAATTCCAATCACAAATATCCCTACGATAACCTTATCCGACCGTGACATCTGCTGGGAATCCAGAATCAGGTAGCCCAGTCCGCTTGCGGCAGCAATCATTTCCGCTCCAATGATGGCCCGCCAGCTGTAGCCCAAGCCCACCCTCATTCCGATCAAAATATCGGGAAGTGCATTGGGCAGCATAATGCGGCAAAACTTTTGCCATGGAGTAAAATTCAAGGAGCTTCCTACCTCCAGAAGTTTTGGGTCGCAGGATGCCAGTCCCTTTTTGATGTTGAGAAACATTGGGAAGAACGAGGCAAGTACAATGATGATGATTTTTGAGGTTTCACCGATACCAAACCATAAGATCAGAAGCGGAATTAAACTCAAAGGAGGAACGTTCCTCATAAACTCAACGATATGGTTATAGTAGGCCGAGGCCGACGGTTTAATTCCGGCCAGAATCCCAAGGCAAAAGGCAATGAGAAAGGCAATCCAAAAGCCAGTGAATACCCGGGCGAAACTATCCCAGATGTGGACAAAAAGCACTCCGGACCGGACCATTGCCAGAAAGGAAATCCAGACTCGTTCCGGTGACGGTAATACGTAGCTGCTCCAGATACCGGTCTTGCTTACTGCAAACCAGAGAATCAGAATTCCCAGCGTTACTCCCCAGGATTTGCACCGGTCTCTCCACACGCTGTCCTTTTTCAATCCGCTGCTGGCTTTGATTCTGCCATGGCCGTTCCTTTTACCATGGGTTTTCATTTTGGCGCGGTTCTTCACTCTGCTGCCACCTCCTCCAAAATACCATCCCCGTTGTGGCAGCCCGCTTCACAGTAAAGGGCTTCGACCAACTTAATATCCCTATGTTTCTGCTCCATGAAAAAAGCATCGAACTCCTGATAAGATGCCAAGGTGTGAACATCCCTTTCGAAATCATCAAAGAACCCCGGTGGAATCGGACTATTTTCAAGGGATTTCCGTTCCAGTGCGATTTTATGTTCCTTTACAAACTCATTCCATGTAAGAAAGACGGTTCCTGGAAGTCCAAGGCTTTCGCCCAGCAGCTTCAGCGAGGCACAAGGCGTGGTGACGGTCAGAACAGCTCCATCCTCTGTATATCGTTTTTGTAATTCCCTCGCACAATGAATCAGAATCGGATGAATATCAGGAAAGATCAGTTTTGGCTGATCAAATTTTTCTTTTATGTACTGTGCAGCCATGGGACATCGCATATCTACCACGCAACCGCTGCTGCGTGCAATAGCCTTGCGGTACTTTTCCCTGACAATTTCAATATGATTCTCCTGACATTGAACCGGAAGAAAGCCCTTATTCCTGACAGCAAGATCAAGTGTATCACCCTCATACAACGCGGCTGAAACAGGATTGATCCATAAATAATTCGTCATAACCCCTCCTTATATTTGCGCTTTCTTCTATCGATAGCAGTTAGCGTATGCTAACTACTTTATCAAAGAAATCCCCCGCTGTCAACCAGGCTTACGGAAATCATAGGGGTTTTGCTGCGTTGACGCAGCTCTGTCCTTGTGGTATGATGGCTGAAATCAACGAGAAACGGAGGTGTCTCACATGTTTAAAAACAGGCATTACGACAATAAGGGAGAGTACATCGGATACAGCAAGCGGATTACAACCTTGCTTGGTCGTGTCTATACAGAACATTTTGATGCAAAGGGAAACAAGATAGGAGAAAGCAGCGACAAAGATAATTTATTCGGTAAAAATGGAATCTTTAAAAATAAAAAAAGATAGGATTTCCAACCTCTTTACCGATAGAATGAAGCGAAGATGATCTTACTGAAACATCAATCGTTAGATTTACTAGAAATTTCTGCTACATTTTAAGGTTTAAAAATGGTAGAATAGAAATACAACGTGTAGTTTTTGATAAACGTAAGTCCTGTTGTCAATTACGCACGTTCTTTTTTATTTTTGGGAAAGGAAGGTAATAAAATGTTTCATACAGGTGATTATATCATTTATGGAAGCTCTGGTGTTTGCGTGGTTGAATCCGTGGGAAAGCTCAATTTGCAAGGGACCGATCAAAGTAAGGTTTACTATACCCTGTCTCCGGTTCACAAGATAGGTAAAATTTATACACCAACAGATGCGAATGTTACCATGCGGACGCTTATAACTTATGAAGAAGCTCAGCAGCTGATCTCCAGCATTCCCTCGATCAGCCCGAGCCATTGTCCGGAAAATAACTATAAGTCGCTGACAGATCATTATAACAAATTGCTGCTAACAGGCTGCTGTGTTGATCTTATAAAACTGCTAAAGACAATCTACCTAAAAAACGAGCAGCTGCTCAAACAAGGAAAGCATATCCGGCAGGTTGACAGTAAATTCATGAAGAAAGCGGAGGATTTGCTCTACAGTGAGCTTTCTGTTGTCCTGGGAATCCCAAAAGAAAACATCAGTGCCTCTATCGGTCAGCGCCTGGAAATGACAGAAGACCAGGCTGCAGAATAGGCGCTTCCCTTCTTTCACGGGAACAAAATAAAATCAAACAACGTCTTGAAAGGATGTCCTGAGTATGCTAGAATTACTACTGTTGAACCTTTCAGGACGACAGCTTTGATTGTACGCCCTGACAACGCATCTTAATATGCTCCCGTAGCTCAGGGGATAGAGCGTCGGTTTCCTAAACCGTGCGTCGGATGTTCGAATCATCTCGGGAGTGCCA
>JARBUO010000179.1 GCA_029239605.1 Bacillota bacterium | reverse complement strand
ACTGCACAAAACCTTCATATGGAGAGGCGTGATTTCGGCCTTTTGTTTGTTTTGCGGGGCCGACATCAGGTATAGCTCCGGAAATCTTCTGTCCTTGATAAGCGCCTGCTTAATCCTGCAGACACCGGACATAACGTCAGCCACATCATAGACGACCTTATTTTCAAGCCCCAGGTAGATATCAAGGTTCCTAAGTCCCATGTTCATATCAATCATGACGACCTTATAACCCTCCTGTGCCAGCTTGGCTCCTGCATTGGAAGCAAAAACCGTCTTGCCGACGCCGCCTTTACCGGAAGCGACCAAAATTACCTTGCCCATAATTATCTCCTCATTGTGTGATTCTAGTATCAATGTTGTAGTCTGTGTATGTTTTGTCAAGCTGTAGGTACTTCGCAATAACTTCTCTTGCGATGGGACCTGCATAGCCCGCAGTCCCTCCCTGGAACAAGAGTACACCAACAGCGATTTTGGGGTCATCTGCCGGAGCAAGGGTCATTACCCATGCAAAGGGATCATAACTTCCTTTAAAAGAGTCCAGCTTTGCAACGGTAACCTTGCCATTGCTGAGATTAATCACCGCTTGGCGAACGGCTATGTTTTGGGTCGTATAAATATCTGGATAATCCTCCATCAATCTTACCAGCTCGCGCTCTACATCAGCCCATCTCAAGCTGCTATTGATTCTTGGCAGATATTGCTTAATATATTCAACTTCATCAGGCGGGTTAATTTTTCCTGCTCTTTCCGCGGTTCCCGTCTTTCCTGCTACTTGAACCGGAAAATTTGAAAAAATTCCTTTCAAGCTTCCCTGAGGACCAGATGCTACCAATTTCATTCCTTTAATAATTTCTTCAAGATACTTGTCATCTTGAATGTCTATTTTTTTACCGGGTTCCTTTTCAACCTCACCCTGTCCTTCAATTGCTTTTACCAGGCTGACTTGATTATGGATGCCTTTGTTCCCGATTGTGGCGATATAGTTTGCCATTTGCAGAGGCGTGTATGCATTTTCTCCTTGTCCGATTGCAATGTTCAGTTCGTCGCCGGTGGTCCAGGTAGCCTGATTAAAATACGTAAATTTACAAAGATCGACAACAGTTTCCACCAGATCCTTTTTTATACCAAGCTTGCCCATACGATTGATCAGTTCATTTCTGGTTGGGTTCTCTTCCGTCCAGCTGACGATGGTCTTGATGGTATCATTCAGCTTTTCTTTATCATCGATCAGAGATTTCTCAAAATAAATTTCTGCTCTGCCAATTAACACATTTCGAAGCATTGCTTTAATTTGTGCCAGCTTTCTCTCTTCGCTGGGAACAGGCACAACAGTTTCAGGGATCTCGATTCCGGTAGCTACGCCGAGCCCATATTGCTGCGCGTAAATCATAATCTTCTCAATATTCATAGGCTCTCTAAGACCAAGGGATGTTTTTTTATAGAAATCACGTCCCGTTGCAATATCAAAGAAGTAATAGTTACAAGACACCTCAATGGCTTCAGCAAGGTTTACATAGCCATGATTGCCTCTGTACCGATTCCAGATCAGACAGCCATAAGTCCTGTTACCAAGGGTTACTGCGCCTCCATCTCTTAGCTTTCGGTTAGGATCGAGTCCGCTTTCAAGGGCTGCGGTGGCGGTGACCATCTTGAAGGTTGATCCCGGCTGAACCGCTGTTCTTGCCGCTACATTGTAAAGAGGAAGCGGAGAAAGAGGATCTCTTGGATTTTCCGCCTGGAGAGCATTCCAGTTCTCCTTGCTGATCCCCGTAGCAAAAAGGTTGGGGTCAAAATCGGGATAGCTGGCCATGGCGAGTACATCACCAGTCTTTACATCCAGGGCTACGACGGCTCCCACATTGGCATTTCTATATGCGGTTCCGTATTTGTAATTGCCCCACTGGCTTTGAAAGGTTCCGGCCTTCTGTATTTCTGTCAGCGCTTGCTTTAAAGCGGCTTCTGCCGTTTTCTGAAGTTCCAGATCAATGGTCAGATAGACATCTTTCCCTTTCTGGGGTTCCGTTTCATTGATCACCCGTACAAGTTCGCCAAAGGCGTTGACTTCCACGTTTTTGGTTCCATCCTTGCCTTTCAGCGTGGATTCAAATACTTTCTCAATCCCTTCCTGCCCAACCAAATCGTTGGACTTATACCCCACATAATCTGCTTTCATGCTCTCTGAGATCTGTCCCAGATACCCAAGTACATGAGATGCGGTATTACCATTAGGATAATAGCGTACGGACTCTGCAACAACTTCAACGCCCGGAAGGTCAGAATTCTTTTCCTCAATGATCACGATGGTATTATTGGAAACACCTCCGGCAATTCTGGCAGGCATATACTTTCTGTACCCCTGCGAAGACAGCTCGTTTCTGACTACCATAATCTTTCGCGCATCAGCATCGGAGATAGATGGATCAATTTTAAACCGCTCACGCAAAGCTTTGAACGCCTCTTCTGCATTCAAACTTATATCCAGATAATATCTGCCTAAAAAGCTTTCCTTATCCAGTTCCCTTAAAAACTTCATATTTTTAACAGAAACAGGCGGAAAGATATTATATACCGACTGCAATTCAGTTTGGGCAGCATATTTATCTAACCCTTCGTCAATATTCTGTCTTCGTCTGATTTCAGCAAAGGCCTGCTCGGCTGAATAATCCGTAGGCATTGCCTGTGCGGAGAGCCACTCTTCGATTTCCTTAGTGTAGGTATAATAAAAGTTACCGTTATCAATCAAAATCGGGAAGTTGTCATAGTAAACATCACCATTTGATTCCAGGATTCGTATCAGACTTTGTGCAACGGTATTAATCTGCTCATCATTGAGGTCACCAGCACTAAATTGTATCGTGAAACTGGGAATGTTGCCAGCAAGAACTCTGCCGTACCGGTCAAGGATTTCACCTCTGGGTGCAGAGGTGCTGATGCTCTTAATACTGAGGTTAGATGCAGCCTCATCCCACCTGGCTCCTTCGACCACTGTCAGGCCAAACAGCCGAATGCCGAGAATTGACATCATCACCATAATCATTGCAAGTATTTGATTGTTTCTTGATTTTATCCATTTCATGATCGGTATAAGCTCCTTGCTTCCTGCAGGTTGCCGCGGTACATATATCGGTCGCTTCTATGCTTAAAGTTTTTGCTGACAAAATGATAAATGATCAGGGTTACCACAACATGATATCCCAGAAGAACGGCTTCCTTTTGCGCAATGTACAGAAAATCATATCCACTGCCAAGCATACGGTAGATCCCCCAATACAAGAGTCCATAAACTGCAGTCGATGTCAAAGAGACAATGGTCACAGAAACCATGCTTTCTTTATATAAATAACGTTTTAACTCACTGCAGATCAAGGCGATGGAGAACAAGCAGATAGATGCAATTCCGAAAATCTCGGCAAAACATATGTCTATGATAAGACCAAACAGCAAGCCATATATTATACCATGATATCCCTCATACAAAAAGGAAAATATCACAACCATGCAAAGGATAAGATTCGGCGACATGCCAAATATCCTAAAGTGGTTTAAAACAGTAGTCTGTAGTAGAAACGCTATAAAAAATAATAGAAATGAATATCTATATTTCAAAGTTTCCTCCTGGTAGATTCTTCGTTAAAATGTATCTGGTTATTTTTTGACCAGAACGGTTACTTTTTGTAAGTTTTTAAAATACGCGCTGGGTTCAATGGTAACGGTCTTCAGTAATGTGTCATTATTCCAGTTGACTTCTTTGACCTTACCGATTGGTATTCCAGCCGGATACATTCCAATTCCTGATGTAATCAATACATCACCTTCAATCACTGCCGCTTCGGGATCAATCATATAGCCGTCCAGAGCACCCTTCCCGTCACCGGACAGGATTCCTAACAGCTGCATGTCCCGAAACACCTTAAAACTAACCGAATTTGACTCATCGATGACAGAGATAATCTTTGACCAGTTTGGACCTGTTTCCAGTACTCTTCCGATCAGACCATCGCCGTTAATCACCACAGCATCCCGATAGATACCGTCATCTGTACCAGCATTGATGGTAAAGAGATTAAACCAATTGGAACCATCCATTGCGATAACATCTGCGGTTACAAGATTATAGGTGGCAGCAACCTGGTCATAGCCAAGAATATTCGAAAGATTTCTTAGCTCCGCCAGCTCCGCTTCTGTAAGCTTACTCTGAATAATCTGTCTGTTTAAATCGGTGATTTGTTTTTTCAGCTCTTCGTTTTCCCTCAGAATACTGCGGAATTGAAAAATCCCCTTCAATCCTGATCTTACACCGTTTCCGGCACCGGAAAACGGCTCCTGAACCAGGGCCGCCACTCTCTGAACGGTGCGCCCAAAAGCAGTGCTGCTCCCCACATGGCTGTATGAAACTGCCATGATGACGATCAGAATGAAGAATATTGATAGTATTGATGATAATACTCTATGTTCTCTCAGCCAATTCATACTCTCTTTTTCGTGCCTCTTCCTGCATATTTTTGTATTTTTTCGATATTAGACAAGCTTTTTCCTGTTCCTTCTGCAACAGCTTCCAGCGCATTTTCTGCGATGGTAACCTTTAAACCGGTAGACTGCTCAATCAGTGTGTCAAGGCCGCGGATTAATCCGCCGCCGCCGGAAAGCATCAGCCCGTTGCTGACGATGTCAGCAGAAATCTCAGGCGGTGTTTTTTCCAGAGTGCTCCGAATGCCATCGATAATGAGTTTAATCGGCTCCTCCAATGCTTTCATGGCATCAATAGAGTTAATACTGATTGTTTTGGGAAGACCTGTTATAATGTCTCTTCCTCTCGCCTGCATTTCTCTGACGGAATCAGGGTCATTTTTGTCTATGTAAGCGCAGCCAATTTTTACTTTAATTTCTTCGGCTGTTTTATCTCCAATCAAGAGATCGTATTGCTTTCTCATATAAGCCACAATTGCCTCGTTGAGCTTGTCCCCCGCATGTCGCAGCGAAGTGCTTGTCACGATTCCTCCAAGAGCAATAATAGCAATGTCTGAAGTACCGCCTCCAATATCGGCGATCATACAGCCCATAGCACTGTCAACTGCAAGACCGGTTCCAATAGCCGCAGCCATGGGTTCTTCCAGTATGTATACCTCTTTCGCGCCCATCTGGCGAATGACTTCTTCAACGGCACGCTTTTCCACTTCCGTTACTCCTGATGGAACGCCTACAACAATACGGACCTTTGTAAAAATAGAGGTTTCAGGCATAACTCTCTTAATGTAGGATTTGAGCATGCTTGCCGTCATCTCAAAATCGGAGATAACGCCATCCTGCAGGGGTCTCACTACCCGAATATTGTCAGGAGCTTTTCCGATCATGTCCTTTGCTTCCCTGCCGGTGGCCAGAACATTTTTCGTATAAGAATCCACCGCGATAACAGAGGGCTCATTCAGGACAATCCCCTTATTCTTTATATATATCAGAGTATTAGCCGTACCCAGGTCAATTCCCATATCCTTTACAAATAAGCACATTTTGAATCCTCTCCTTTAACAGATTTCATTGTCTAAAGCTATAACAGCATTTTTTCTTTTAGGCTAACATAGTTTCCATCACCAATAATCAGATGATCTAAAAGTTTAATCCCAAGAAGCTCTCCTGCTTCTGCCAATCTTTGGGTTATGTCTACATCTGATCTGCTGGGTTCAGGATTTCCGCTTGGGTGATTGTGCACTGCAATGATCGAGCATGCGCTTTTTTTGATTGCAGTAC
>JARBUO010000044.1 GCA_029239605.1 Bacillota bacterium | reverse complement strand
AAGTCCCAAAAAAGAAACACCAGGAGGCATGCTTTGTTTTATTTAGGCGTAGACGCCGGAACTACCTGTATCAAGGCGGCAATCGTATCGGATGAAGGAACCTATATTGACACGGCAATGGAGGATGTAACACTGTTCATGCCTTCGGAGGATGCCTGTGAGCTGGATATGCTTCTGCTCTGGGAGCGCCTATGCCGGCTTCTTAGGAAGCTTTCGGAAGGGAATCCCGAGATATGGAATGAACTTGCGGGAATTGGCATAACCGGTCAGGGAGACGGCTTATGGGCCATTGACAATGAGGGAAATCCGGTACGAAATGCGATCTTGTGGAACGACACACGGACAAAGCATCTAAAACTCGAAAACAAGGATGAAATAGACGGAATCTGCATAAGGAACAATGCCAATCCTCTTTATGCAGGTTCCAACATTCACATCCTGCGCTGGATGAAGGAAAATGAGCCGGATTACCTTGTCAGAATCCATAAGATCTTTCATTGTAAAGACTGGCTGAATTATAAACTCACAGGGGTTGTGTGCAGTGATGATTCCGACATGACGACTGCATTGATGAACCTTAAGGGACGAGAGTTTTCTCAGGAGATCCTCGATGCACTGGAATTATCTCCGTTCCTGGAACTCTTTGCTCTGCCCAAAGCATCCACGGATATTATTGGTTATGTTACGGGAGCTGCAGCAGAACAGACAGGTCTGAAAAAAGGCCTGCCAGTTATTGCCGGTGCCATCGATGTTGCTGCTGTGGCCGTTGGCCTTGGAGCAGTGGAGACTGGTGACACCTGTATCATTGCAGGCACTACGCTGGCGAATCAGACCATCATTGAAGAGAATGCTATGGATTTCAGCAAGGGTTTGATCCTATCTCATATTCCTAAGAATCGTTTTGTATGCACGATGCCGACGTTAAGCGGGGCAGCGGCCATCGATTGGGTGAAAAAGCTTCTTTATCCTGATGTAAGTTTTGAGGAATTGGAACAAATCATCAATCAGGTGCCCATCGGCAGCCGGGGCGTTATTTATCATCCCTATCTGCAGGGCGAAAGGGCACCGTTTCGAAACCCCTTTGCCGCAGGAAGTTTCTTCGGATTAAAATCTACTCATGGCAAAGAAGAGTTTATGAGAGCTGGATTTGAAGGCATTGCAATGTCGCTTCGAGACTGTTTTTCCTCTCTGCCACAAACCAATGATCGCATTTTTATTTCAGGGGGCGCGTCGAAGAATGATACATTCTGCCAAATGGCGGCTGACAGCCTGGGAAAAACCATTGTAAGGAAGCAGGGAAAAGAGGCGGGAATCAAGGGAATTGTATCGGTGGTAAAAGTTGCGCTGGGACATCAAAAAGAATTGTTCCCGATCGAGCAGTCCATTGAAAAAGAATTTCTGCCTGATGCTGATCGGCATGAAAAATATCAGGAAGTTTTTCGGCTGTTTCAAAGTCTGCGATATGATTATGAGAAACATTGGCTTCAAAGAAACAACTTATTTAAGGAGAATTTATGATGAGCAGTTTTAAAAATAGCGACGGTAAAATCATCGTCGAAAATCTCATTAAAACGATACAGGAAAATAAGGAATACCTCAGCAAAATTGACGGTGAAATCGGCGATGGGGATCATGGAATCAATATGAATAAAGGATTTACCATCTGCGGAGAACGGATCAGCGGAAAGGATCTGAATTTAACCGAAAGTCTCAAACAGCTCGCCATGGTTCTGATGATGGAAATCGGCGGATCGATGGGACCTCTCTACGGCACGATGTTCTTTGAAATGTCGAAGGCTTCAGCTGAGAAAGAGGAGATCGACAGTCAGGTGTTTTCAGATATGCTCACCAATGCTGCAACGGGCATCCAAAGTCTTGGTGAAGCCAAAGTCGGTGATAAGACACTACTTGATACCTTCATACCGGCACTTGAAGCATTCAATAAAAGCATGGGGGATGGCTTTGCCGCAGCGCTTGACAATATGATTGCCGCTGCTGAAAAGGGAAAAAACTCCACCATTGATTTGGTAGCAAAGGTTGGAAGAGCCAGCAGACTGGGAGAACGCTCCCGGGGAGTCCTGGATGCAGGAGCCACTTCCTGTTATCTGCTCCTTGAATCCTTTGGAAAGACCGTCAAAGAACTGATTTACTGATTAAGAGGCTTCTGGCCTAATTCTAATTCGGATTTGGGCTTGTTTTAACCAGAGTAACCCATATTATTGAAAATATGTTAAATAATTATTATTTCTCGGAAGATCGCAGCATCTGCTGATGGAGAGTGATATGAAGAACTATTTGATTGGGATTGACATCGGCACAACCAACGTTAAGTCGGTTCTATTTGATGAAGACGGAACAAAAATTGCTGAGAGCGGGAAGGAATATCCACTCTACTTGATCAGACCAGGCTGGGCAGAGCAGAATCCGGAAGACTGGTGGCAAGCTGCCGTGGAGACCATTTCCAGCGTGGTCAGAGACAGTGGAGTAGACAAACGACGAATTGCTGGTATCTGCGTGAGTTCTCAGGCGCCCACACTGATTCCTATTGACAAAGATGGGAATGTTCTGAGGAATGGTTTAATCTGGATGGACAGACGATCCCAGCCCGAGACCGATTTTTTAGAACGAGAAATTGGAAGCGTCAAAGTGAAAAGCATCACAGGAAACCGCATTGATCCTTACTATCTTTCCTCAAAGATTCTATGGTTTCAGAGAAATGAGCCGGAATTGTACCGGAAAACTTATAAAATTCTGCAGATCAATGGATATATCAATTATAGACTGACCGGTTCCATCACTGCGGATATCGCGCATGCCAGCCTCATGGGCGTCTTCGATGTCCGCCGCAATCAGTGGTCAGAAGAACTGGCAGAGCTCATCGGTTATGATACGGCATTGTTTCCTCCGGTTTATCAGAATGATCATATCATTGGAACCGTTAGCGAGAGTGCAGCGAAACTGACAGGCCTCAGTACCTCTACCGCGGTGGTTTGCGGAACGGTGGACGGCAGCGCAGCGACCCTGGAAGCAGGTGCGGTAGATGTGGGTGATGCAGTAGAGATGACAGGAACCTCTACCGTGCTGAATATTTGCACCGATCAGTGGAGAGACCCTGGGCTCCTTTTTGAAATGTATCACGGGTTAAAAGACATCCTGATGCTTTGCGGCGCCAACAGTACCACCGGTGCTTGTCTGAAGTGGTTCCGGGATCACCTGTATCATGAGGAAGGCTGCGGTGCTAAGGAAGAGAGCTCCTTTGACGCATTGAACCGTCTGGCGGCAAAGGCAATTCCCGGTTCTGATAAACTGATCTTTCTCCCTTATATGGCCGGTGAGCGTTCGCCCATATGGGACAGCTATGCAAGAGGTGCCTTTTTCGGCATGACGCTGAAGACAGGAAAGGAAGAGATGATCCGCGCTATTTTGGAAGGTGCAGCATTCGGTCTCAGGCATAACATCGAAGAAGCGAAAAAAGCCGGCGCTTCCATAAAAGAACTTCGATCGGTGGGCGGCGGAAGCAAGAGTGATATCTGGCTGAAGATTAAGGCATCCGTATTGAATATGCCCATTGTCGTACCAGATATTTCTACCGGAGCACCTTTTGGTGATGCAATCATCTGCGGAACCGGCCTGGGCATCTATCAGAATCCCGGCAGGTTTGCAAAAGAAGCAGCAAAGATAAAGAAAATCATTGAGCCTGATGTACGGTGGACTGCCATTTACAACGAACTTTATGAAGTCTACCTGAGCCTATATAAAAATACAAAGCAAGATTTTTATCGGTTGGCCGAAATCGAATAAATTTCTATTATCTTAAACTACCAGAATGAAATCGAATAAATTTCTGCCATTTTAGGCCATTCAGTCGGAAATAGAATCGTTTTCTGGCAATTTAACCTTCAGGCGAAACCGCCTATTAAGCAAAGGAATGAGAATAACATGATAATACCGAAAAATATTTGGCAGGCCCATAGCTTTCAATGCACCTGCGGCCAAGTACATAGTCAGCCTATCAAGGACATCTCAATTACGAAAGGTGCCCTGGAGAAGCTGGGTCAGGTGAAAGAAAACCTGGGGAAAACCTATAAGAAAGGGTTCATTATAACAGATAGCCTGCTATACGAGCTAATCGGAGAGCAGATCAAAGCATCACTGGATCGCGGCGGAATCCCGTACGCCCTTTGTCTCTTTGACACGCCTTCCGTACTGCCCAACGAGGCTTCCATCGTGAGAATTCTTGCGGAACTGGATGACACCATCGATTTTATGATTGCAGTGGGCTCCGGTGCTGTCAATGATCTTGCAAGAATCGTCAGTTCAAGATGCCGTATTCCCTATATTTCTGTACCGACAGCGGCATCCATGGACGGGTATTCTGCGGAAGTCTCCCTTCTGGTCCTGAATGGAATTAAAAAGACGCTGAATGCAACCCATCCGATAGCGATCTATGCGGATATCAACATTCTGAAGAATGCTCCGGCAAAACTGGTAGCAGCAGGATTCGGAGATCTGATCTGCAAGAAGACGGCTGCCTTTGACTGGAGAATTTCCAATCTCATCAACGGAGAAAGTTATTGTCAGAATACCGTTGATGTGGTGGATCAGATCGTGGAGCGAACCACAACCAATGCGATGAAAATCGCAGAGCGGGATGAAGATGCTATTAAGGATCTGGCGGAGGGGCTGATGATCTCCGGGATTGCAATGCACTGGGTAGGGAAGTCAAGACCCGCTGCGGGTGCAGAACATCACCTGGCACATTTTATCGGAATGAAAGCAATGATGAACAACAAGCCAGCCCATCTCCATGGAATAGAGGTGGCAGTTATGACCCTTGTTATGATTGAGGTTTATCGGGAGATATTATCCCGAGACTTCGAGACAATCAATATCAACCTAGCATATGAGAATTCCCTGAAAAAAGATGCGTATGAAAACCGAATCCGGGAGGTTTTCAAGGAAAGTGCACCGCAGATCTTCAAGGAAAATGAACATAAAATATTTGGAAAAGAAGAATGGATTGATCATGGGGAAAAAGTCAAGAAAGCAATGCCGCAGATCAAAGCGGAAATACGATCGAAAATCCCGGATTCAGAGCGAATCATCAATGTTCTGAAGAGCATGGGTGCTCCCACAAAGCCCGAAGAGCTGGGCCTTTCTAAGGCGGATCTCAAAGAGGCAATCCTTTACGCCAAGGAAGTCAGAAATAAGTATACCATATTGGATGCGGCAGAATATCTTGGCTGTCTGGAACAAGTGGCAGAGACGGTAGCCGCCAGAATGAGCCGTTGATTTGAGAAACGAGGTGATTGATCATGGCAAAAGGGTACGACGAAATAAAACTAGGCAGAATGAAAGAAGAAGTATGTGAAGCCAATCTGGAACTGGTAGAGAAAAAGCTTGTTATCTATACCTGGGGCAATGTAAGCGGAATCCTCAGGGAGGAAGGGTTGGTCGTCATAAAACCAAGCGGTGTTTCTTATGACAAGTTGATTCCTGGTATGATGGTGGTTTTGGATCTGTCAGGCAATATCATTGAGGGAAATTACAATCCGTCTTCAGATACACCAACGCATTTAGAGCTGTATAAAGGATTCCCCGAAGTCGGCGGCATCGTACATACCCATTCCACTTATGCCACAGCATGGGCACAGGCCAAAAGACCCATCGAGTGTTTCGGTACAACACATTCCGACTATTTTTATCATGAAATTCCCTGTACACCGGAGCTGACTCCGGAAGAAATCGCTGGAGACTATGAAACCAATACGGGAAAAGTGATCCTTCGTACCATGGAAGACCGGGACTATAAAGCAATGCCTGGTATCCTGGTTGCAAATCACGGCCCCTTTACCTGGGGAAAAGATTCCGGCACTGCGGTGCACAACAGCGTTGTGTTGGAAGAGCTTGCAAGGATGGCATATCTGACCCTAACCATCAATCAGGATAGCACGGGAATACCAGGTGCGCTCATGGATAAGCATTACCTTAGAAAACACGGCCAGAATGCATATTACGGACAACCAGCAGACAAGGAGCAGCAAAAATGAAAATTCTTACCGTGACGGATTTATTTATAAAGAAGGAGGTTGTGGAAGCAGCCTTAAGAGAAAAACTCAGTCATATTGATTCTCTGGAGATTGAAAATTATGCTGTAGACTTTCCTGTCACACCCCTGCAGTACAGCGACGGCGAAGTAACAGAGTTCGTTGGCAGCGAGGAAGACCTGATTAAGCGGATTGTCGATGTGGATCATCTTGTGGTCCACACTTCTCCGGTAACGCAAAGTGTCATAGAGCATGGGAAAAAACTGAAGTCAATCTCGGTCACAAGGGGCGGCGCAGTCAATGTCAACGTGGAAGCGGCAACCAGAAAGCATATCCCTGTGTTTAATACCCCGGGCCGGAATTCCTCAGCTGTAGCAGAATTTACCATCGGCTTGATCATTTCGGAGACGAGGAATATTGCCAGAAGTCACGAAACGACGCGCCAGGGAAAATGGGTGGATGACTATTACATGTATGACAAGAGTGAATATGAACTTTCCAGTAAGGTTATCGGTTTGATGGGTTATGGAAACATTGGTGAAAAGGTATGCAAGTTACTCAGCGGTTTTGGGTGCAAGGTACTGGTCTATGATCCATACATCAGTCAGGTGGAAAGGAATGCAGAGCTCGTGGATCTTGATACGCTGCTTTCAGAAGCAGATATCATATCCCTTCACATGAGAGTAACTCCCGAAACTACGGGAATGATTAACCTGAAGCTTCTGAAAAGGATGAAACCGTCTGCGATTCTTGTGAATACAGCCAGAGGTCCTCTGGTCAATTACAGTGATCTTTATGAAGCGCTATCGGGCGGGATCATTGCAAGAGCAGCACTGGACACCTTTGAATCAGAGCCTGTTGAAGAGGGAAATCCACTGCTGAAACTTGAAAATGTAACCTTGACCAACCATATTGCGGGTGCTTCGAGAAATGCAGTGAAGATCTCTGCCGATATCATGGCGGAGGATCTGAAAGCATTCCTTGAAGGCAGGGACGTGAGAAACCTGGTCAATAAGGATTACAATAAATAAAGGTTACGATTCAAAGGAGAGATAGGTTTTATGGGTACAAAATATACACTGGGCATCGATTTTGGAACACTGTCCGCGCGTGCGCTGCTGGTTGATATCGTTTCCGGTCAAGAAATCGCAACGACACTGTTTGAGTACCCCCACGGGGTCATGGATACGTTTCTGCCCGATGGCAAGACAAAACTTATGCCTGATTTTGCACTTCAGCATCCTCAGGATTACATCGATGCAATTAAATTCACCATCAATGAAATCATCGATAAGACCGGTATTCGTAATGATGACATCATTGGTATCTGCAGCGACTTCACAGAGTGCACCATGCTTCCCGTAGACAAAAACGGCATCCCACTTTGCTTTCAGGATCAATACAGGAATAATCCTCACAGCTATGTGAAATTATGGAAACATCATGCAGCGCAGGACGAGGCGAATAAGCTGAATCAGACCGCAGCTGCGAGGGGGGAAGCCTTTTTGCCAAGGTATGGCGGTAAAATATCCTCGGAATGGATGGTTCCTAAAATATGGCAGATACTGGAGGAAGACCCACAGCTCTTTCATGCTGCTGCAAAATTTATGGAACTTGCAGACTGGATCACCATGCAGTTTACAGGGGAAGAACGTAAGAACAGCTGTACAGCAGGATATAAGGCCATCTGGCATAAACAGGAGGGTTTTCCGTCAAAGGATTTTTTCAAAGCACTGCATCCTGCTCTTGAAAATGTCATTGAAGAAAAATTCAATTCAGCTGTTTACCCCATCGGAAGTCTGGCAGGGTTTGTAACCGAAGAAGCTGCCCGTTTGACCGGACTCAAAGAAGGCACAGCTGTTGCTGTTGGTATCGGTGATGCACATGCAGCGGTTCCTGCTGTAGGAATTACAGAGCCGGGTAAGATGCTTGCCATCATGGGAACATCGACCTGTCACATGATGCTGGGCGAAAAAGAAGTTATGGTACCGGGTATGTGCGGGGTAGTAGAGGACGGAATCATTCCCGGCTATTACGGCTATGAAGCCGGTCAATCCTGTGTTGGAGATCATTTCCAATGGTTTCGGGAAAACTGCGTACCGGAAGCTTATGAGAGAGAAGCCATTGATAAGGGCCTGGGGATCTTTGATCTACTGAATGAAAAAGCCGGGAAGCTTCGTCCCGGTGAGTCCGGACTTCTGGCTTTGGATTGGTGGAACGGAAATCGTTCTGTTTTGGTCGATGTAGATCTGACCGGACTGATCATAGGAATGACACTGGCCACAAAGCCCGAAGAACTCTATCGCGCGCTCATCGAAGCTACAGCGTTTGGGACAAAAATGATCGTGGAAACGTTTCACGAACACGGTGTGCCGGTAAAAGAACTTTATGCGGCAGGGGGAATTGCAGAGAAAAATTCTCTGATGATGCAGATCTACGCAGATATCACGGGTATGGAAATAAAAATTGGTGCCTCGCCTCAGGCACCTGCCTTAGGGGCGGCTATTTTCGCCGCTGTAGCAGCAGGAAAGGAAAGAGGCGGATATAACGATATTTATACCGCGGCAAAAGTAATGGGCAAGGTAAAAGACTTTTCTTATACTCCTTCTGTTGAAAATGTGCCTGTATATGATAAATTATATGAAGAATATAAGCGCCTCCACGATTACTTCGGCAGAGGTGAAAACACCGTCATGAAGCGGTTAAAAAAGATAAAGGAGAATGTCTACTATGTTAATGAAAGATGAACGAGAAGCCATTGTTGAATATTGTATTAAGTTGATTGAACATGGACTTACAAAGGGGACCGGCGGAAATATCAGCATCTATGACAGAGAGAAAAAGATCATGGCCATTTCCCCGGGTGGGATGGATTACTATAAGACGAAACCGGAAGATGTTGTGATCATGGACCTGGAAGGGAATGTCGTCGATGGAGCAAGAAAGCCCTCCAGCGAATATCTCCTCCATAAGATTTTTTATGAGAGAAGAGAGGACTGCAACTCTGTTGTTCATTGTCATTCCATGTTCTCAGCAGTTTTAGCCTGTCTTCGCTGGCCTATTCCCGCAACCCACTATATGCTCGCGCTGGCAGGAAAAGATGTTCGCTGCGCAGAATATGCCACATTCGGCACCCAACAGCTTGCAGAGAATGCCTTCGAAGCTATGAAGGACAGAAATGCTGCACTTCTCGGCAATCACGGCCTTCTGGCTGTTGCACCGGATTTGCCGAATGCATTCAATATCGCTGAAGAAATCGAATTCTGTGCGGAAATTTATTATCGCGGAAAGTGTGTAGGCGAACCAGTGGTTCTCTCAGACGAGGAAATGGAGCTGATGCTTGTCAGATTCCAGCAGTACAGTAAAGTGAATAAGTAGTTACGATTCACCGCCCGGCAAAGGCATTCACCATGGCCTTATCGGCAGTGAATCGCAGCAATCAGTAACCTCCTCAATTCTTTATGATACAGCTTCGGCTGGCACCATACCGAAGCGAATACTTCTCCTCGATTAAGCATCTGCAGAAAACCCCAATGCTGATTTGGCATACGGGGTTTTTTGCATTGTCCCAGTCATGGTTTGCTCTTCAGACATTGTTTTTTCCTCCTCAGTCAGTTTTCTACTTCAGCTCGTCAATGGTATTTTATACGCTTCCCGATAAAAGTGTATTTTTTCCTTGAATGGATATAAACAGCGTTTCAGCCCTTTGGCAGTGGGTAAATAATGAATACCTGTTCCTGATACATAAGACTCAGGATATTTTGGAGAGACGAAGTCATTCGGCCGATGGCGCCGCTCCTCCTCAACACCAATGACAAGAAAAGGAGAAAGATGGAATGAAACGCTACAACATAAAACTTAACAGCAGTCTACTGGCAGCATTCTCCATTATTGCGCTTTTAGCAGGTGCTTTGGGAGTTACAGCAATCATCAGCTTAAACAAGATAAACCAAGACAACCTGGCACAAATGATTATAACACTGACCGCAATCACTGGATTTACTGTGCTATTATCTATATTTTTCGGAATCCACACAGCAAGAGGTTTTCAGAAAATCAATACTGCCATGGAAACCGAAGGTCTGTCAGAATTATCAATGGATTTGAATTCCCTGTACCAGCAGCAGCAGGAAGGTGCTGTTGATGTCATGATTGACGAGGAAAAATTTCAGGGCGGTTATGCCGAGCTTGCAAGGAAAATGAACAAGCTAATCCTTGGACATATCAATGCAAATAAAGCTGTTATGGCTTGTATCACCGAGTTCGCAAAAGGAAATTTTGAAGCTGAACTCAAGCAGTTCCCCGGAAGTTTGACTTCTAACATTACGGGAATCGAGCTCCTTCGCAATCATTTTAAGGAATTAATTTTTCAGATGGAATCCATGACTGAACAGCACAAATTGGGAGAGATCGATGCAACGATTCCAGCGGATCAGTTTCAAGGTTCTTTTCAGGCGTTGGCCAAAGGTGTAAATGATATGGTTGCAGACCACATCAATGTAAAGAAAAAAGCAATGGCATGTGTTGCTGAGTTTTCCGAAGGAAACTTTGATGCGGAATTGGAACCGTTTCCGGGTAAGAAAGCTTTTATTAATGAGAATATAGAACAGCTTCGCACAAAGGTGAAAGCGTTTCTCTCCGAAATTAGAAACATGTCAGAACAGCATGAACTAGGCGACATTGACGTCATCATTTCAGAGGACCGGTTTCAGGGTGCGTTTCAGGAGATGGCGAAGGGTGTCAATGACATGGTCGCAGGTCATATCAATGTCAAGAAAAAGGCAATGGCGTGTGTCGCAGCGTTTTCCAAAGGAAACTTTGATGCGGAACTGGAACAGTTTCCCGGAAAAAAAGCCTTTATTAACGAGAATATTGAGCTTTTGAGATATCATGTAAAAGAATTCCTGTCAGAAATGAAAAACATGTCAGAGCAGCATGAGCGCGGTGATATTGATGTCATCATACCGGAAGAGAACTTTCAGGGAGCATACCTGGAAATGGCAAGAGGCGTCAATGAGATGGTTTGCGGCCACATTACGGTAAAAAAGAAAGCAATGGCCTGCATTGCCGAATTTTCAAAGGGCAACTTTGATGCAAAACTGGAACAGTTTCCTGGTAAAAAGGCGTTTATCAATGATAATATTGAAGCATTAAGAAAGAATTTAAAGGACGTTAATCAGGAAATCCATAAGCTGATCAATGCATCCGCAGAAGGCCGCCTGAAGGAACGGGCGGAGGCACAAAAATTCCATGGTGACTGGTATGATCTGGTGGAGGGTCTCAATGGTCTTATTAATGCTATTATTGATCCGATCCAGGAGGCGGCTGATGTTTTGGACGAATTGGCAAAGGGTAACCTGACAGCTGCCGTTACAGGTAATTATAAGGGAGATCATGCTAAGATCAAGGATTCCTTAAATACAACCCTTGTTGCATTCCGTTCTTCCTTAACGGAAATTAATACAGCTTCAGAGCAGGTTGCAGCCGGTGCAAAGCAGGTATCGGATGCCAGCTCCATGCTTTCACAGGGTGCTACTGAGCAGGCAAGCGCCATTGAAGAGCTGTCTGCTTCCATTGAAGAAATTGCAGGGAAAACAAAAAATAATGCCGAAAATGCAAGTCTGGCCAACGAATTGGCTGAATCAGCAAAATCAAACGCAGAGCAGGGAAATCAACAAATGACGGAAATGCTCACTGCAATGGAGAATATAAATGATTCTTCTGCCAATATATCAAAAATCATAAAAGTCATTGATGATATCGCTTTCCAAACAAATATTCTGGCCCTGAATGCGGCCGTTGAGGCAGCAAGAGCAGGACAGCATGGCAAGGGGTTTGCAGTTGTTGCGGACGAAGTAAGAAATCTGGCTGCACGATCAGCAAACGCTGCCAGAGAAACCACCGAACTCATCGAGAATTCCATTAAAATCGTAAGCGGCGGAACACAGGTTGCAAATGAAACTGCTGCTGCTCTCGTAAAAATTGTGTCTGATGTAACAAAGGTTGCCGATATTGTCGATGGGATCGCACGAGCGTCAAATGAGCAGGCCACCGGAATCTCACAGATCAATCAGGGGATCATGCAAGTGTCTCATGTTGTTCAGACAAACTCTGCAACTTCCGAAGAAAGTGCGGCAGCAAGCGAAGAACTTTTCGGTCAGGCAGAGCTCTTGAAAGGTCATGTCAGCAGGTTCCGACTGAAAAATGAAATTTCTTTTGCACCATCTCTTGAACAGAAGTTTTATCATTCCGCCATGCGTCTCCCCGAAACAGAGTATCGTGAATTTGCAAAATACTGATACACTTTAAAGTAAAGTTGTAGTCATATGTCTGTGGCCGTTGCTGCAAGGAAAATAGTGCTCGATTCTTTTGTTTCAATCATCAAAAAGGACACACCAGAAACGGTGCGTCCTTTGTTATATTGTCCTTTAGTCTTGCTTTGTTTCAACAGTTTGATCCTTTTGCAGCTCCAGAAATTTCAGGATTGCTTTTGCAGGCATCGTTACCGTTTCCAGATTTAGTATTTCTTCTGGGGAATCAGGGTTTTGTATCTCCGGTCCAATGGAAATAATCTGAAGCTTGGGGTTTTTCTTAACAAACCAGCCACATTCAGAGCCCTCATGGGTGATCACAGCTTCCGGTTCTCCGCCGTATAAAGCATAAGCTTCCGTGATCCCTTTGAACAGATTACTTTCTGAATGATCCGGCCATCTGGGAATTCCTTCGGAATAATTATATTCCAGGCCGCACATGCTGCTGATGGCCTCATGGGCAGTTGTAATTTCATAAAGGCCAACATCGGATGTGCTGCTTGCGGATACTCTGCAGGCAAAATTCCCGGAAGCGGTTGAAACAAGTCCGATATTCGTAGCACTTTCAACGACATCCTTATAGGTTTCAGACATGGATTGGACTCCGTTGATCACTCCGTAAATAAAGCTTATGATGCTTCCGTTATCATCAAAAGAGATCACTTTATCCGGCATTTCTGATGCAAGATAAGTAAAGCTGTAATTATCTTCAATACCGCCATACCCATCTTTAAAAGCATCCATGGCGTCATCGATAATACTTTGCATCTTTTTCTGATCTGACTCATTGATGACAATCAAAGCCGCTGCAGATTGCGGGATGGTATCTGCAGAAGTGCCGCCGTTAAAGGAAGCGAGTTCGAAAAGAATTCCCTGGCCCTGTGCTTTCGCAAGAATATCACCAATGATCTTAATTGCGTTGGGATAACCATTTCCGATCTCATTTGCAGCAGCACCCCCATGGAGTCCATCCAGGGAAATCAGGTAGGGAAGGGTATTTTGCGGCAGTGTCCATTGAATCTTTCGAATCATTTCATAGGAAGCAGAGCCTCCGCTCCCTGTATTTACGGTACCTGCGTTGTCCCAGCCCAGATTGATGAGGTAGTCTCCCTCAAGATACTTGGTTTTCAGCTTTTTCGCTCCGCTCATTTCATCTTCACCGTCTGTTGTAAAGATGACACGGATGGGCCCGTGCTTTTGTGCATTTTTAAGTACATATAAAGCAGTGGACATGCCGATTCCGCTGGCTGCGCCAATGCTTGTACCATCTCCTGTCATGGTATCCTCCTGCAGAAGAATCTTAACCGGATCGCTGACAGGATCGAATCCGATTCCTTCCTTGACCGTGAGCGCCATATCCATATTGCACTGAAGAATTGTGGTCGGCGCTTTTTCATATCCGGCTGTTGCCGGTTTATCAATGATCACGTTATTCGAACTGTCCCGCGCCACCTGAAGCTCGTTGTCCTTTGCCCATGATCGCAGATAGGTGCTGATGGCTCTTTCGTGGCCGGATGTTCTCGGAATTTGTGTGATATTGTTGAATTCCTCAAGTATGGCGGATTTCACTGCTTCGTCGTCGATCTCTTCTTCTTCGCTGCCGTTACATCCCGTAAAGACGGTTAATAGTAAGCTGAGAATCAACGCAACGGCGATTTTTCGTTTCATATATCTTCCTCCCAATATTGCTTTCAGTAACATAATAACATATAATTATAGCAGAATACAAATTGTTCCTTTCAAACAGGAAATGAAGCTTAACATCAGCAGACAGCCCAAGCTGCGACGCTTGTTGGCGGACTCAAAAGAAATCGCGTCTTGTAGATTTCTACTGCCTTTAACAGTCAGGGGGGTGCTTATGGAACAAAACATACAAATGCCTATTTATTTATTTCATCAGGGAACGGCGGCGAAAGCGTATGAATTGATGGGTTCCCATCCCGAAGTACGTGACGGTAAGAACGGGTACGTGTTCCGGGTTTGGGCTCCCAATGCGGCAGAAGTTGCTGTAATCGGTGACTTTAACCATTGGATGCCGGTTCATCAGATGAAACGGATTACCGTTCAAGGTCTGTGGGAGACTTTCATTCCCGAAATTTCCGAATATACCGCATATAAGTATCGGATCACCGACAGCAGAGGGAATTTTCATGTGAAATCCGATCCTTACGGTTTTCATATGGAAACCAGACCAGATACAGCTTCGAAAACCTATAACGTGGACAAGTATGTATGGAATGATGATTTGTGGCAGAGCAGAAATCAAAAAACTCCTTATCATGCGCCGATGAATATCTATGAGGTGCATCTTGGATCGTGGAGGAAGTATGAGGATGGAAATTACTTTGACTATAGAAAGCTCGCAGAAGAACTGATTCCCTATGTGAAGGATATGGGCTACACCCATCTGGAGTTTATGCCGGTTTCTGAATACCCCTTTGACGGCTCCTGGGGATATCAAGTGATGGGTTACTACTCACCGACTTCCCGATACGGATCTCCGGAGGATTTCATGGCCCTGGTAGACGCTTGCCACCGCGCTGAAATCGGCGTTATTCTTGATTGGGTTCCCGGGCATTTTCCAAAGGACGGAAGCGGTCTGTACCATTTTGACGGAGGCAGCTGCTATGAATATAGCGAACCGTTAAAGAGTGAGCACAAGGAATGGGGAACCATGATTTTCGACTGGGGCCGAAACGAGGTGAAGAGCTTTCTTATTTCCAACGCATTATTTTGGTTTGACAAGTACCATATCGACGGACTTCGGGTGGATGCGGTGGCTTCCATGCTTTACCTTGATTACGGAAGGAAAGCCGGGGAATGGAGACCCAATGAAAAGGGCGGCCGTGAAAATCTGGAAGCGGTATCGTTTCTGCAGGATTTGAATAAAACCGTCTTTCGGGAATATCCGGATGCACTGATGATCGCAGAAGAATCCACTGCCTGGCCAATGGTAACAAAACCTGTACATGTTGGAGGCCTGGGCTTTAATTTTAAATGGAATATGGGCTGGATGAACGATACACTTCGTTACATGAGCCAGGATCCTTTTTTCAGAAAGGGATCTCATAATCAATTGACCTTTCCTTTGACTTATTTTTGCTCGGAGAATTTTATTCTCCCGCTTTCCCATGATGAGGTTGTCCATGGTAAGGGCTCCCTGATCAACAAAATGCCGGGTGAGTATGAAGCGAAATTTTCCAACCTTAGAACCTATCTTGCCTACATGATGGCACATCCAGGAAAAAAGCTGAACTTTATGGGAAGTGAATTTGCTCAATTCGCTGAGTGGGATTATAAAAAAGAGCTGGACTGGAGTCTCCTGGATTTTGAAATGCACAGGAAATTTCAAAGTTTTACGCGTGATCTAAATCACTTCTATCTTTCATCTTCTGAATTCTGGGAAATGGATGACGGCTGGGATGGTTTCCGCTGGATTAATCCTGACGATGCAGACAATAATGTAATCACATTCCTCCGAATCAATCAAAAGGGTGAGGAACTCATTGCAGCCTGCAATTTTTCTCCGGTTACCAGAACAAAATACCGAATAGGAGTACCCAAACCGGGTATGTATAAAGCAGTTTTCCATTCCGATCTGGAACGATACGGAGGTTCGACTGAAAATGCCGGCTCCGGCAATCCTGCGGAAGAAATCAGCCATAACGGATATGAGTATTCCTTTGAAACAGACCTGACGGGTCTATCAACAATATTTTGGAGGTGCATAAAATGTCCAACGCAAAGAAAAAGGAAATGATCGCCATGCTGCTTGCTGGTGGCCAGGGCAGCCGCCTGGGTATTCTGACCAATCATGTGGCAAAGCCGGCAGTTCCCTTTGGCGGAAAGTACCGAATCATAGACTTTCCAATTTCAAACTGCGTCAATTCCGGTATCGACACCATCGGTGTCCTGACCCAGTACAGACCGCTGGAGCTGAATGCATATATCGGCAACGGCCAGCCCTGGGATCTGGATAGACTTTTTGGCGGAATCACCATTTTACCTCCGTATATGAAGGCGGAAGCAGGGGAATGGTATAAGGGAACCGCCAACGCAATCTATCAGAACATCGAGTACATAGAAATGAGCAGACCCACTTATGTGCTGATTCTTTCCGGTGATCATATTTATAAGATGAATTATAAGATGATGCTGGATTATCATGTACAAAAAGGAGCAGACTGCACCATCGCCGTCATCAATGTACCTTACGAAGAAGCAAGCCGGTTCGGTGTAATGAATACGGATGAAAACCTGAAAATCCACGAATTCGAGGAAAAGCCGGCAAATCCCAAGAGCACGCTGGCTTCCATGGGAGTCTACATCTTTAATTGGGAAAAACTGAAGGCGTATCTCAAGGCTGATGAAGCGGATAAGAATTCGGAAAATGATTTTGGAAAAAATATTATCCCCAAAATGCTGGAAGCCCAGGAGAAAATGTACGCCTACGAATATAAAGGGTATTGGAAAGATGTAGGAACCGTAGAATCTCTCTGGGAAGCCAATATGGATCTCCTGAATCCCGATGTACCCATTGAACTCAATGATCCGCCGTGGAAAATCTATTCCCGAAATGGAATTCTCCCCCCTCAATACATTGGCGAGAATGCAAAACTGAAGAACTCCAGCATCTCAGAAGGCTGCAATATCGACGGAGAGATTGAAAACAGCATCATCTTTCCCGGTGTTAACGTTCAGAGAGGTGCTTCGGTTAAAAACTCGATCCTGATGCCCGGCGTAACCATCGGTGCTGATACGGTTGTTGAATATACCATTATTGCCGCAGACACCGTAATCGGCTCCAACGTAAGGCTGGGAGCCGGCAAGGAAACACTTCAGGATGGAAAACATCCTGAGATCAGCGTTATAGGTCAGAATATCATCATCGCCGATGATACCGTGATCCCCGCCGGTGCAATGGTTGGGGAAAGCATATCAAAGAAGGAGCGTGAATGAGTATGAACGTATTAGGGATCATTTTTTCATATGCCGACCGGGAGAATCTCAGAGAACTGACAAAAATCAGAACCCTTTCTTCCGTTCCCTTTGGAGGCAAATACCGCATTATCGATTTCATTCTGTCCAATTTTGTGAATTCGGGAATACAGGAAGTATCCATCATAACAAGAAACAATTATCATTCGCTGATCGACCACCTGGGCGCAGGGAAGGAATGGGATCTGACAAGAAAAATCGGTGGGCTCAGAATCCTGTCGCCATTCTCCAATCCCGGCGGCACGGATAATGGAACCTATTTGGGTACCATTGACGCATTATCCAAAAATATGCACTCCATCAAGCGATCTTTGGCGGAATACGTAATAATCACCGGCAGCAGCTTTATCTGCTCCATCGATTATGATGAGATTATCCGAAGCCACATCGAGCGCCATGCGGATATCACAGCGGTTTACGCAAGACCACGGCAGGATTTTGAACTCCCGGACGCAATTCCTCTTCTTCGTATGGATGATCAGGAGCGGGTTAATGAATTATGCTATTTTAACGATGATTGCGATCCCGATACCACCACCTTCAGTCTGGGGATGTTCGTCTTGCGAAAATCACTACTGGAATCATTGGTGGCAGATTCCGTTGCCTACGGACGCTATGACTTCTATCGGGATATCATTCAGAGACTAAGCCATCAGTTGAATATTCGGGGCTACGAATATAGAAAGAACTATTTTGAAATCAGCAGCGTGTCAGGGTATATGAAAGAAAACATGCGGCTGCTCTCAGAGAATGTCAGACGGCAAACCTTCGAGATGCCGGTGTATACGAAGATCAAGGACAGCGTTCCTGCGCAGTACGGAGCAGGCAGCAAGGTTTCAAACTCCATTATTTCCGATGGCTGTCGCATTGAGGGAACGGTAATCAACTCCATCCTGTCCCGCGGCGTCGTTGTGGGAAAGGGCGCAGTGGTCAAAAACAGCATCATTATGCAGAATACGGAAATCATGAGAAATGTATCATTAAATTACGTAATTTTGGATAAGGATGTTATTGTACGGGAGAGCCGCCAACTGGTAGGGCATGAAACGTATCCCGTGGTCATTGAAAAGAAAAGCATCATTTAAAACAGACATTGAGCACGCAAGATAAATGTATTGGAAGTGATTCATCTTCTGTTGTAAAATGTTAGACTGTCTGATTCAGATGGTTACAGATTGGCAGGTGGTTTTATGAATATCTTATTTATCAGCTCGGAAGCGGAACCCTTCGCAAAGAGTGGGGGCCTGGGGGATGTCATCGGCTCCCTACCGGGAGAATTGAATCGGCTGGGTGCAGATGCAAGGGTTATGCTGCCTCTTTATCCGAAGATCAAGGAATCATACGGGGAGCAATTATCCTTTCTTGGTGATTGCACGGTACCTTTGTCATGGCGAACCCAGTATTGCGGGATTTACAAACTGGAGCATAACGGTACAGTCTTTTATTTTCTGGACAATGAACAGTATTTTAAAAGAGATGCATATTATGGCTATTACGATGATGGCGAACGATTCGCTTATTTTTCCAAGGCCGCCCTCGAAGTGCTGCCGCTGCTGGACTTTGAAGCAGAGATTCTTCACTGCAGCGAGTGGCAGACCGCCATGGTGCCGGTATATTTAAAGACGCTTTACCGGGGAAATTCTGCTTACGACAGGCTAAGAGCCGCATTCACCATTCATAATATCGAGTACCAGGGCAAATTCGATCCGGATATCCTCCAGGATGTTCTTGGAATTTCTGAAGGAGAAAGAGGCGTTTTGGATCACAGCGGAGCTGTGAATTTTATGAAGGGCGCCATCGTGACCTGTGACCGGCTGACAACGGTCAGCAGCACTTATGCTGAGGAAATTACCTTTCCTTTCTACGGGAAAGGACTTGAAAATATCATCAAGGAAAACCGATATAAACTGGTCGGTATCCTGAATGGAATTGATACAAAATTCTACAATCCTTCGAAGGATCCTTATATTTCCGTAAAGTATTCCAAAAGTACCCTCGGAAAAAAGCTGGATAACAAAAGGGCTCTTCAGGCAGAATTAGGGCTAAAAGCCAATGACGAAGTTCCTGTCATCGCCATGATTGGAAGGCTGACAGAGCACAAAGGGATCGACCTTGTTATGGCTGTCTTTAGAGAAATCATGAAAGAGCAGATCCAGTTTGTACTGCTTGGTACGGGAGAACAGCACTATGAGGATTTCTTCAAGGAAGAGGCAACCAGATATCCGGGACGAATGTCTGTCACAACCCAATTTTCTGCAGAATTGGCCAACCGGATCTATAGCGGAGCGGATCTGTTCCTGATGCCCTCCGTCAGTGAGCCCTGCGGCCTGGCTCAAATGATTGCACTGAGATATGGTACGATTCCTGTGGTCAGAGAGACCGGAGGTTTGAAGGACAGCATCAAACCCTTTGATCCGGAAACAGGAGCCGGAAACGGTATCACATTCCAATCCGTCAATGCCCATGATATGCTCGGAGCAATCCAGCGAGCCATCGCCTTGTATTGGAATAAGGAAGAATGGAACACTATAATTAATAACGGAATGAACACTGATTTTTCATGGAAATCATCATCGAAACACTATATTCGGCTCTATAAAGAAATGCTGAAATAACAACGAAGTGCAGCGGCTCATATTTCTCCGCCTTTTGAGGGCTGAGTCTTTGAGCCGCTTATAATAACAGAAAGGTTACCTGCTTATGGACTATGTTTATACATCGCAAGATATTTCACGTTTGATTGAAGGAAAACTGACAAGATACTTTGGAAGGGAGCCTGGCAATGCCACAAAACATCAGTTGTTTCGGGCTGCTTGCTTTGTCGTTAGAGACATCTTATCGGAAATGTGGCTGAAAAACAGCGAAGCTGTCTGTTCTCAAACAGAGAAACAGGTCATATATCTATCTATGGAATTTCTGCCCGGAACTTCACTTCGAAACAACCTTTTTAATCTCGATCTGGAACAACAATTTCAGGAAGCACTGGGGGAACTGGGAGGAACACTGGAGGAGCTTTACAAGATAGAGCCCGACGCCGGTCTGGGCAACGGTGGTCTCGGAAGGCTGGCCTCCTGTTATCTGGATGCAATTTCTTCACAGGGGATGTTCGGCCAGGGGATGTCAATCTGCTACGAATATGGCATTTTCAAACAAAAAATCCAGGACGCAAGTCAGATTGAGCAGCCTGATGACTGGCTTGATCTTGGAGAAAGCTGGCTGATCACAAAGGAAGATGAATCGGAAGAGGTTCGTTTCGGCGGAAAGCTCTCAGAGGTTTGGGATGATCAGGGCAGAATGAAGCTGATTCACTCAGACTATACCAAGGTAATTGCAATTCCAAGGGATATGCTGATTTCAGGTTATGGGAGCGGAGTTGTCAACACACTGAGGCTGTGGCAGTCCACCTCGCCCATCAGCATCGATATGGAACTTTTTGCAAGGGGCGAATATTTGAAGGCAATGGAAGAGAAGCATCAGGCTGAGATCATTTCTAAAATTCTATACCCGGAGGATGCCCACGATGAGGGAAAAATTCTTCGAATGAAGCAGCAATATTTCTTTATATCAGCCTCCATGCAAACCCTTACAAAACGGCATCTTTGCACCTACGGAAACCTTGACCGGTTTTACGAAAAGATCGCGGTGCATATTAACGATACCCATCCGACCATGGCAATTCTGGAATTGATGCGTATCCTCATTGACGATCACGAGTATGAATGGGATGATGCGTGGGACATCGTGACCAAAACCGTGTCCTATACCAATCATACCGTCATGCCCGAGGCACTGGAACAGTGGCCGGAAGCTTTGTTTGCGGGACTTCTTCCGCGTCTTCACTCCATTTTAAAAGAAATCAACCGCCGTCAGAATGAAGAACTTTACAAGGCGTTTCCCGGAAATGAAATGCGGCGGAATGAGATGGCGATCATCTTCAATGGGAAAATTCGAATGGCAAATCTCTGCGTCACCGCTTCACATACGGTGAACGGCGTTTCAGCACTTCACAGCCGAATCATACGAGATAAACTTTTCGGCGGTTTCAGCGAGATGACCCCCGAAAAATTCACCAATGTAACCAATGGAATTGCTTATCGAAGATGGCTTTGTCAGGCAAATCCTAAGCTTTCCGGTCTCATTGAAGAGCTCTGCGGCCCAGGTTTCAAACGGGATTCCAGAGAGCTTGAAAAGCTTCTTTCCTATAAAGAGGACAGCGGCGTACTGGAACAACTGGAAAAAATCAAGAAGGATAACAAGCTGCGCCTTGCAGAAACGATAAAAAACAATAATGGTATTATTGTAAACACCGATTCCATATTTGATGTTCAGGTAAAGCGTCTGCACGAGTATAAACGGCAGCTTTTGAACCTGTTTCATATCATCGACCTTTATCATCGTATCAAAGAAAACCCCAATTTGGAGCTTCCGCCCAGGACCTTTATTTTCGGTGCCAAGGCAGCAGCAGGATACTACATGGCAAAGCAGATTATACGACTGGCCTGCAAGCTGTCAGAGCAATTGGAAAAAGATCCTGTCACAAGGGATCGGATTAAAGTGGTCTTTCTTGAGAATTACTCGGTGTCCCTGTCGGAGATGATCATGCCTGCTGCCGATTTGTCAGAACAGATTTCCCTTGCGGGTACAGAAGCCTCCGGTACGGGAAACATGAAGCTCATGCTAAACGGAGCAGTAACCATCGGTACCATGGACGGAGCGAATGTGGAAATCTATGGCGCCGTTGGTAAGGATAACATCTTTATCTTTGGTATGAGCGTGGAGGAAGCGGAAAAGTTGAAGGGGGAAGGTCTTTACAGCCCTTGGGGATATTATCAGGATAATCGAAGCATCTCTGAGATTATTAAGTTTCTGTCAAGCGGCATTCCCGGTGAAAACTTCGGAGACATTATCAATTCCCTGACCACTGGCTACAACGGTGAAGCGGATCATTATTATGTCATTGCAGATTTTGAAAGCTATAGAAACGCACAGCAGGAGGTTTCTGCTGCATACGGAGACAGACATCGCTGGGGTGGAATGTCTCTGACCAATATTGCCAAAGCCGGCATTTTCTCGGCAGACCGCAGCGTTAGAGAATATGCAGAAAACATTTGGGGGATCAAATCGATCTATGATTGAATTTCATTCACGAAAAACATTTTTCAAATCGCCCTTTGGGGCGGTGCAAAGGCATACAGACCTGTCGCTTCGAATTCGGATTTCAGACGGCAGGCCTGTTGCTTCTGCGTGGCTGATTCTTGCTTCTGATGAGGGAGAATGCTCCAGAGTAAGGGGAGTGCCGGATGAAGAAACCGGAAAAGACACTTTCCGGTTTTCTTTGCGGATCGATGATGCAGGCCTTTATTTTTATCATTTTGAGGTAATCTATCGTACAAACGGCGACGCTGCCTCAGCTTCTTTTGATGGGATTGGTTTTGGATTAAACGGTATTGATTCAGGATCAAGTGGCTTTGACTCAGAATCAAACGGTATTGGCTCAGGATCAAATGGCTTTGAGGCAGGTTCTGCCAATTGGGAGCAGACGCAGGCATATCAGCTGACCGTCTACGCCGAGGATTTTCAGACACCAGACTGGCTGAAAAGCGGACTGATGTATCAGATTTTCCCGGATCGGTTTGCCAAAAGCCATACATACAATGCGCCAACGCAAAACAAAAGCTATTTGGAGCGGAGTGATTGGGGAGGCATCCCCAACGGTTTGCCCGACGAAAATGGGATTGTTCAGAACAATGATTTCTTCTGCGGAAACATCAAAGGAATCATTGAAAAGCTCGGTTATCTGGAAGAACTGGGGGTTACTGTAATCTATCTGAATCCCATCTTCGAAGCCTATTCCAATCATCGGTATGATACCGCAGATTACAAGAAAATTGATCCTATGCTGGGAACGGAAGAAGACTTTCGTGAACTTTGCAGATGTGCAGGCGCAAAAGGAATTCGAATTATTCTTGATGGCGTCTTTAACCACACAGGGAGCGACAGCCTGTATTTTAACAAAATGGGACGATTTCCCGAAACCGGGGCATATCAAAGCAAAGAATCACCTTACTACAGCTGGTATCGATTTATAAATTATCCCGACGAGTACGAGTCCTGGTGGGGAATTAACACGCTGCCCCAGGTCAATGAAACAGAACCGTCTTTTCTGGACTTTATCGCCCGTTC
>JARBUO010000178.1 GCA_029239605.1 Bacillota bacterium | reverse complement strand
TTAGTTTTATGGAATCCAGGAGGAAATTATGGAAGAGACTTATTTAAAGACAAAAAATGATAATAAAATCAATCGTATCTCATCGGATCGTACTGTAGAAAATCGCGACAGCGAGGCCGCCATTCGACAGGATTTTTATAATCTCCCTGATCAGGGTTATCCAGACGATGAAATTGATCAGATGGATAACGGTTTTGAGTTTTCTCAATCTGAAATCCTTGATTTTGCAGAAGGTACGGATTCCTATACGGATCACTAGCAATAGCGGAGTCAGCGACGGCAGCAGCTGGAATGCAGATGATTCGGATACTTATGGTCTGCAGCTTACCCCTTCCGCCAAAGTCCGGATCTTCTGCCATAAGGCTCAAGACCCGGGCGCCCTTCTTGTTCAGCAGGTAACAATCGAATTTTTACCAGAGTTTATCGTTTTTTCCAATAATACAGCAACGTATATTGACATGGCAAAAGCATGAGAATAATATATATGTAGTGTTCCATCAATCCGAACGCCTCAATATATTGTATTTTATTATTGTTAAAACAATTTCGGAGGTAACCTGCTGTGCTGAAACAAATTATCAAACGCGACCGATCCATCGTTCTCTTTAAAAAGGAAAAGATCGTCCTGGCAATTTTCAAAGCGGCAAAAGCTGTAGGCGGAGATAACTTCTCCACCTCTGAGAAGCTTGCCGAGGAAGCAGTCAGAATGGCCGAACTCAGATATCCCGACGGGATCGCCGAAGTAGAAGGGATTCAGGATATCGTAGAAAAAGTTCTTATCGAAAACGGTCATGCGAAAACCGCAAAAGCTTACATACTTTATCGTGAAAAGCGTCGTTCTGCGCGGGAATCCAATGCGTTGATCGGTGCGACAATCAACATGTTTTCTGAGTACCTTAATGATTCTGACTGGCAAATCAACGAAAATGCAAATACGCAAAAATCCATTAATGGTCTGAACAATTATGTACGGGAGGCCTTTACGCAAAATTACTGGCTTCATGAAATTTATTCCGAGGAAATCAGGGATGCCCATCTTTCCGGAGATATTCATATTCATGATCTCGGGTTTTTCGGCCCTTATTGTGCAGGCTGGGATCTGCGTCAAATCCTAATGAATGGATTCGGAGGAGTACCTGGAAAAGTTGAATCGAAACCGCCCAAACATCTTAGGAGCTTTCTTGGCCAGATCGTAAATTCTACCTTTACTACCCAGGGAGAAACGGCTGGGGCTCAGGCCTGGTCCTCTTTTGATACATACTGCGCACCTTTCATCCACTATGATAATCTGGACTACAAAACCGTGAAGCAAGCACTTCAGGAGTTTATCTTTAACCTGAATGTGCCAACACGTGTCGGCTTCCAATGTCCCTTTTCCAATCTGACCTTTGACCTCACTGCCCCATCCACCCTTCGGAATGAATACGTCATTCTGGGCGGGAAGATCATGGATAAAACTTATGGCGAATTCCAGAATGAAATGGATTTACTGAATACAGCGTTCTGTGATGTTATGATGGAGGGGGATTCCAAAGGCAGAGTATTTACATTTCCCATTCCTACCATCAATGTTACCAAGGATTTCAATTGGGAAAGTCCGGTGATTCAGAAGATCATGGAGATCACTTGCAAATACGGAATCCCCTATTTTTCCAACTACATCAATTCCGATCTTTCTCCTGAGGATGCGTTATCCATGTGCTGCCGTCTGCGCCTTGACACCAGTGAGTTGCGAAAACGAGGAGGAGGACTGTTCGGTTCCAATCCTCTGACAGGCTCTATTGGTGTAGTCACCATCAATTTGCCGCGGCTTGCCTACATATCTTCCAGCGAGTCTGAATTCAGAACCAGACTCTGGCAGCAGATGAACATCGCCAGAAACAGTCTTGAAATTAAGAGAAAGGTAATTGAAGAGCAAACAGCCAAAAGTCTCTATCCCTATTCGGCAAATTACCTAAAAGGAGTTTTCGAACGGACGGGAAGTTACTGGTACAATCATTTCAACACAATCGGCCTGATTGGAATGAACGAAGCTTGTCAGAACCTGCTGGGTGCAGAATATGATTTGACCACCCCAGAGGGTCAGGCTTTTTCCGTGCAAACCCTTACTTATATGCGGGACGTGATTAAGGACATTCAGGAGGAGACCGGAAACTATTACAACCTGGAAGCCACACCAGCGGAAGGAACGAGCTACCGCCTGGCACAAAAGGACAAGAAACGATATCCCGGCATCATCACAGCCGGTGAGCAGTCTCCTTACTATACAAATTCTTCTCAGCTTCCCGTTGGCTACACCGATGATATTTTTGAGACCCTCGATCTTCAGGATGAACTTCAATCACTTTATACCGGAGGAACGGTGCTTCATCTCTATCTTGGTGAGGAGATTAAGGATGTAGGTGCTGCCAAGAGGCTGATTCAGAAAGCCTTTACCAAATATAAGCTTCCTTACCTTTCCCTGACACCAACTTTCTCGATCTGCAGCAACCACGGTTATCTCTCAGGGGAACATTTCTCCTGCCCGGAGTGCGGTGCCTCTACAGAAGTCTGGAGTCGTGTCGTCGGTTATCTGCGGCCAATTCAGAACTTTAACAGAGGGAAAAAGGAAGAATACAAAGAACGGGTCAAATATGTAATTAAGGAGTAAGGTCCATGAATATTTCCGGTATTGTTAAGAGTTCCTTAATCGATTATCCCGGCCTGATTTGCTGCGTACTTTTTGTTCCGGGATGTAATTATACATGTTTTTATTGTCACAATCGAGCGTTGGTTGACGGCAGCCATCTACTTCTGTCACCTCGTTATGTGATGGACTTTCTAAAGAAGCGGGCAGGCCTTCTGGACGGTGTTGTTATCTCGGGGGGTGAGCCGACGCTGCAGTCCGGCCTGCTCCCCTTCCTTACCATACTAAGAGAACTTGACTATCAGATTAAATTAGATACCAACGGCTCCAATCCAAACATCATAAAGGAATTGATTCGTCAGGGGCTCTGCAACTATTTTGCGGTAGACTATAAAGCGCCCTCCTCCCGTTATACCAGTGTCTGCGGTATGGATTCCAACGCGGAAAAAGTACTCGAAACACTCGATATCCTATTAGACAGTGATTCCACTTTTGAGGTCAGAACCACCGTACTTCCCGAACTGGGTGCAGAAGAACTCATGGCTATGGCAAAAGAGCTTCCCGTTGTTCCTCGCTATGTCCTGAACCGATACAGGGTTCCTTCAACCTTTCTCCCGGAGGATGAACTTAGAGTCAGGAGAAAAGCCCATACTGCAGAGGACCTTCAATTTTTTGCTGCCTGCGTTTCTGCTTATCAACCCAATGTTGTCTTTTAGGAAGATTGCGTCTGATTCACGCAGAGATTTCACAGTCGATCTTCTCATTATTTTCGATCATTTTCTACTTTTCATTTAGTTATTTGACAAATATATTCAATTATAAGAAAAATTTAATATGTTCTGTTGAATTTATGTTGAGGGGAATATAAGATAAAAATAACTTAGGTTATCAGGAGAATTAATGCTCCCTTTTTTGTTTTTTTTCGGTCTTGGTATATCAACTTAAAGAATACTTAATTCCCGTATCAAGGGATTGTTTCACCCAATAGTGTAATTACTTTCGATTATTCGTCAAAATTCGTTAAAAACCGACATTTGTGTCTTTTGTCTTTTAGTGCTTCTGCTTCTGCAAAATAACACGCTTATTTTCCAAGCTGCCTCGAGCATCCCCTCTTTTATTCTCTCGAGAGAACCTTCTCCAATTCTTCGTTCTTGGTAATGTCAGCCACAGATAGAATATTGAACTGCTTTAGAATCTTTACCGCATTGAGATTGTCGAGAGGGGTTAAGATCAAAGAATCCTCTCCGAATTCGTTGACCAGTTCTGTTGCTTTCACAGTATCAATGTTTGTTCTGGGACCGCCAACGCAGCCTCCCTTACAAGCCATCCCTTCAATGAAGTTCGCTCTGTCCTTCCCCTTATTTCGCAGTTCTTCCAGCAGTTCACGGCATTCCTTTACGCCATCAACTTTCTTTGATTTCAGCTTAATCAGTCTTGTTGGGTCAAGGCGATTTACAACCATCTTAACAGAAAAACTAACGCCCCCTGTTCTGGCATAGACGCGCCCGCCCAAAGAAGCAAGGTCTTTATCGGTTGGAGGAAGATCCTCCAGATTGATTTCAAGGGCACGAAAGATTTCCTGGAGCTCTCTGAAATTGATGACGAAATCCACTGCTCCTTTCAGCCCTTCTTCCAGCGCTTCCGCTTTCTTGGCGATGCAGGGTGCGAAGAACACGATTTTCGCATTGGGATACAGTCGTTTGAGGATTCTGCCGGATGCAATCATGGGAGATACCGAAGGTGACAGATGCTCGTAGATATCCGGATAATTCTTTTTAATCAGATTAAACCAAACAGGGCAGCAACAGCTCGTGAGGAAAAAGTCTTCTTCTTTCTTAACAAGCCGGTTGAATTCAAATGCTTCTTTAATGGTGAGAATATCCGCAAAAAGCGCAACCTCGATCATATCGTCAAAGCCCATCTTCTGAAATGCTGTTCTCAATTTCCCCATCGTAACATTCTCACCGAACTGTCCTGTAATTGCTGGGGCAACCACCGCGAAAATTGGATTTTCCTTCTCTTTCAGGAGTTCTACCATAGGAAGAAATTCTATCTTCTCTGCAATTGCTCCAAAATCACAGTCCGATGCACAGAATCCACATTCGATACACTCTTCCCGTTCCTCTTCTGATTCCTTATGGTAAAGAGGGCTTTCATACTTGCCCAGAGTATCACAACGACACAGCTTGTCCCCACAGTGGGTGCAGGGCCCCTCCAGTCTTGAAACAAGAGGCTTGTGCACGCCTCTATTCCTTCTCAAAAGCTGCAGTTCTTCTTCAAAAAGCTCACTCCCGTTAGGATCAAGCCCCATTGCCAGCCGGATATGATCTTTGATAAAGGGAATTTCATGGGTCCCATAGCCGTACTTCTCCTTGATTTCCGCTGCGAGATCATCAAGGTCAGAGATATAGTTCAAGCTCCCATTCCAGTATCTTCTGACCAGCTCACTAAAAATGTGCATTCTCTTTTCATTAAATCCAATAAATCGGTCTTCCATTTTGTGCATCCTCCCGTTCCGTTTCTATTTGTGTTTCCAATGATCATGCTTATTATTCAGAAGTAGTAAGATTCTTCTTTCCTGATGACCTTATGCACCTTGTCATTGATGCCTTTCATATATTGATAGAAAAAACGGAGGTGATTCATATGCAGGAAGCATCAACGTCGATTGCTACTCCTGAAAGTTACAACACCATGACGCTGACAGGACAAGGCCGAGTTTTCGCCCAGCCGGATTTAGCGGTAATCCGGCTGGGTGTACAGACCAGCGGCACGGATCTCAATACGATTCAGCCTGAAAATGCGCAGATTACACAAAATGTCCTTGATGTGCTGAAGCAAGCAGGAATTGAAAACATTCGAACCGTTCAGTACACCATCGATAAGCTCTATGATTATGAAAACGGAACCCAAATCGATCGCGGATTTAATGTCATCAATCTCATCGAAATACGAACCGATGAGTTGGATGCAGTAGGCAGAATTATCGATACCGCCGTCGATGCAGGTGCAAATCTCATTGAAATGATTTCATTTGAAGCATCGGACCCATCCATCTATTATCAGCAGGCTTTGAATATGGCCATGATGGATGCCATTGAAAAAGCCAGAACCCTTTCCAGAAGCCTTAGGCTGAGAACAAACCTCATTCCCATTAAGATTGTTGAAAGCGGCAGTGTGATAACACCACCCATGCCTTATCAGCGTGAATTGGCCTCAACACCAGTTATACCGGGGGATATCACCATTGAAGCTGCATTGACTGCAGTGTTTGCTTACTAAGAACTTCTGATTCTTCCCCTTGCTCCACTAAC
>JARBUO010000177.1 GCA_029239605.1 Bacillota bacterium | reverse complement strand
GATAAAGCCGGAAGCTTCATCAGGAAGATAACCGGAAGCTGCAATCATGAAAAAAAGCTGCCTCAGATCCTTTGAGGCAGCTTTCTGTTCTTTTGAATTAATACTTATCCAGCTCATCCTCATTGAGCAAAATCCGCGGTCCCTGGAACACCGCTGCTCGTCTCTTTTCGCCATTAGGATCTCGGGTCTCAAGAAGCTTCTTTTCAGATCCAGCGGAAAGAGCCATCACTCCTTGACGCACCTTGAACCTACCTACCATTTCCTTGAGCATCTCCGATTGACTGGAAAGCTGCTCACTGGCCGCAGCGCTTTCCTCTGCTGTTGCTGAGTTGTTTTGGGCGACCTGGGCCACCTGTTCAATTCCTTTGTTTACCATATCTATTCCTGCGGCCTGATCCCGGGATGCATCGGCGATACTGCCCACCAGATCCGCTGCAGTTTCAATCCTGCCAACGGTCTCCTTCAGCGAGGAGGCGGTTTCATTGGCGATCTTCATTCCATGCTGAACCTTTGTAATCGAGCCTTCGATGAGCTCTGTTGTCTCTCTGGCTGCTGCTGCACTTCTGGCAGCAAGGTTCCGAACTTCTTCTGCCACCACCGCAAATCCCTTGCCGTGCTGCCCTGCTCTGGCCGCTTCCACGGCAGCATTGAGGGCCAGAATATTGGTCTGAAACGCAATATCATCGATTACCTTAATGATCTTGGAAATATTTGCGGAAGAATCGTTGATTTCCTCCATGGATTCCAGCATTCCCTGCATCTGATCATTGCCATTCACGACGTCATTCCTTGCTTCCGTCGCAAGTTCACTGGCTTTTCCTGCATTGACTGCATTTCGCTTGGTCTGGGATGCAATCTCTGAGATGGAGGCAGTGAGTTCCTGAATGGCGCTTGTCTGCTGGATGGAACCCTGAGATAGAGACTGACTTCCTGTAGAGACCTGTCTGGAACCGGTATTTACTTGATCTGCGGCCTCTCTGATCTCGCCCATAACCTCGCTTAAGGATGAGATGATATGATTCAGGGAATTCTTTATCTCAACAAAATCTCCCATATAATCTGCCGTTATGGCCAGCTCCAGATTTCCTCCGGCCATTTCTGCAAGGACGGCGGAAATATCACCTATGTAAGTTTGCAGGTTGGCAATGGTGCCGTTAAGCGCATTCTTAATCTCTGCATGATCCCCCTTATAGCTGCCTTCCATGGTAACCTGAAGATTGCCCTTGGCAAGCTCCTTCAGCACAGACGCCGCTTCTTCGATGGGTGAAATCACTGCATCGAGGGTTTCATTTACGCCATTGATTACGTTGCTGAACTGCCCTTTGAACTTTGCGGAATCGCCTCTGATTTTCAAGTCACCTTCTACTGCGGCTTCCGACAGTTTTCCCGTTTCATCCACCAGATTCTGAATGTTTTCTATCATCGAAATCAGGGCCGGAACCAATGTGTCATCTTCGCTGCGTTTTCCGCCATCAATGATATTTTGAAGATCAGAAAGATCTCCTGCCCCGACGTGAGTCAGAATCTCTACCACTCTGTTCATTCTGTAGTTGATCAGGTTCACCGATTCTGCGATGTTCTGATAGATACCCAAATAGGTACCCTCCACTTTTACCGAGTAATCGTTCAGGCTCATGCGGTACATGACATCCTTACCTTCAATCAAACCGCCCAAACCGTCGATACAGGAATTGATATCGTCCTTAATCCGCTCAAAGTCACCGCTGTAATTTACAGTTAACTTTTCAGGAATTTCGCCTCTTCCAATCTCCTGAAGATATGCTGCGGCCACCTGAAGCGGGCCGATGACTGCATCCAGCGTTGCATTGACCCCTTCAATAACTCTGCCGAAGTCACCGCTGTGGCGATCCTGATCGACGCGGGTATCCAGCTGTCCCTCAATGGCAGCCATAGATAGGCTGTTTATATCCTCTACCAGCAAATTAATTGCCCTGATACAGGTATTGATATTGTTCTTAATTCCGTCAAAGTCTCCCTTGTATTCGTCTATGATTACCGGTGGTATTTCTCCCTTGCTGATCTGATGCATATATTCCGCAGCTATTCTCAGAGGGCTGATCAAAGCGTCAAGGGTTGCATTGATTCCGGTTACGATTTCACGATAGCCGCCGTGAAAACCTTCTTCATTTCCCCGCTGATCAAGGTTACCCTCAACTGCGGCACCTGTCAGCATGGTGGTTTCCGCCATAAGTTTATTCAATTCGGAAACAACATGTTTCAAGCTGATGGATAGGATATCCTGATCGGACTTTGGCTGGATTTCTACAGACAGATCCCCTGCTGCAATTCGCTGTGCCGAATTAGCCTGTTCCCGGATGTTTTCAATCATTGTGCGGAAGCTGACCGCCAGCCTTCCAATTTCATCATCAGAGTGAACACTGAGATTCACATTAACATCTCCGCCAGCCAGGGAATCAGAGGCTACCACGATCTGCTCCAACGGTTTTGTAATATTTTTTCGGATCAGAATCCGGGCCCCTATAATGACCCCTAAAATCCCAAGGAGTGCGATGGCAGACAGAAGGATGATCAAATGATAGACTTCTGCAAGAATGTCGTCTGCATCAAGATCTACGCCCACCATTCCGACCGTTTGCCCTTTAGAGTCCAATACAGGAGTAAATACCGTCAGCATATACCCAAAATTCGGATCCTGATAAAGCCCGTTATTAAATACCTGACTGTTATCAACCGCCGCTTCGAAGGTAATGCCTTCTTCATCGGTATCAAAGAAGTCTGCGTAATCAACGATGGTATCAAAATCAAAGATTTCTTCAGGATTGTCTCCAGACGCCTGTCCTTCCACAATATAGCGAATCTTCTTATCTCCCACCGGAATTACGACATATAAATACTTGACTCCCGACGCCTCTTTTGCTTTGGAGATCAACTCCTTTGCTTCAGGATAATAGGCCGTTTCTGTGCTGGATTTGGCCAAAACGCCAAAGGAATCACCATCAAGTTGAGAGGCTGTCAGCCTTCCGATGCTTTCCGCCTGATGCGCCTTTAAAAGGAGCACCTCATTCCGATACTGATGGATGCTGAAAGAAGCAATCAAGACAGTGATAAGAAAGACCATTGCAATAAAGATCCACAATATTTTCCTGCTGATTGAACGGCCGCGAATTTTTGTGTTCGTAACTTTCATAACTTGTCCTCCGTTTCAAGTAAATTGCCCTATACTCCATTCTCCTATTTTTACATGTCTGACCATCGGTTGGAACTTTAAAAAATACAGTGCTGTACCGTATTTCCTGCAATTCAAAGCCGCTGTACTGTTCCGGCCGACGCTATTGCCATTATATTCTTTTATCGGCAGAACGGTCAAGAATCTTACTCCCGCCAAGGAACAGCGTATTTTGAAAATACAAATAAAACAAAGCCTAAAACTCAATTTCTCTTGATATTTTAGGCTTTGTATCCGTATATTAACTTAAATAATCCTGTTATAGGGGAATAAAAAAAACGTGAAAATTGGTATTTTATGCAGAATGCCGGCGCCCTCCCCAACTATGACCTAAAAAAATCGCAACTTAATTCAGAATTTATCATAAAAAAAGTAACTTTTCTTTCAGGGAGCATGGCGAAACTCTGTACCTGCTACACAGCCGGCTCTGCTGCTTCTGCTTCAGAATCGGTTGCTTCTTTCAGCGCCTCTGGCACAGCGGCATCTTCCGGCTTCTGACGAATCAGCAGGTTCATGAAAATGGCAGTCAATGCCCCTACACAGATAGCAGAGCCAAACAGGTAGCTTAGAAGCGGCGGCATGCTTTGCACGATGGATGCCGGAAGAACACTGGCTCCGATTGTTGTCAGCACTGCGGTACCAAGAACCAGATTGTTGCGCTCGGTAAACGGATAGCGCTTGATGCTGGACAGTCCGCTGAGCATGATTGCAATACAAATATAACCGTAAATACCCCAGATGACCGATCCCGGAACGATGGCAATGAGATACATGAGCTTGGGGCAAAGCGCCATGGCAATGGCGATGATCCCGCCTCCCAGCGCCGCATAACGGCTGAAAACCTTGGTTACTGCCAGTACGCCTGTATTGGACGCATAGCTGGTAACAGGAAGCCCCCCAAGAAAGGAACCGATAAAGCAGCCGATGCCCTCTCCCATTACGCCCCGGTCAATTCGCTTTTTATCAAGCTTTTCTCCTGACATTTCCGATATGGTAAACCAGGTTCCTACCGATTCCACCATAACGATAATCAGGATGAAGGTCATAACAATAATTGCGTTGGGGTCAAACTTCGGAGCACCGAAGGGAAGAATCTGCGGAATGGCAAACCAGGGAGCCGTTCCTACCGGGGAAAGATCAACATGCCCAAAGAAGGAAGCTACAACAGTTCCCAGAGCAATGGCATAAATAACCGAACCGACAGAAATAATTCTGCCTGCTTTTCCGCGGATATTACCAAGCCGCATGAAAATAATCATTGCGATAAAGGTAATTCCCGCTTCCAGAAAATTGATTGCCGGATTTCCCGGTATCCCGATGATCGAATTCCATGAGATCGGCATCAGGGCAACGCCGATAATGGTGATTACCGTACCAGCAACAAATCCGGGAATCAGTTTGTCGACGACAATACTGAAAACCCCTGTCACCCCAAGAAGAATGAGAATGATGGACGCAACCATGATTCCTCCGAATACCGTTGCGAAATCCGCGTTGATTACGATGGCAATAACCGCGCCGAAGATTGCGAAAGACATTCCCTGAATGACCTGGTATTTCAGGAAAAATCCTGACTGGACGATGGTTGCAATACCGCAGGCCAGGAAGGTCATTGCGATGAGAGCTGCTGCGGCGGCCACATCCATCTGCATAATTCCTATGATAACGATGGGACCAAGGAACAGATTACAAGCTAAAACAGATTGAAAGCCGAAGAATAAAGACTGGCCAATGCTTAATTTTTCATTTGACCCTACGAGCCCTTTGTTTTGGAATTCCATTGATTTTCCTCCTTATAAAATAAGTGGCGTTTAATAGAAATGTTTGCTCCAATTCAATAAAACTAGCTTTTAACAATACGTTCAATGCTGTAGTCCCTTATAAACGATTGAGAAATAATCCCTCCCCTCAGATTTTTATTCAGGTTGCAATCAATCAGCTCATGCTCTGCACAAAGTAAGCCTGCCGATGAATGATTCTCTGCCGTAAAAATGTGCCGCCGCATCGAAGAATGCGTCAATGTTTTCAAGAGGAGCCGTAGGCGGAATATCGCAGCCAGATGAGAGGATGAAGTTTCTAAATCTTCCGCATCGCTTTAAAAGCATCAGCGTCACCTCCCAAACATGCTCCGGTGTGCCAAGGCGAAGGACATTTGCCGGATCAATATTACCCATTACCAGAAGCTCTCCCGGAACCAGCCGCAAAGCTGCTTCCATATCGACGGCGTTTCCCAGATGAAGAGCTTTAAAGGATGTATTCTCAACAAGATCCTTTAATAATGGCATGGTGTTTCCGCAGTTGTGATAGATGCATAGAAAATGATCGTCCTCGCACCGTGCCCTGATTCTTTCAATATAGGGTACAGAAAATTCCAGGTGAAATCTGGGTGCGATGAGTTCTGCTGCAGGCTCTGCAAGAAAGACTCCGTTTGCCCCCGCTTCCTTTAAGGCCATGATATAAGCGGTTAAAAACGTGCTGGCTTTTTTCAAAAGCACATGGAGCAGACCAGGCTCTTTTCTGCAGTCCACCAGAACCTTCTGCATATCCATTAATCTTCCTATGAGTGAAAAGGGGCCAATGGCTCCTGCAAACACAGGCCGATCTGTTATATCATGCACCGCCAGTTCGATACCTCTGATACATTCCCCGGTTCTGGCGGCTCCCACAGGAGGAACAGCCAGCTCCAGAGCATCTTCCAGCGTGCCGACGATGCAGTCTTTCACTGCCGGAGGCTCTTGTTCTTTAAATCGAATGCTGTTTCCGAAGGCTTCCGCTTCAACGGATAAGTCCATTGGGCTGACGGCTCCTGCCATATCATACCG
>JARBUO010000043.1 GCA_029239605.1 Bacillota bacterium | reverse complement strand
CCTCGTATTATAAAGTAGTAGTGTTTATTGTCCCTCTCCAAGGACTTAATGCTATACTTCTTACAGACGCTGTGGATTAGTCAATCACTCCTAACGCTTGACGTTTCAAGAAAGGCTATGACCACAGCCGTTTGCTTTATTGGTAATGAGTTAGATAACGCATGACGTTTCATTTCGCACGAGGTTACAATCGGCAAACCGGTCTGTGGAAGAAAACAGTGTCAATTCTGATCACAAGGAGGAACTACTATGATTTATGCTGGCATTGATGTTGCCAAGGACAAGCACGATTGCCTTATCGTTGATTCTGATGGGGTGATCCTTTTCCAGACTTTCACTATTCCCAACAACAAACAGGGGTTTAGTGCGCTGCTTGCCAATCTCAAGGTATGCGAGAGTGATTTCGCCAAAATTAAAGTAGGGCTGGAAGCTACTGGTCACTACAGCGATAATCTCTTAGAGTTTTTGATTTCCAACGGTCTTCCTACCACGGTAATCAATCCGTTACATACCAATCTTTACAGAAAAGGTCTAAGCCTTAGAAAGACGAAAACGGATCGGGTCGATGCCCACTCTATTGTGACTATGCTCAGAACAGAAAGTCTAAAGCCCTACTCACAGTCATCTTACCATGTCCGTGAGCTCAAGTCACTCACAAGATACCGCTTTTCTCTCGTACAGGACTGCTCAAGGCTCAAGACCTCTTATGCGAGACTCTGCGTCATCCTCTTCCCCGAACTGGAGAAGCTGGTTCCATCGTTGCACATGGCCTCTGTATATGCCCTGCTGTCTGAACTTCCGGGTGCAGGCGCCATCTCAGAGTGTCATCTTACAAGATTGACGAACCTTCTTTCCAACGCATCCAAAGGCCGCTACAGTAAGGAAAAGGCCATTGAAATCCGCAATGCGGCAAGAGGCTCTGTCGGCTCCTTCAGTGAAGTCAAATCCTTAGAACTGCAGCAGACGATCCAGATGATTCAGATGATGGAAAGTCAGATTCAGCAGGTCGAAGCGAAAATCAACCCGATTGTGGACAAGCTTCATAGTCCGATTCTCACGGTCCCCGGAATCTCGTACCGCATGGCAGCCATGATTATTGCTGAAACCGAAAACTTCAGCAGCTTCGATTCAGCGGAAAAGGTGCTTGCCTACGCCGGTCTGGAACCTTCTGTTTATCAGTCAGGACAGATGGTTTCCACACATGCTAAAATGGTGAAACGTGGCTCTAAATATCTGCGATACGCACTGTTCAATGCCGCAAAATATGTCTCTCATTGGGATGAAGGCTTTGGTCGGTATTTGGCGAAAAAACGTGCTGAAGGCAAAGCCTACAATGTAGCCGTTTCCCATGCAGCCAAGAAGCTGACACGGGTAATCTTTCATCTTGTGAAGACGGATCGGCCCTTCGTAAGTCAAGCATAGGTCTATACCTATTGTTCTTGTCATGCAATTATCAAGGTGCTCTTTTCTCCGAATTGCAATTCTACAATTCATCTAACTTTTTCTTTTTTGAGCTTGACTTTTAATAGTTAGTCTTTAACATAAAGCATTGTTGTCTATCTAATTTGAGAATAGTATTAAATAAAATACAGAGATTACATTCATAATATGCGTAGAGGCATGGAATGAATATCTGTAATTTACGGCAGTTAAGTATGCTATTTTCTATCAGCAATTTGGGGCAGGGAAGCATGCTGTTTCCTGATCTGAAATTGGATACATCAACATGCTATTTCCTCTATTATAAAAAAATATATTTGGGAAAAACTATTTTTATTACAAGGAAAGGATAGGATTATGGATAAAAATACTGATATAAACAGAAACACAGAATCTGGCATATTCTGGGCGGCAACTGATGGCAAAGGAAACGACAAACATCACGAAAAAGAAAAGAACTACAAGGATACTGGGAAAGGTAAAAATACGGATAAAAATAACAATGATGATCAGTCTCAGGAACAGAATCCAAAGGATAACATCGATAACTTCGGTGTGATCGGAAATGCATTTAACTTTCAGAGCGATATTCAGTATCTGACAATTATCGGCAACATTGAGGGGCATATTGTTCTACCTCCCAACAATAAGACAACCAAGTATGAAAATATTATTCCTCAACTGGTAGCGATTGAAGAGAACCCCAACATTAAGGGCCTTCTAACAATCCTTAATACAGTAGGCGGTGATGTTGAGGCAGGACTTGCACTGTCTGAGCTGATCACAACATTATCCAAACCTACGGTTTCCCTTGTACTTGGCGGAGGCCACAGTATCGGAATTCCCCTTGCCACTGCAAGCAACTATTCGTTCATCGCAGAAAGTGCAACAATGACACTGCATCCGATTCGAATGACAGGGCTGGTGATTGGAGCAGAGCCCACATATGATTATTTCCGGAAGATGCAGGATCGTATCGTAGAATTCATCACCCGAACTTCAAAAGCAGACAGAGATCAAATTGTTGGTTTAATGAATGCAACGGATAATATGGCAGCGGATATCGGAACAATTCTCATAGGGCAGGAAGCCGTGGATATCGGCTTGATTGACGAAGTTGGGGGCTTGAATAGAGCCTTGATGAAATTGAAGGAATTGATAACAGCAGGTTAATTCAAAGATATGTCGAAATATGTCGAACAATAGAAATTGTAAATTTATGTAAGACGTGTTAAAGTTGATTTAGTAAATATATGGAAATAATGTAATGAAATGATATTAAGGGATTAAAAATATGGTTCGACTGCTTATTGCTCATAATGAGCGGGAGTATGGCTTTGCACTGGCAAAAGCCATCTCCAATATACATAAAGGATTTGATGTAAATATTGTTCCTTTCCAATCTATGTTAGAGATTGAATCTGCTTTATTCTCTAACAAATGCGACTTTCTCCTGACCGACTCCGGTTTTGAATCATTTGATCTGGATCGGATAAACGATCCTTCTCTACTGAGAAAAACAGTTGTCCTTACCGAAGCGTTTCCTGAATTGATTGTTAATCAGGTAAAGAGAAATGATTCAGGACATTGGCTGATCTATAAATATGCTACGGTCAGTGATATCCTGAACGATCTCAACTTTCTTTATGCTTATCTTACCGGTAAGAAAATCGTCAATTCATATCTTTCAACTGCCCTGATTGGTGTACTGGGTGTTTCTGGAGGTGCAGGGACTTCGACTGTCGCCATCGGGCTGGCAAGAGAATTATCCAGATTTCATGATAAAAAAATTATGTTTTTAACCTTTGAAGAATTCCCTGCAACAGAGCTGGTTGTTAAATTTGGCCCCGGACGAAGAAGAATCGGGGACTATCTGTACTATCTTTTTGAAAAGAATGATGAAGAAATTTGCAGCCATCTCGATGGATTTACAACCCAGGACAACTTTGGTGTCTCTTTTTTCTGCCCTTCCACAGGAAAAAATGAATTATGCTGTTTATCCAAGGATGACATAGACTATTTTATCAAGCATCTGACAGACAGCAGCCGGTACGATTATATCGTTCTTGATCTAAACCATGGTATAACACCGGAAACCCAACAGCTTCTCACTTACTGTTCCAGAATTGTTATGGTGCATAAGAATGATCCTATTTCACTCCATAAGCTTAGAAAAAGCATCGACTTTTTAAATAAAAGGGAGCAAAGCTTCTCGGAAGAAAAATTGCTTCATGTCTCCAATCTGAACCGTAGTGAGCACCAACTCACGGGAAATGACAGTACCGGATTGGAAAAGTTGATCGTTATTGATCATGATGAAAATAGCTTTTCTTATAATGGGGAGGAGCTTGATATCGAAATAAGCCAAACTTTTGGGACCGGGATAAAACAGATTGCCCAAGCGGTACTGCTGGCTGAAACGAATCATTGTAAATGAGGCACAAACTAATTTGACAATGAAAGGAACATATCTTAAAGGATTGAGGGGAGGATCCAGCAATGCAAAGAGATGTCTTTACACTGAAAGAAATAACTGAAGGTGTTCGCTCCATGATCAATAGCCGCGAAGAACAGTTAAGCGACGGTGAGGTCTTCGAATTGATAGAAAACTTCATATTAGAAGACCCCCGTACAGAGTGCCTGAATTTTAGAGAAAAAAGTGAAGTGATCAGCAGCATTTTTAATATTACGAGGAAGGATCTCGACCTGCTCCAGCCATATGCTGATGACAGGGACGTCAGTGAAATTATGGTGAATGGTACGGATAGTATCTTCATTGAGAAAAACGGCAGAGTAGTTAAACTCAATATCCGGTTTGAAACAACGGAAGACTTGGAAGAAATCATAAGGCGAATTGCAGCGAGGGTTCATAGAGAAATTAATGAACTAAATCCTATTGTTGATGCCAGGCTGGAAGATGGATCAAGAGTTCATGCAGTGTATAAAAATGTTGCGTTAAATGGGCCCATACTTACAATTCGGCGTTTTCCTGAGAATCGAATTTCGATGGAGGGATTGATCAAAATAGGGACAATCAGCAGGGAAGCAGCAGAATTTCTAAAGACATTGGTGAAAGCAGGCTACAATATATTTATATCCGGTGGTACAAGCTCCGGAAAAACAACTTTTTTAAATGTATTATCGGAATACATCCCCTCAGATGAAAGGGTTATTGTAATTGAGGACTCTGCAGAACTTCAAATTAACGGAATCGAGAATATCGTAAGGCTTGAAAGTAAAAATGCAAATGTACAGGGAAAAGGTGAAGTAAACATAAGGCAGCTTATTAAAGCATCCCTGAGAATGCGACCAAACAGAATTATCGTCGGAGAGGTGAGGGGCGAGGAGGTTCTGGATATGATACAAGCAATGAATACCGGACACGATGGATCATTATCAACAGGACATGGGAACTCCCCCGAAGGAATGCTGTCTCGGTTGGAGGCAATGTTTCTTCAAGCAGCTGACTATCCTATTGAAGCAATAAGAGCGCAAATTGCAGAAGCAATTGATATTATCGTTCATCTGGGAAGGCTTCCTGATAAGAGTCGAAAAGTACTTGAAATTACGGAAATTAAGGATTATACGGGTGGTAAAATTGAGATTAATCCGTTATTTAAGTTCGAACTTAATCAAAAAAATTTAGAAAGCCGCTCGGAATTTAGCCACCCCGATGGTTCTCTTGTAAAAACGGGAAACGCAATAATGAATACTATGAAGCTGAAGATGAAGGGGGCATGTCTGTGAACATTCGAATATCTGAACAGCCTCAAGAAAAAATAATTCCAGAAAACTATCATACATATCATCTTTCAATGAAAGAAAAAGTAAAATTCTTTCTGCTCAGTGGTGCCGGATTCGCGGTGTTAACCTTTCTGTTTTATAAAAATTTATTTCTTTTTTTTCTGTCTTTACCGGCGCAGTGGTTTCTTTTGCCGGTATACCGAAAACATTTATCAGAAAAAAGAAGAAAAGAAATCAAAGAGCAGTTTCGGGATGTTCTCTATTCCATTTCAGCGTCTGTCGCCGCAGGCAGACAGATGTCTGGTGCATTGCAGGAAACTGCGGGAAATATGAGAATGATCTACGGAGGTCAAGCGCTGATCGTGCAAGAGATAGAACGGATGTCTAAGAAAATTAATGAGTATAGAGAATCGGAGGAGGAGGTCTTGAGAGACTTCGCGGACAGAACAGATATTGAAGATATTTCTGATTTTGTAGATATTTATTTAACATGCAGGAAAACTGGCGGTGATTTAATTCGAGTTTTAGGGAAGGCATGTGAAATTATAACAGATAAAATTACGATCGAAAAAGAAATCCATACCATTACAGCGCAGAAACGATTTGAGACGAAAATTCTCACGGCGATACCGATATTAATCATATTATTCCTCCAATTCATTTCTCCGGAGTATATTTCTGTACTTTATGATGGGATTACCGGGAGGCTCCTGATGACCGCCGCGCTGGCAGGAATTGGTGCATCCTACTATATCAGCACAGAGCTTACGAAAATTGAAGTGTAGACGTTTAAAAAAGATTTTACAGCAAGTTCCAACTCGTCATCAAAATCAACAGAGTGGCTTCCGGCTGGATATCAGGAAGAAATAGAAAGCGCTGCAGAGGTATGTAAATGATAAAAGACCAGTCTGATCTGAAACGAAAAACTGATTTTCTGCTAAATGCCTTCGTAAATCTGATCCCGGACTTCATTACAGGCAACCGAGAGATCATGAAGCAAAAACTCAGGATGAAATATGGACGAAAGGATTGCAATAACTACATTCTGGAACAGAAAAAAAACCTGATGAAATCTTATCTAATCCTTACCGTGGTCTTCATAATATTGCTGCTAATGACCATTCCGCTGCTGTATCAGGATGACGAGGCACTCACTCGCATTAAAAAGCCTGCACCAGGTGAAGCTGCGATAACCATTCCAGTTGAAGCAAAGATGAATTATAACGGGATCGAGGTTTCAAAAAATATTGACATAAAGGTAGCCCCTAAGGAATTGAGTAAAAACGAAAAAGATGAGGTTCTCCAGGAGTTTGCAAAACAGCTTCCGATCAGAATCTTGGGAAAGAATACTGATCTGAATCAGGTTTCAAGACCGCTCAATTTGTTTGAGTACGACCGGAACACCGGAATTACAATCGTATGGTCCAGCAGCAATCCGGAAATAATTCATGAAAACGGAGCAGTTGATCTAATTGCAGTAAAAGGGCAGACGCCTGTTTCGCTGTCCGCACTGCTCACGCTGGACGGAATCAAAAGAGAAGCCACCATCAATGTATTCATTGACGAGAAGGTCTCATCGGAAGACTATTCTGCCAGTATGGAGAAACGCCTGGCCGGTGTTGTCGATCGTTTGAGTGAAGGTGGGGCTTCTGCATATCTTCAGCTGCCGGGAAGCCTGCCGGAAGGGATGAACATAAGCTGGCACCGAAAGCACGAGAGCTCCTTTGGTTTGATTTTGATGACATATGGTGTTCTGTTGTTGATTCTCTACATAAAGCGCTATGAAAAAATTGATAAAGAAATCAGAGCTGCCAGGGAGTCTATCGAAAGAGACCTGCCGGAATTTATCAGTAAACTGGTTCTTTTGCTGAATGCTGGCCTGGTGTTCAGCTCCGCTTATGCAAAAATTGTACAGGACTATGAACGAAACCTGATAAGGTCTGAACATGAAAAAAATAATAGGAAGAAGAGGCACCTGTACGCAGAACTATTGGAAATTCAGAAGCGGGTAGAGAAAACCCACACTCCTTTGATCATTGAGTTAAAGGACTTTTCGCAGCGATGCGGGGTACGGGACATGGTCAGATTGACCGCAATTATTTCGGACAACTGGAACAAGGGAAGCGCACTTGCTGAAAAAATGGAACGAGAGGGGGAGTTAATGTGGATTGGCCGAAAGAAAAAAGCGGAAGAAAAGGGAAAACTTGCGGAGACAAAGCTCACGTTTCCGCTGATGATCCTTTTACTTGTCTTAATCATGATAACCGTAGCACCGGCTTTGCTAGGGATGTAACCCATTTGAAGAGCATTCCCGGAGGTCGATTCGAAAGCTATCACGGAGAGAAAGATCCTTAAAAAATAAAATAGTTTAGCAATCACGGAAAAAGCAGGCAGATGCAAGAACGCAAATAAGCAAGTCCCGATCAAAATAAGCAATATCGATCAAATAAGCAAGTCCTGATCGAAATAAGCAAATCCCGATCAATAAGCAATCAATACAGGAGGAGTACCATGAAACAGCTGAAAAGAAAGAATGGAAAAGAAGCGGTTAAATTAGTTTCTAATAATAAAAAGGGAATGGAGATGGTCCAGGTGGCAATTCTGGTTGCCATTGCCATAGGGCTTGGAATTTTGTTTAAAGATTACATTGGAGATTTTATTACCAAAACCTTTACTGCGTTGACGAAAGCGGACTTTTATTAAATGAATTTCAGGAGCAAACGCGGAACGACAATGGTTGAAGCTGCCATTATCTTTCCTTTGGTAATCGGTGCAGTGGTTGCTGTGATTTATATTACTGTCGGGCTCTACTCTGCATTATCCCTTCAAACTTCAATTCATCTGTCTTTGCGGAAAGAAACCGGTATTCTCTCGGATACGATTGAGCGGTACCAGACAGCTAAAACTTATGAATATCAAAGACAGGATGATCGATGGCTGGAAGGCATTGTGAGACACTCTGCCATTCTAATGGAAGAGGAGCAAATCATCCATATGAATGGACTCTTTCGGGCAAATGTAAAACGGCAGGAAAAAGGGAGCGCTTACATTATTGATGAAGCAGAGCTGGTTCGTTACATGAACGTGTCCAAGGAGGTTTTGCAATAGCAATGAATGTCATATCGAAAAAGGGAACAACAGCTGTATTTTTAACGATGATCCTTGCTGCAATTCTTGCGGCGGTGGGCGTTATCGTATATGAAGCGTCCCAGCTCGCAGGGAGAAGCTATTCTGATGCAGTGTTGGAATTAGCAGGACGTTCCATTTTGGCTGAATATGACACGGAACTGCAAAAGCGATACGGCATTTTTGCGTTTCAACTTGATCAAAATCAGGTGGAAAGCAAAATCAATTATTATACGTCGTACAGCTTCCATAACAATCCATTGAAAGAAACGCTTCGCAGTAAGAAGCATCTTGACCCGCTGCGGCTTAGAACTGAGTCGGTAACCGTTGATCTAAAGGGGTATGGCATTACCAATACGGAATTGTTTCAACAACAAGTTCTTGATTCCATTCGATACGAAATGGTTCAGAACGCCTTAAAACCCAGAAAGAGTATCGTTCCGACAGAGTATCCCGATTCAGAATTGAAAAACATGCAGGTGATCAACGGATTGCCATCAAAAGGAAAATCAGTCCGTACCATTGATATGGGTCAAATTCTCGAAAGCGGGATACCCAATCCGTCAGAGATCAGAAAAAGCAGTGAAGAAACTTTTCTCACCAATGAATACATACTGCACCGGTTTTGGCATCATAAACGCGGTGCACAAGAGCGGGATACCTTTTTCGTAAACGAGGTGGAATATATATTAATCGGAAGTTACAATGACAGGGAAAATTATAGTGGAGTCAGAAATCAGCTCTTCATCATGCGGACAGGACTGAACCTCTCTCACATTTACAGTGACAGCAATAAGAGGAGTGAGATTGCAACGCTTGCAGAAGTACTCACGCCTGGACCTGCCGCAATCCTGACCCAGGCAGTCATTGCAGGAATTTGGTCAGCAGCAGAAGCGGAAAATGATCTGCGCAGATTGGAAGACGGAAAGAAGGTGCCGCTTGTCAAATCAACCGAGCATTGGGCCTTGAGCATTGAAAATGCAGTGCGACCTGACGCAAAACAGGAAATCGTTGAATTAAAGGAAACTCTTGAAAAAAACGGAGAACAACAGAATTTGGAATTAGGGAAGTCATTGCATTCCAAGAAAAAATCATCGGGGTATATCGAACCGCAGAACAAAGGCGGATTTGAATATGAAGATTATCTGAGAATATTGTTGTATTTGGAAGATCGTGAAATAAAACTGCTGCGATGTTTGGATCTGATCCAGATCAATTTAAAGGGAAGTTATCATCGGGATTTTGATCTGAAATATCTATACGGGGGATTTGAATTTGAGGCAGTTATCAAGGGCGAAACGTACGCTTACATACAAAAATACTAAACGAGGATTTTTAACGGTGGAAGCCGCGATATTCCTCCCGATATTCATAATCGGAGTACTGACCATAGCTTATTTAATTAAGTTTATGGCTATTCAAGAGCGTGTTTTTCATGCGCTTACTGATGAAGCGCGAGCATTGAGCGCAGAGGCTGTTTTGACTCCGCTAGGGGCATTGAACTTCGAAGCAGCACTGAAATCAAGATTGTATTCTGAAAATGATATTATGATCAGTAATGTTGATCTCGATCAGTTCCATTATCTTTATGCAGATGGGACCTATGGAATGATTTCAATGGATTTGAATTACGACGTGGATGTCAGACTTCCTCTGCAGTTTTACTCGCCGATGCCAGTTTCTGAATCTCTGATGTTTCGAGCGTTTATCGGCAAGACGATGGATCAGGAGAACGTGAGTCTTGCAGAGCTGGAGAAGGAAAAGGAATCTCATCTGGTATGGATTTTTCCGACGGCCGGTAAAAAACATCATGATAAAGATTGTATTTATATTGCCAATGAGCCCATGGAAACCAGCATGACTGCTGCCATCAAGAGAAGCTACGATGCCTGCAAACTATGTGAATCAAAAAATATGGTGAACGGAAGTACCGCATATGTATTTACCAAATCCGGGAAGGTGTATCACAGAGGCTCCTGTCCCATCGTAGATAAATATGTGACATCCATTGAGAAAGAAGAAGCACAACGAAAGGGCTATTCCCCCTGTTCAAAATGCGGAGGAGGATAATTTTCAAATGGAAGATCTAAGAGAAGGGATTCTTGCCATGAGATCCGTGGAACCACTCGATTATTTTAAATCAAGGGAATATGACGGAGAGAACAGATTTTGTGTTGTCTTTCCCAGGGATGAGTTCCATGATTATGAAAGAAGGATCTTGTCAGACGGAAGCTGTCCGTATGTTTTACCCATGAGTTTTATTGAAGAAGAGGCTGCATTAAGAGCCTGCTATAGTTGTGACGGCTGTCTGGTGCTGAAGGATGCAGTCGCCATTCAGGTGAGGTCGGGAAACAGTCGAAGATGGTCAGAAACTCCCGCCTGTGATGCTTTAGGGATTCTCATGAATGTTTTGGATACATTCATACGGAATCAGGAAAAGTGCTTCTGGCTTATGTTCCCTTCAGAGGCAAACAGACAGAATTCCGAAATGAAATAATCAACCTGGCGGAGGAAATAAAAAGACTTTATGAGCCAAGCGAAGCGGAACATTTTCTGAACCGGTTTATGCAATACGTTGATGAAAATCATCCTGGATTAAATGGAATGGTCAATATGCTTGGAATGATCAGACGTGAGGCAAGTTATATCTATACTGTGTCGGAAAATTTCCGGAGCAACATAAGTGGAAGCGGCCAGGAGCTGGACGCAAAACGGGATTGCGGAGGGATATCATCAGAAAAAAGGGAAGCGTTGGGACAGGACAATGAAAAAAAGAATAAAATGCTATCCTTTGCTCAATTATTCCGATACCCGATTCTTTTTCTTTGCATTATGGGAGCTGCTGTTCTATCGGGACTATTTGATACAACTCAGCTTGCTGGGCTTGCAATCATAGCGGCAGCATCAGGTTTGTGGCTGATAAGAAGGAGCCGGCTTCTTTTGCAAAGTAGGGAAGAGAGGAAGGGGAAGCACTCTGCGCACATTGGTTGATCACGAGGTATATTCTCGCCAAAACTATAAAAAGCCGGGCGAAGTACCCGGCTTGTTTACGATGCTTGGTGTGAGATATTATTGCAGATTAACGGTCGTTTCTGAAGCTTCTTCTTTCGTTCTTCTTCTTTTCTCTGCATTCCTTACATCTTTTTGGTTCGTTATCAAAACCTTTCTCTTTGTAGAATTCCTGTTCTCCAACAGTGAATACGAAATCCTTTCCGCAGTCTTGACATACGAGTGTTCTGTCTTCCATTGATTTTCCTCCAGATTTTTAAAAAAAATATAATTTTTAATATTTAAAATAGGTTATGGAGACGATTTCCAAAAAGACGATCGAGCCATTGAATATTTTAAATATCTCAATAGTAATTATATAGTCATTTGAACTTTCTGTCCACTAATATTTTTTGAAAAAATCGGCAATTGTATAAAAAATATACCTATTTATCTCTTTTATTTACTGGCAATATAAAGTATAATAATGAAAAAGCTCGTATTCGTATCTCGATTGACGGAGGATTGTAATGAGAAGATTTCTGGAAAACTGGAATTATAAAAAACACGCAGTAGCAGTAAGCAGCTTGTATTTAGGGATTGCAGTAATTGGAAATGCCTTCCTGGGAAAGAAAGTCTCAAAGGATGAAAAATCCCTCAATCCAGTAAATATCAGCAGGCAGCTGACAAAAAAACAATGGATTTTCAACGGCATACTTACGGGTTTTTACAGTATCGATATGAGTTTGACCTATTGTGTTTTAAACCATTTTAAGAAACAGTTTAAATAGCTGATTTACTAATTTTTGAAGTACGAATTTATTCATTTATCGATGATTACATATAAAGAGCAATGAACAGCACTTGCGTGCTGTTTTTTAAAAGCAGCGAAAGATAAGAAAACAAAAGATAGGAAATAAATCGATCAGCAAGCAATTAGAAACAATCAATTAAGAACAATCAAAAAGAAATGATCAAATTTAAGAAACATTAAAAAATCAAAGAAACAATCAAGAAAGGGAACTATGCTGGGATATATTAAGCCGGACAAGCCCGAACTGAAAATAAAAGAATTCGAACTATATGGCGGTTATTATTGCGGGATATGCAAATCCATTTCGAAAAGATATGGCCAGATTCCCAGGATGACTTTGAATTATGACTCGGTATTTCTTGCTGTTTTACTGGCAGGAATTAATCCTGAGATAGAACAGATCGAACAGGAAAGATGTATTGTTCATCCGCTTAAAATACGTTCTATTGTTTATGAGAATCAAGAGATTGATTATGCCGCGGACATGCTGCTACTCCTTGCGTATTACAAGATAAAGGATGATTTACAGGATGAAAAAAGCCTCAAGGCAGCAGTAGGCTCTGCTCTCATGAGAGGCACGTTTAAAAAGCTTATGGTAAATGCTCCGGATAAGTGCAGTCTTGTAAAGGCTAAGCTGGAGGAATTAACGACATTGGAATTGGAGGGCTGCAGTTCTTTGGACAGGGCAGCAGAACCGTTTGCCAAGCTCATGGAAGAGGTTTTTGATTATCCCAAATTTAAAATGCTTTCAAATTATCATGAACTATCGGAAGGATTTCGAAGAATCGGGTATCATATCGGAAAGTGGATCTATTTAATCGATGCCTATGATGATATTGAAGAAAATATCAAAAGTAAATCCTATAATCCTTTGCTCAGACAGTTTTCCTATAATTCTGAAAAGGAAACGGTTGAAGCGTTTAAAACCAGGGTAAAAGAACGAACAGAGCAAAATTTAGTACTATATCTTGCTGAAATAGCAAATTGCTGCAGAAAGCTGGATTTCAAAAAGAATAAGGGAATCATAGAGAATATACTGTATTTCGGATTGATGAGAAAAACAGAAGAGGTATTGCAGGACAAATCGGTGCGCGAATCGGACCATTTAGAATAAGAAAGGAATGGAGAATCATGCAAAATCCATATGAAGTACTTGGAATAAAAGAGGGTGCAAGCCAGGAGGAAATCAAAGCAGCCTACAGAGAGCAGGTAAAAAAGTATCATCCAGATAAATATCAGAATAATCCTTTACAGGATTTAGCGGAAGAAAAGCTGCAGGAAGTCAATGAAGCTTATGAAATGCTCATGAAGAATAACGGCAGCGGAACCGGAAACTATCAAAGCTATTCCGGCGGAGTACGAAATAACGGACAGGCACAAAATCCGGAATTTGCTGAAATTCGTCGAATGATCGACAGAGGCAACTTGCCCGGTGCTGAAGCGGCTCTGAGCAGGGTCAGAACGCGGAATGCGGAGTGGTTTTTTCTAAACGGGATGATTGCGCTGCGCAAGGGCTGGTATGACGAGGCTGTGAACCAGGTTCAAACGGCAATGTCCATGGACCCAAGCAATATGGAATATCGAAATGCCATGAACAGTATAATGGCATCAGGAGCAGGTTATAGAACCAATGCCTATGGCAGAGGTTATAACAGCAATGACGAACTCTGCAGAATGCTTCAGTGCTATTGCTGTGCTGATGCGTTATGTGACTGTATTTAAAATAAGTCCCGTGATTTTGTTTCACGAAAGGTAATCAAACATGGATAAAAATAGAACGAAAATGATCGCAGCAAGCGGAATTCTGCTGGCATTATCGATTGTTACTCTCTTCGCGGCAACCTTTATCCCTGGCATTGAATTGACGTTGTTTGCACTTAGTTCGGCATATGTTGCTTTTGTTCTGATCGAATTCAAACATGGAGCTGGCTGGATTTTTTACATTGCATCGGTATTACTGTCCTTTGTACTGGTGCCAAACAAAGCTGCGTTAATTCCCTATGCATTATTTTTTGGAGTCTATCCGATCATAAAATACTATATTGAAAAAAGCAGAAGAATGCATCAGGTTGCTGAAGTCCTTCTAAAATTGGTCTTCTTTAATGCCGTGTTTGCTGCAGGCTTTTATCTTTTCGGGGAGGCATTTACCGGAGCAATCCAAATTCCGGACCTTGCTTTTCCGCTGATCATTGCAGGCGGACAGATTTTCTTTCTGGCTTACGACTACATCCTGTCTTTGATCATTGGATTTTACATGAAGCGCCGCCCGAAGATATGAGATACCAGTGCTCCTGACGGATGATTCGTGTAAAGGAATGTAACCCTTTAGTCATATTTTTGATACGCTCCTAATAAACTAGCTACGTAAGCAGGGTTTATCCCAAAAAACTATCTGAGAAAAGAGGGAGCGTATGAGAAGGCGTTATCGTTATCCTGGCAGAAGTACCGGAACCGGATTCACTGTTTTCATCATCGTTATCATACTGGCCATCGCGGTGGGGTATGCCGGTACCAAATATATCGTTTATCCGTATTTACTCGGGAACGGCACGGTATCAGACAATGAAGATCAGGGAGGAGAACCGGCGGATCCAAACGCAGGAGTTGACACCATTACAAGCTTGCCCAGTGTGATCATAGATCAGCAGAATGTGCAAAATCAGCAGAATCAACAACAACCAAACAATCAAAACACTCAGCCAAGTGCAGGTGCCGGTAACAATACGGGGACCGCGCAGACTGTCGAGAGTACAAAAGGACCATACAGTGTCCAGTTTGGCAGCTTTTCAACCAAGAGCGGAGCTGATGAGATGAGTACAGCGCTTACGGGAAAAGGAATTTACTCTTATGTCTATGAAAGCAACGGGAGCTATAAAGTTCTCGGCCTTCCCTATGAAAGCGAAGCAAAAGCAAAAGAGGCGGCTGCAGTTGTGTCTGCTGTCGTATCAGATGTGTTTGTTGTAAATTTATCAAGTTTAATACAATAAAAAAGTGTTCGGCGCCGAATACAATACATAAGACAAGTATGAAAAATACGGAAGCGGGTTATGAGCTCTTTCTATAAGGGAAGTGCTTCATCAACCCGAACGCTGTTTTTCAGTCAGAAAGGTAGGAACATGATTCCCTTATCAACCCGGATGAGACCGGAGCATATCGATGAATTTGTCGGACAGAAGCATTTTATGTACAAGGAGTCGTTGCTTTATAATGCAATTAAGAATAAAACCTTTGACTCTGCCATTTTCTTCGGCCCATCGGGAACGGGAAAGACCACTTTGGCAAGATTGATTGCCAGGGAAATGGATGCCGATTTTTATGAACTAAATGCATCCGCCACAGGAATTAAAGAATTAAAAGAAATCATCGATAAAGCGAAGCTGAAATTTTTCGGACTGCAAAAGGAGACCACCTACGTTTATGTGGATGAGTTTCACAGATGGAATAAGCTGCAGCAGGATTCCCTTTTAAAAGCCCTTGAAGAAGGCGTGATTCGTTTTATTGGAAGCACGACGGAGAATCCATACTTTGCGGTAAATAATGCAATTTTGAGCCGTGTAGGCTCCATCTATGAGTTTAAGCGGCTTGACAAGGACGAAATCTATCGGATTCTGATCCACGCACTCAAGGATGATGAACGTGGACTGGGTAGAAAAAATCACGATTGTGATGAGGATGCCATTCGGATGCTGGCAGAACTCAGCGGAGGTGACGCCCGCATAGCACTGGATACCCTTGGTTTTATCAGTGAAAATCTCAGAAAAGACGGAAGGATTGATAAAGCAATCATAGGCGAAGCCATGCAGCGGCAGACCACTTTTTTTGATCGGGGAGAGGACAAGTACAATCTTTTGTCAGCGCTGCAAAAATCTGTGAGGGGCAGTGATCCCGATGCGGCGATCCATTATCTTGCCCGGCTTTTGGAAGGCGGAGCAGATATTCAAATGATTGGAAGAAGGCTCATGGTTATGGCCAGTGAGGATATCGGTATGGCATATCCCAGCGCTATTTCCATCGTAACAGGCTGTGTTCAGGCTGCACATATGATAGGGCTTCCCGAGGCCAGGATTAATTTAGCACAGGCTGTGATATTATTAGCATCCTGTCCAAAATCTAATTCTGCTATCGTGGCAATTGAGATGGCAACATCCGATCTTCAAAAGAAGAACATTGACGACGTACCGGATCATTTAAAAGACTCCCATTATTCCGGTGCGAAAAAAAGGGGACTTGGTATCGGATATAAGTACCCTCATGATTACGGCGGATATATTAAGCAACAGTATTTGCCGGATAACCTGTATAAAGCAGGAGCTCGGTATTATCTCCCTAAAGAAAATGGAAAGGAAGGGGCTTTCAAACGGTTTTTGGAAAGCCTGAATCAGGATAAATGAAAATTACACTTGCTAAGCATTCCGGATTTTGTTTCGGCGTAAAAGAAGCAATCAAGAAAGCAGAGCAGACGATAAAAGAAAATAAGGACAATGGTCTTAAAATATATAGCTGCGGACCCCTGATCCACAATAAAAATGTGACCGATGAGCTGGAAGCACAGGGTCTGTCAATTATCAAAGATCCCGATGAAGCCGAGGAGGGAGCAGTAGTAATTGTAAGATCTCATGGTGAGCCGGAATCTTTTTATCAGAAAACTGCAGCACGTCAGATTACGGTTGTGGATGCAACCTGCCCCTTTGTTAAAAAAATTCAACGCCTGGTGCGTGAGGCAAAGGATCAAGGGTATCATATTGTTGTCATCGGCGACAGGCATCATCCTGAGGTAATTGGGATCAATGGCTGGTGTGATAACGAGGCATCCATCGTTTCTTCCATGGAAGAAGCGGAACAAATCAATAACGACCGACTTTTTATTGTGGCACAGACCACAATAACGACGGAACTTTTTCTTGAACTTGTATCCTATTTTAAGAAGAAAAATAAGGAAGTCATCGTGCACAATACAATTTGCCACGCTACAGAGGAACGCCAAAAAAGCTGTATGGAAACTGCTATAGATTCCGATTTAATGGTCATAATAGGTGGTATCGACAGCTCTAATTCCAAAAAGCTATACGAAATAGCAAAAAAATATTGTGCGAATACTTATTTTATTGAAAATAAAGAAAGTTTACCGTTGAAAGAAGTCGAGTTATGTAATAAAATAGGAATAGCGGCGGGAGCCTCGACTCCCGAACGTATAATTAAGGAGGTTATTGCTACCATGAGTGAATTATTCACTGAAAACAAGAAAGATAGTATGATGCACGATCTGATGGACGAAATTGAAAAGTCCTTAAGATTGCCACGCAGCGGAGAAATTGTAAACGGAGAGGTTATACAGGTTTCCAACAGAGAAATCGTAGTAAATCTTGGTTGCAAAAAAGACGGTGTCATTCCAAGAGACGAGTTCACATTGGAGGGAGACCAGGAATTAACTGATTTATTTAAAGAAGGCGACGAAATTCAAGCTAAAGTATTGAAGACTGACGATGGCGATGGTAACATTCTCCTGTCTAAAAAGAAGCTTGAAGTGAATGAGCATTGGGATGAAATCAATAATGCTCTTGAAAATAAATCACCGATTAATGCGAAAATCGTGAAACAGGTAAATGGCGGAGTGATCGCAGTTTACAAGGAAGTTTCCGGTTTCATTCCGCTTTCCCAGCTTTCCGATAAGTTTATCGATAAAGCGGACGAGTTTATGGGCAGGACTCTGCCGGTAAGAGTTACAAAAGTTGACCAGAAGAAGAACAAGGTTGTCTTCTCACACAAAGCATTCCTGACAGAAGAAAAACAGAAGAAAGTTCAGGAAATTTGGGATTCTCTGCATGTTGGCGATGTTGTAGACGGTACTGTCATGAGATTTACCGAATACGGTGCATTTGTTGACATCGGTGGTATCGACGGACTGCTGCACATTTCAGAAATTTCCTGGGGTAAGCTGAAGCACCCGCAGGAAGCACTGAAAATCGGTGAAAAGGTTCAGGTAAAGATCCTTTCCATGAACACCGAAAAAGGCAAGATCTCCTTGGGATTAAAGCAGAATAGACCAGAACCATGGACAGTAATCGACGAAAACTATCAGGTAGGTCAGATTATCTCCGGAAAAATTGTACAGATTAAAGATTACGGCGCATTCGTAGAGCTTGAGCCGGGACTTGACGGACTTGTTCATATTTCTGAGATCGCTTACAAGAGAGTAACAAACATTGCAGATGAAATTTCTGTTGGTCAGGAAGTATCCGCAAAGATTCTTGAAATCGACAAAGAAAGAAAAAGAATAAGCCTGAGCATAAAGGAAACTTTAGAACCTCCGACAACATCAGAGGCAGAAGCTGCACCGGCGGAAGCTGTTGCTGAAGAAGCATCTGCTGCAGAAGCAATCGAGGAAGCTCCTGCTGTAGAAAGCATTGAAGATGCAGCTGTAGCGGAAGATCAGGAATAATAATCTATTAACAACTAGAGGTTGTCTCACTTTGAGACAGCCTCTTTTTTCAGCTTTATATTTAAATTTAAATTCTGCTTCAACTCGATTTCTCGCATTCCTTAAAACAAGAAAACTGCCGGAGAAAAATTTCTTCCGGCAGTTCGGTTTATTTGATGATAGTAGCTGTTTTAGAATAATTGTGTTCATTGACTTTTGTTTCGTTTATTTTTAGTCATTCGCAAGGTTCGCTTTGTCAATTACATAGAAGATCAAACTTAAGGCCATTCCTACAATGGTAGCGAGGCACATACCCTTTAACTGAACTTCTCCGATCTGAACAAAAGCTCCGGACAGACCCGTTACAAATACAACCGCAGAGAGAGCAAGGTTACGGCTTCTGCTGTAATCAACCTTTTTGTCAACCAAAAGTCTTAATCCGGAGGCTGCAATCATTCCGTAAAGAAGGAAGCTTACGCCGCCCATAACAGGACCAGGGATGGTGCTAATCAGACCGGAAGCTTTACCGATAAAGGCGAGAATGATGGAAAATACAGCTGCTCCCCCAATTACCCATACGCTGTAAACTCTGGTTACAGCCATAACGCCGATGTTTTCACCGTAAGTAGTTGTGGGTACTGCTCCGCAAAGACCGGAGAGCGTAGTGGAGATACCGTCGCCCAGCAGAGAACGATGAAGCCCGGGATCTTTGATTAAGTTACGGCCTACGATTTCACTGGTTACAACCTGATGTCCGATATGCTCTGAAATTACAACCAGAGAAGCAGGGATGATAATCAGGATGGAAGGTAAGTCAAAGATAGGGAACATGAAGTTCGGCATCGCAAAGACAGAAGCTTCTGCTACTGCTGAAAAATCTACTAGTCCCAACGCTAATGATGCGACATAGCCGGCTATAATGGAAATCAGAATTGCAATCGCAGCCAGGAAGCCTCTGAACAGCACCTGACCAAATATTGCGAGCAGGATGGTGATTGCAAAAACAATTACAAACCTGGGATTGATGGAAGTATAAGTTTCATTGGTGAGCAGTCCTGCATTGTTTGCAGCGGTACCAGCAAGTTCGAGACCGATCAGGGCTACTATGGGACCCATTGCAGCCGGAGGAAGCAATACGTCGATCCAAGCAGTTCCTACAACTTTAATAATGAGCGCCACCGTGCAGAAAATAAGCCCGGTTACTACGAAACCACCTAATGCATACTGATAGCCCAGATCAGGATTGGCTAAAAGCAGGAACGTAGGGGATAAGAATGCAAAACTGGAACCCAGGTATGCAGGTGCCTTTCCTTTTGTCATAAAGATAAAAATTAATGTACCAATTCCATTCATCAAAAGAACGATGGATGCATTGATTCCAAAAAGCCATGGAACTAGGACCGATGCGCTGAACATAGCAAAGGTATGCTGGATACTGAGCGGGATACCCTGCGCCAAAGGAACTCTTTCCTGAACTTGAATAATTCTGCGTTGTTCTCTCATTTTCTTCTCCTTATGCTTTAATATACAAGTAACATATCCGCCGGGCAAATTTTTAATCATAAATCCAGTTGGATAATACGATGAGATTGTTAATAAAAAATCAACCGGCTCACGCTATTATAATAGAAAAAATGAGAATGGTCAACCAATAAATCAGATAGTAGTGAAAAATGGAAGAAATATTAAGGGATATATCAGATTAAAGAAAAGCAGAACGTTATATAATTAACATAAAAAATATTTTTTTAGGAAGATAACGTTCGACCGTGCTCCTCAGGAGCACGGTCGTTATTTATAAGTATCAATTTTTTGACAGAGAAAGCAGTTCCTCTGCACTTTTTAGTGTAATTTCGGTGATGTTGATCCCACCAAGAAGCCGGGCAATTTCCTTAATCTTTTCTTCCTGAGAAAGAGGGTACACAATGGTGCGCGTAATTTCTCCCTCTGTGTCCTTATCAATCTTATAGTGGTGATCACCAAAAGCAGCGATTTGCGGGAGATGCGTAATGCAGATAATCTGATGATGTTTCGAAATATCGAGAAGTTTCTTGCCGACTATGCTGGCGGTAATACCGCTGATGCCAACATCGATCTCATCAAAGATCATCGTAGGGATGGAGTCAAGATCGCCAATAATTTGCTTAAACGCGAGCATGATTCTTGATATTTCACCACCGGAGGCAATTTTCACCAAGGGCTTTGGCGTTTCTCCCTTGTTGGTAGTAATTAAAAATTCCACCCGATCTGTGCCGTTTGCAGTATACTTCTCAGAAGTTTCCTCATCAAAGAATTTAACGGAAAAAAAAGAATCTTTGAAGTTGAGTTCCTTTAGCTGATGATTGATCTGAATTTCGATTTCTTCAGCTGCTTTTTTCCTCAATCCCGTTAGTGTTTTGCAGGCTTCAGAAAGACTTTGCTCAACTTGAGTCAGGCGCTTGTTCAGCTTGTCCAGTGTGGCATCTATGTTCTCAATTCGATCCAGGTCTGCAGTAATTTTAAGCTGATAGGCAAGTACATTCTCGATGGACCCGCCGTATTTACGCTTCAGAGTATCTAATATATTAAGTCGCTTTATGGTCTCTTCCAGCAATTCGGGAGAAAAAGCAATCCCATCCCTGTACTTTCTGATCTCTCCCGTTAAATCTTCCAGCTTATAATAAGCGTCTGAGAGCTCATCGGAAAAAGCAAGAATATCAGGGGAAAAGCCACTGATTTCCTGCAGCAGGTGCAGACTTTTTCCCAGCCCCTCCAAAGAAGAGGGGGTTGAGGCATAGAGAAGATCGTAAGCGCCGGATAGATTCTGGTATATCCTTTCACTGTTTTGCAGCAGATTCAGTTTGTCTGACAGTTCTTTATCTTCTCCAAGATATGGCTTTGCTTTTTCGATTTCATCCAGTTCAAATCGCATAAAATCCCGTTTGCGTTCCGTATCCGCCTGGTTGGATTTCAGCGAGTTCAGTTCCTGTTTGATTTCGGAATAGGATTGATATAATGCGGAGGCAGCTTCGGCTGCAGGAGAAATGACCTTTCCGTGATAGGAATCGATCAATTTCAAATGGTTCTCCGGATTGAGAAGGGATTGGTGGTCATACTGGCCATGAACATCAGCGATCTTTTTGCAGAGCTTGGAAAGCTGTGCCAGAGAGACAACCTCATCATTGATTTTGCAGACGTTTTTCCCGCTTGTCGAAAGCTCGCGGGTAATTACATATTCTTCACCCTCTAAATCGGCTACCATCTGAACGATGGCCTTGTCCTTTCCGGAACGAATAAAGGCCGTGTCGGCTCTGCTTCCTAAGGCCAGGCTTACTGCTTCTATAATGATTGATTTACCCGCGCCTGTTTCTCCGGTTATGATATTCAGTCCGTCGTCAAAGTCAAGCTCAACATGGTCAATAATTGCGAAGTCTTTGATGCGAATATGAGAAATCATGCTTTTCTCCTTATCTGATCATTTCGTTAAACCTATTTACAAGTGAAGCTACATTCGAAGGATCGTTGACCACGATAAAGATCGTGTTATCACCAGCAATGCTTCCCACAACATTAGGGATGCCGAGGGTATCGATTGCCTCTGCTGCGGCATTTGCACAGCCGCTTAATGTCTTAACCACGATGATGTTTCCCGAATAGGCCACTGTCTGTATTGTTTCTTTAAAAATCTTAATATATCTGTCCGAAATAGGTTGATCTACGCTTGCACCGACAGTATATTTGTATTTCCCTGATGAAGAAAGTGTTTTTACCAGCTGCAGCTCTTTGATGTCTCTGGAAATGGTGGCCTGGGTCACCTTGTACCCGCTTTTTTTCAGCAGGGATACCAGTCTTTCCTGTGTTTCAACCTCGTGCGAGTTTATAATATCCAGTATTTTGTTTTGTCTTGAATATCTCATGCTGCACTTCCTTTCAAAATGAATAATTATTGAGTGTTGATTATAATTATTATGGCACGAATTATGGCACGAATCCCTATGATCAGCGAGACTGCTGCATTGAACTTCATGCTGTAATAGCTCTTTTCTGTGGTCAGCGCCCAATAGCGCCTGTTGGAACTATTATAACACAATTGGAACGCGATTCAACCAAAAAGAAACCAACTTACAAAATTTAGAAGTTTATACACCAAGTATAAAGAAGGACTGCAAAATAATTTGCATTTCACATTCAAATCTTCAAAGCCTTATCAATCAAGGAATCAAAGCTTCGACAGACGATAATGATAAAACGGAGGGCAGAAATCCTGCCCTCCGAAGGTTATCAGCTATATGGATGGTTTCTGTCTCTGACGCTGCTTAATTCCATAAAAGCTTGTACAGAACCTGTGCCATTTCGGCTCTTGTTGCCGCGCCTAACGGAGAAAGCTGCCCGTTGTTTCCTGAGATGGTTCCGGCTCCTATAAGATGAGTGACCGCATTTTCAGCCCAGCCTGCAACCTGCGCCGCATCAGTGTAATCTCCAAGCTGGCCTGCAGCGTTTGATTCCGGTAGCTGGTCAATGGTCTTTAACGTGTTGTAGAGCATTGTTAACATCTCCTGCCGTGTGATTTCTTTGCCAGGAGCAAAGCGGTTATTTCCAATTCCATCAGCGATTCCCGCCTGCTTTGCTTTTGCCAGATAATCTGTATAATAGGTGTTGCCTGCATCTGCAAAGTTATTGCTTGCATCCGTTACAGGAGCGATGGAATACGCTCTCATCAGCATGACCAGGAATTCTCCTCTGGTCAGCTTTGCGGCTGGGGCAAAGGAGCCATTGCCGGTTCCTGTGGCGATTCCCCTTGCAGCAACAAAGCTCACCGCCTTGCCATACCATTTGTCTGAGGCGATGTCACTAAAGTTCACATTGTGATACCCTACGCCATAATCACTGAAATGAGTTGTGGTAAAGATTACGGTTCCCGAGGCAGCATCATAATGTCCGTTTGGAACGGAGAAAGCATTTCTGCTGCCATCAAGATACCAGATTCCAATGCCCTCAGGGTTTTCCAGCTCTTCTGCTGTTGGTGAGTAAGGGATCGAAACAGTGACAGGGGCACCGGGATTGTTCCAGTCAGTTTTAACGCCGTCAATAGTTAAATTTAGATTCACCAGAGGCCTGTTTCCGATCAAAGTTCTGACTGATTCCGTGAGGGAGGTTTTGTCACCATCGCCTATGGTGATTTCAGCCTGATTTCCGTTCTGCCCTAAACTACCGGAAAGCATATGATCAGAGATGGTTAAGCTTCCAAATTCAGTGCTGAAATTCAGTGTGCCTGCCCCTTGGTCCCTGGACAGGGAAGGGACTGGGATTTCAAGGGAATAGTTGCTAACCTCCGGTATGGACGGTACGGTGATTTCCATCTGTTTTCCTTCTGCAAGAGGGTTCTCAAAAAGTATGACGGAAGCACTGGAGGACGCGGTATGCAGCTTCATAAGCTGTGTTCCTTGTGACACGCCGGAGCCAGAGATTACGGCATGGTATTCACCGGCAGGGATGACGGGTGTTTTTGATTTGTCAGAGGATCCGCTGCTTCCTTTTCCCGGGCTGTCTTTTTTAAATTGGGCAGTTACGGTAAGGTCCTCGGTGATTTCTTTGTAAGAGGCATCCCAGCCCGTAAAGGTATAACCGGATCTGGTTGGTTCTGCCGGTGCTGTGGCACCGGCGCCGCTTTTTACTGTTTCTGTTTTCAGAATGCTGCCATCCCAGTTCTTAAAGGTGACCGTATAAGTTTTGACCGGTTCAGAACCGATGGTAAATGGAACTGGACCGGAGAAGATTTCGTCGCTGCTGAGGACGAAATAGTAATCGCCCGTCTCAGCTGTTTCATCCGTTGTAATTGTGATCAATGAGAGACTGTTTCTGACATCTGAGGCCACGGCATAGATTCCATTCGGCGCAGCATCAATGTATCCTTTGTGATCGGACCAGATTACCGTTACCGCGGTATCATCTGCAATATTGGAGAAGACGGCGGAATAGGTAGCGGTACCAGCGGTTGCCGAAAGAATGGTACCTTGCTGACTTCCTACGGTAATGGCCTTCTTCACCGGTGTTGGTTCCTGCGCGTCTGTTGCAGGGAAGCTTGCAGTAACCACTCCGGAATTCGCCGTGTTTGTTACGGTTAAGGCACCATCGACTGTAAAGAAGTTCTCAGTGACGCCCTCCAGTGTAAACCCGGATTTCGGTGCAAGTGTGATGGTTGCAGTGTATCTCGTTTCTTCTTCAAAAGGAGCATCCTCCGGTGTCCAGGATATCGTTCCGGTATATTGAGGGCTTTCCTCTATGGTACGAGAGGGTTCTTCACCGGTAACGGGGGCAGTAACACCGTGAATTTCAGAAAGATCCACAGTTTGATCCGGCGCACCTCGTTCGATGAGGGCAGCAATGGCACTTTCGATTGCCGCTGCATAGCCATTGACAAGTGCCTGTTCCACTACGGTCTTGCCCCTGACAATTCCAGCCACGGCAGTCTGAAGAACCGCTACGCTGTCTTCTGTATAAAGGCTTAATTCCGCTGGAATCTTTGCCAGGGCTGCATCCACTGAGGTATAATCAGCAGGAAGCCCGTTCTTCACAGTGTTATAGGCGTTTTCCGCCAAACCGGGAGTCATAAATTCTCTGTAGATTCTAAAAGAAGCAAATTTGATTTCCCCGCTTCGTCCACTCGAGGTACCTCCAAAAATCAACTCGTCGGCGGAGGAGGGAAAGGTGTTTAAACCATCATACGTTTCAGAAGCAAATTCTTTGCCGTTTACGTAAAGAACTTGCGCTCCTTCTTTTGCGGTGCAAATCACATGAACCCACTGATCGACAGGAAGATTTTTTGCTGCCACAACATCGGCATCTCCGTCGGAGCATTTCCCTGCGCCGAAATAGGTCGCACCTGATAACCCGACCAAATTGACATTTTGGTCATCAAACTGGAAAACGTCATAGGCTGACGCAGTGCTTGGAATGTAGAGATAGGTTTCGATGGAAAACTGATTGTCAAGAGGTGCAAGGTTCAAACCGCTGATGCCCATGTTTCCTTGCCTTGGACCGCGCATTACGGTGCGGTTCAGCATGGCATCGGTTTCAAATCCATAGTCTCCCGGGATATTATAAACGGAGGTAACCGCAGAACCAGCCTCGTTTTTGAAATTACCGTTTTGGATGTCAATTCCGAAGTACAGGGTTCTTCCTGCAATGGCCAGCCCGCTGATGGCATTTTCGATGGCCTGTGCATATCCATCCACAATACTTTGCTCGGTGATGTTCTTGTCCCTGGAAACCGCAGCAATTGCAGCATTCAGAGCAATTACGCTTTCAGAAGCATAGGGGGATAAATCACTTGGAACCATGGCAAGTGCTGCATCCACTGCGGTATAATCCGCGGCCTTGTATTCCAGTGCGCTGATTGCATCTTCGATGGCCTGTGCATACCCGTCCACAATGGACTGTTCGCCGGTGTCCTTGCCTGGGACTACCGCACTTTGTGCGACGGATAACGCATTGACGCTTTCCTCGGTGTAAAGGCTCAGGTTTGCAGGTATTTTAGCGAGTGCAGCCGTAACGGCGGAGTAGTCGGCCGTGCCATGATAGGTGAGGGCAAGCCTTGCTTCTTCGATGGCGGCGGCATATTCATCGACCAGAGTTTGCTCGTCCTGTGTCTTGTTTCGATCCACAGCATCCAACGCGGCCTGCAGATTTGCCACACTTTCTTCTGTGTAGAGGGCCAGATTGGCAGGGATTCTTGCGATGGCTGCATCAACCTCAGAATAATCAGCAGACAGGCTGTCCAGCATTGCCTGATACATTTCCTCGGCCAAACCAGCATTGGTAAAGTTACCGTAGATTCGGAAGGAGGCGTATTTGATCAGCCCGCTTCTGTTGCTATAGGTACCGCCCAAGATCAGTTCATCGTTTTTTGTTGACGTAATGTTAAGATCTTTGTAAGTATTCTTTGCAAATTCAACCCCGTTGACGTAAAGAACCTGTTCCTCATCCTGGGCTGTGGCCACCACATGAATCCATTGATCAACAGGCAGATTTTTTAATGCGGTAACATCTGCATCCCCGTGGGAATATCGCCCGGAACCAAAATAGGTATTTCCCGGAAAGCCTACTAGATTGATGTTTTGATCATCAAATTGGAAGATGTCGTAGGAATCCAGGCTGCCCGGTGATGAGAGGGACAATTCACTTGGTATTTTAATGTAGGTTTCAATGGTGTACTGATTATCCAGGGGTGCCAGATTTAAGCCTTCAATGATCAGATTGCCTTTTTCCGGCCCCTGAAGTACCGTCTGGTGGATTTCGTTGTCTGTCTCAAAGACATAGCCACTGCTGGCGGTATAGGTGGAATAGGATAGGGCAGAATTCGCTTCATTTGCGAGTTTGCCGTTCCGGATATCGATTCCGAAATACAGTCCACCGGTTCCGGTGATCTGTTTTCTGACGACAATTTCTCTGATTGCCGTTGCGGTGTTTCCTGCAGTATCGGTGACGGTATAGGTCAGGGAATAAGTTCCTTCGGTGGAGGTATCCACCTCACCCGTTACCAGTATCTGATCGGTGAGGTCGCCGTCAACGTTATCAATCGCAGAGACACCTGCCATTTTGTCAAAGGAATTGTCCAGAGCCACTTTGTTCTCTGTAGGAAGAAACAGATATGGCTTCAGCGTATCTGCCGCAGGCGCCTGATTTTTAATCAGGGTGTAGCGGTCAGTTTCTTCCATGTCCGTTGCGTTGTAGGATGTAATGGTAAGCGCTGTGTCCAATACATCTACATTGGAGATGTATCGAGTATAGTTCTGGTAGGTTTTTGCCGCATAATCGGCGTTTCCGTATTCCATATCATAGTATTTTCCGCCACTTGCAGAATTTCCAGTGATATAAAGTACGAGGCCCGGCTCCGGGTTAACTGTTTCGGATTCGCCGGTGGAAGTAGTGTCGGGTATGACTCCGTCCATCATAAAGGTACGGCAAAAGATGTGGTCGTGCCCCATGAGCGCCACATCGATCTGAAGATCTGAAAGGGCTGAGGGCAGTGTTTTTCTACGGGCGATGATGTCTGAATCCCCTGCATGGCCTGCGGTGCTGAACACCGAGTGGTGGAACATGACCACCTTCCATTTGACATCGTCTCCTGCATCGAGAATTGCCTGCTGCATAAAGTTAACGTGTTTGCGTGTGTCCTGCTCATTGCTGTTCAGCATCATAAACAGGGTATTGTTCCGTACGAACCAGTAGTCGCCGCTGTATTCCCCGGTGGATTTTGTCATGGTGTCCTCTGAAACGTTGGAATAAGCAAAATGCTGGGAATATAATTTGGAGTTGAAATCATGGTTGCCCACAACCGTTGCAATCGGCAAAGTTTTCAGCTCCGGAGGGGAGAAAAACCCGTCATACTGGAGGCTATTTGAGGCTACCTCAACCTGATCTCCGGCAGACAACATAAATTGTGCATTGGGGAAGTACTCTGCTGCACGTGACATGGTGTTTCTCCAGCCGATGATGTCGCTGCTTTCCCCGCTGCCGTTAATCTGCGGATCTGCTGTAAAAACAAAGCTGAAATCGCCGTCGGAAGCAGGAGTGGTAAAGGTGCTGTATTCGGACCAGCCGTTTTCATTACCAACCCGGTAGGCATATTCGGTATTTTTTCTCAAGTTCGTTAATCGGGCGTGATTATAATAATACAGGGAATCCACCGTCGAATCCACCGAACCATCGCTGCTGAAGGCATCGATCTCCTCGTAAGTGGTGAGTTCATTCCCGACCAGATTTGTTTTTTCAGAAAACTGCACCTTGCCTGTCTGCGCTGTGGTATTAAACCAGTTTACATACAGTTCAGAGGCTTCTGCGGCCATGGTCAGATTGATATTCTTTGGAACATTCTCCTTTCGATACTGGAAATTGTCCTTGCTTTGAATTACCTTTGGAATATCAATGGTCCATGAATCATAGTAAGTGCCGGCGGAAAAATTAATCCGGTTGATGGTGACGACCTTGTCACTGTCAATGGAAACCAGCAATCCGGTGGAGGCACTTTCCGCCGATACAACTCCTGCCTGAATGGAAGTAAAGTCTTGCTGATAAATATTCTTTTCGTTTCGAAGATCGTCATGGGCATGGCCTGAAAAGTAGATGATCTGGGGATACTGCTTCATGAAATCCAGAAACTCTTCAGACCAGTCAGCCGCCAAGGCACCATAACTACCTTTCGGAGGTTCTCCGGATGACATCACGGTATACTTTACCGGCTTATGTGCGATGATGATAATCGGGTTTTCTGGGTTTTCAGCTGCCGCATCAGCAATTTTCTGCCGGAGAAAGCTTTCCCTTGCGCGATAAGAATCAAGTTCGTTATCCGGGCTCACTGCCAGAATGTGAACTCCCTTCACAGAAATATCCCCTTCGATAGGAGTCTTGATGTTGGTGACGAAGTCGTTTTGGATATCTTCTTTTGTTCCAGGGTTGTCATCGATACTAAAACCAGCGCCATGTTTGTAGAACTCATGATTTCCCATGACCGCTGTAAATAACGTGCTTTGATCAAGCTCCTCGTCTACGATGGAGCGAAAGGTCTGCAATTCATCAACATAGCCATTATCGGTGAGATCGCCTGTAAAGGCTACAGCGTCGAGGTGATTGCCGCTTGCCGTATAGAAGCCCTGAATGGCTTTGCGGAAAAGCGCCTCAATGGTTTTGGTGGATTGACTGTCGCTTCTGGCAATATGGACATCCGTTCCAATTCCAATGTTAATGGTTTCGCTGTCAGAAACCGGCGGAAGCTCTGCCGCGCTGGATTTAAAAGTAAATACAGGCACCAGCAGGCTGAGGATAATCAAAAAGCATCCGATGCGTTTGAAAGCGACCTGTATTGACTTTGTTTTTCTGGATTTGTCGTTTTGTAGTTTCATTCGTGTCCTCCCTTTTCATTTAGACCAAGATGGTCCCCAACTATTCTATAGCTGTACTGCGGAAGGAAAAAAGGAAAGGCTTGTAAAATTTTGGTTAACAATAGGTTAAGCAGCTTCGCGGCAGCAGTGGCTTCTCATTCAATCCATAGATAGAAATGGACAAACATACGTTTCTTATGCTAAAATGTAGGGAAGACACTGCATTCAAATTATGGTATACTATATTGGAGTTTTTTATGAGAATACTTGGAATTGACCCCGGCTATGCGATATTAGGCTACGGGATTGTAGATATGAAGGGCAATCGCTTCTCCGTTTGCGGATATGGAGCGATTACAACGGATTCCTCAATGGAAATGCCCGATCGGCTGAAACATTTGTACACGAATCTCATGGATATTATTCAGGAATTTGAGCCGGATGTGGTTTCCATTGAGGAACTGTTCTTTAACACCAACTCAAAGACGGCAATTCTTGTGGGACAAGCCAGAGGCGTTGCCATACTGGCATGTGCAAACTCTGGTCTTGAGATCAGGGAATATACTCCGCTGGAAATCAAAATGGGTCTTGCAGGGTACGGAAGGGCAGAGAAAAAGCAGATTCAGTTTATGGTAAAAACCATACTGAACCTGAGTGAGGTCCCAAAGCCTGACGACACCGCCGATGCGCTTGCAGCAGCTATCTGCCATGGCAACTGTGCGGGGCATTTGAGCAAGGTTGAACGCTACAAGGCGCTCATCAAATAACAAAATTTTGTTTCTAAAATCTGAGACAGTACATAGAAGATGAATCGGATAAGAATGTGGGGAATCGCTAGAAATGCGTCAATGGATATGGTTTCGGCGGTTTCAGAATAAATGAAAGATAGGAGAAGCATATGTTTCACTATATCAAAGGCGTTGCCGCAATGCGGTTTGAAGGCGGAATCGTCATTGAAACAGGCGGCATCGGTTACGAGATCTTTGTCCCGGACAATTCTCCCGTCTACCTTGCCGAAAGCGGCCAAACTGTGATGGTTTACACCGTTATGGCAGTGAGGGAAGATGATGTCAGCCTTTACGGCTTTCATGATAAGGAAACCTTGGAGCTTTTTAAAAAACTAATCACGGTAAATGGTGTGGGAGCAAAAGCTGCCATGTCTATTTTGTCAATCATGCCTGCGGGAGAAATTAAAAAGGCAATCGTCTTTGATGATGCCGCGGCTTTGACAAAAGCAAACGGAATCGGCAAAAAAATTGCCCAAAGAATTACGTTGGAACTGAAAGATAAGATGGGTGCGGTAGGCGGACTTGCAGAAGCGGCGGAAAAGACCGTTTCAGACTCCGGTAAGGCGGAAGCAATCAACGCACTGATCAGTCTTGGCTATAGCAGAAGCGAGGCAATTACTGCCCTTGCTGACGTCAGTGAGGAGCATCTTTCTGTGGAAGAATACATAAAAAGGGCATTGAAAGGGATAGGAAGATAACGGAATGGATTTTGAAGAAAGGATCACATCTCCCGATAAAAACTTTGATGAAGACGGCATCGAGCTTAGCTTGCGGCCTAAGAAACTCCTGGAGTATATCGGGCAAAAGGCAGTGACAGAAAATCTGCAGATTTTTATTGAAGCTGCAAAGATGCGCCGTGAACCGCTGGATCACGTTCTTTTTTATGGTCCTCCAGGTCTGGGGAAAACCACATTGGCAGGAATTATTGCCAATGAACTTGGCGTGGATCTTCGGATTACTTCCGGTCCGGCCATCGAAAGAGCGGGGGATCTCGCTGCAATTTTAACAAATCTCAACGACAACGATGTTTTATTTATTGATGAAATTCACCGTTTGAATCGCTCTGTGGAAGAAGTTCTCTATTCAGCAATGGAGGATTATGCCCTGGATATCATCATCGGAAAAGGCCCGTCTGCCAGATCCATCCGATTGGACTTATCCAAATTTACTCTGATCGGCGCGACGACGAGAGCCGGAAGCCTTTCCGCACCGCTTCGTGACCGATTCGGCGTGCTGAGCAAATTTGAACTTTACACCATCGATGAACTGAAGAAAATCATCAAACGTTCATCGGATATTCTGAATGTCGGAATCGATGATGCGTCTCTGACTGAAATGGCAAGACGCTCCAGGGGAACGCCTCGTGTCGCAAACCGTCTTCTGAAACGAGTTAGAGATTTCAGCCAGGTTAAGGGCAACGGTACCATCGATCTTGAAATAACGAATCAGACACTGCAGTCGCTGGGCATCGATGCCCAGGGGCTTGAGAATCTGGATCGTGAAATTCTTAAAATCATTATTGAACGGTTTCATGGGGGTCCTGTTGGAATTGATACGATTTCTGCTTCCATCGGGGAAGAACGGGTTACCATCGAAGATGTCTATGAACCGTATTTGATCCAAGCGGGATTTTTGCACCGTACGCAAAAGGGACGAATGGCGTCAGAGCTGGCTTACCGTCATCTTGGTTTGGAATGCCCTTCGGATGAACAGATTACATTGTGATTTGCAATGGCGCAATGTCATTCGCATGAAAATGAAAGCCGCATAGAATACAATACATCAGCTTTTTCTGGGGTTTAATGAGGACGAAAGCTGAAATCAAAGAAGGAATATGGGAAGTAGAATGAAACACGTCAGATTTACCATAATGATTATTATGTTTGCTTTGATTCTGCCCTTATGCAGTGGATATCAGGTTGAAGCAGCTTCAAAACGTGATTATTTGAAGATCGGTCTGAAAGTTGGAAGCAATTGTGTCTCGACCGCCACTTTGAAATCAGATCAAGGATTTCTTCTTGGAACCATCGATGGGAGACGCTTTGAAGAAGGAATGCCGCTCCCGGCATATAACGAGATTGCGATCTCAAGTGAAAATGGAAATATTGTCGTCAGAGATATGGATGGTGTTTTATTGTCCGCCGATATGGGTTCTTCCGGCTGCATTATGCCTGCTGACTATGAAGATGAGGGAATTCTTTATTATGACGGAACGCCATATCGGGGAGGAATTCAATTTCTTGCAAAATCAAATAATAGCATGGCTGTAATTAATGTGATTCGCTTGGAACATTATGTTTATGGAGTTCTGAATTCGGAACTGGGTTATACCAACCCAAAGGAAGCATTGAAAGCCCAGGCCGTCGTGGCGAGAAGTTATGCGGAGCAAAATTTGGGAAAGCATTCCGCAGATGGCTTTGATCTTTGCACTTCCACTCATTGTCAGGTATACAAGGGGTATTCGGGTGAATATGACGCCACAAATAAAGCCACAGATGAGACGGAAGGGGAATTGCTCCTTTATGACGGAGAACCGGTTTCCGCTTTTTATTTTAAAAACAGCGGGGGATATACGCAGAATTCAGAAGATGTGTGGTCCGGAAAGCTTCCCTATCTGAGAGCGGTAAAGGATGAATACAGCCCCAGCTATCCCTGGAGCACCAGCCTTTCCTTCGAAATCATCAAGACGAAGCTGGAGTCCGCCGGTTTTTCGCCGGGAACCATAGAGTCGGTATCCATAAATGGTTATAATAATACCGGTGCAGTTTCGGAACTTAAGATCGTAGGCAGCGGAGCTACCGTCTATTTGAAGAAAGAAAATATCAGAAATGTTTTGGGGGCAACGATTGTCAAATCAAATATGTTCACCCTTGGAAAAGGAAGCTCCTCAGGAGCGGGTAACGGTACCTGGAATATCAGCAATGGTTTGAAGGGAAGCGAATCAAGCGCAAACGCTAAACTGTATGTAATCGGAGATTCCGGAAAAGCTAAAAAAATAGATGCCGATGGCTTATATGGATCCAACGGGCAGGTTACCATTGTTCTTGGAAGCAGATCCTCAGAATCGAGCCAAACAGTAACAACCGGAACAGTGGAGTTCAACGGCTACGGATACGGTCATGGCGTGGGAATGCCCCAGGACAGTGCTGTGGAGATGGCGAAGCAAGGGTTTGATTATAAAGAAATTCTGGAGTATTTCTTTGCGGATATCGAAGTAGAATAAAGATTAAAAACAAGAAGAGGAAAATGAATGCACATCAATGATTTTGACTATAATTTACCTGAGGAGCTGATCGCACAGCACCCTGCTGATAAAAGAGACGAATCGAGGCTTATGGTGATTGACCGCAATACCGGTGAATTAGCCCATAAGCACTTTTATGATATCCTGGAATACCTGAACCCGGGAGACTGTATGGTCATGAACAATTCCAAGGTACTTCCGGCCAGATTGTTTGGAGTAAAGGAGAGCACCGGTGCCAAGGTCGAGTTTTTACTGATCAAGAGGATCAAGGGAGATACCTGGGAAACCATGGTTCGTCCCGGAAAACGGCTGCATCCCGGGGATCGTGTATCGTTCGGGGATGGAACTTTAATAGCAGAAATTATCGAGCACGGTGAGGGCGGCACAAGAATTGTGAAGTTTGAATATGAAGGCGTCTTCCTGGAACTGTTAGAACAACTGGGCAAAATTCCGCTTCCGCCGTATATCGAAAGGGAAAGCGGAGCTGAAGACAAAGACCGGTATCAGACGGTCTATTGCAAAGAAGAAGGGTCCGTAGCAGCACCAACCGCAGGGCTCCATTTTACAGAGGATTTGCTTCACAGAGCAGAAGAAAAAGGCATAAAGCTTGCTTATGTAACGCTCCATGTGGGAATCGGAACCTTCCGCCCCGTGAAATGTGAAACCATTGAAGAACACAAGATGCACTTTGAAGAATATCACATCGATGAAGAAAATGCGAACATCATAAACGAAACAAAGCGATCCGGCGGCAGAATTATATCTGTGGGTACGACATCAACACGTACCATGGAAAGTGCGGCAGAGGATGACGGAACCATTGCGCCCGGAGAAGGCAGTACGGGAATCTTTATCTATCCCGGTTATCGGTTCAAGGTTGTTGACTGTCTGATTACCAATTTCCATCTTCCAAAATCCACCTTGCTAATGCTGGTGTCTGCACTGTATAATAGAGAGAATATTATTTCAGCTTACAACGAAGCAGTAGCGCAGAACTACCGGTTTTTCAGCTACGGTGATGCAATGTTTATCGTATAGGAATTGTGGCAACCTAAAACAGATATCGTCACGGATATCCAGGAATGGGATCCATCTATCATCTATCATTTATAATATATTGAGGGGAATATGGCAGCAGTTACGTATGAATTAATAAAAAAAGATTCGAAATCAAAAGCAAGAAGAGGAAGGGTTCATACTCCGCACGGGAGCATTGAAACCCCTGTTTTCATGCCTGTAGGAACAGCCGCTACGGTAAAAGCGATGCGTCCGGACGAAGTAAAGGAGATGGGGGCACAGATTATCCTGTCCAACACCTATCATCTCTATCTGCGTCCAGGACATGAAATCGTCAGAGAAGCCGGCGGTCTTCATAAATTTATGAACTGGGACAGAGCGATCCTGACGGACAGCGGAGGGTTTCAGGTATTCAGCCTTGGTGATCTTCGAAAGATCACAGAAGAAGGGGTAGAATTCCGATCTCATATCGACGGGTCAAAGCATATGCTTTCCCCTGAAAAATCCATTGAAATCCAAAACGCGCTGGGATCTGACATCATTATGGCCTTTGACGAATGCGCCCCTTATCCCGCTGACCGCGGATATGTAAAGAACTCTCTGGAAAGAACCACCCGGTGGTTGAAACGGTGCAAGGAGGCCAATAAGAATGAGGATTTCCAATCCTTATTCGGAATCATGCAAGGCGGAATGTATCAGGACCTTCGTTATCAGAGTGCCATGGAAATTGTAGAACTGGATCTTCCGGGCTACGCCATCGGCGGACTGAGCGTAGGAGAGCCGAAGGATATTATGTATGAGGTGCTGGACTATTGCGTGGATTATCTT